>NZ_JNAC01000065.1:0-1317 GCF_000722555.1 Sphingobium sp. DC-2 | reverse complement strand
AATCTATGGACGCCTCCCGCCGCAAGGTGATTTCGATCTGGCGCTGGGCTTGGCTTGCGTGAATCTATCCGGCCTTCGCTGGAGCGATCCCGCTCCGGGCCTTGATGGGAGTCCGCTGCCTCTGGCCTCATAACATGCTCGGCCTTGGTGGCCCTGTCGTAAATCAGGCTTTGAAGCGGCGGTCCTTGCCGTTGCACCATCACTATCCACCTCGCAGTCGTCACCGCATCCGCGGTGATTCCGTAGGCTCGCTATTTATGCGGGCACGTAGCTCTCCTTCCTTGCAAGGAGGACCCAAGCGATCCGCGCCGTCTTGTTGGCGAGCGCCACCAAGGCCTTGTTAAATCCTGCTCTGGCAACGATGCCCTTGAGCCAAGCTGATCGCCGATCATCACGGCCGGTCAATCGGCTAATGACTGCGCGTGCGCCGTGTATCAGCTGCCGCCGCAGATAGTGATTGGCTCGTCGCCCTATTCCACCGAGGCGTGGTTTGCCGCCCGTGGTATATTGCCGGGGCACGAGGCCGATCCAGGCGGCGAGTTCACGGCCTGAGCGAAAATGCCGGCCATCATTTACGGCAGCAACAAGGGCGGTCGCGATTACGGGGCCGACGCCCGGCAGCGCGGCGAGCCGGCGACAGGCATCATGCTCTCGGCATATTCTGACCAGTTCGGTATCGAGTTTAGAAAGCCTCATCTCAACGTCGCGCAGCTGATCGAGAAGATCGGTGAACAACATTTTCGCAAGTTCGGATAGGTCTGCGTCATCAATTGCCTGCGGTGCCTGGTCGCGAAAGCGCCACGGTCCTTTGGGGAGTATTACACCATATTCGGCAAGCAAGCCGCGCGCGTGATTGATAAGCGAGGTTCGCTGAATAACCAGACGCTCTCGAACGCGATGCAGCGACTGGAGGTCTTGCTGCTCGGTGGTCTTGACCGGGACGAAGCGCATCGTGGGGCGTGACGCTGCGTCGTAGATCGCTTCCGCGTCGATGGCATCGTTTTTGGATCCGCGCACGAACGCCTTCACAAACCTTGGATTGATGAGGCGCACTTGGCAGCCGGTCGACCTGAACTGTCGACCCCAATGGTGCGCGCTCGCACAGGCTTCCATCGCAATAATATCGGGGGCCAGTTCCGCCACAGCATTCTCCAGTTTGCTGCGACTCACTTTCCGCGAGATCACTATGCCGTCCGCATCTACCCCGTGCAGGTGGAACGACTGCTTTCCCAAATCGATCGCTAGCATTTCCATCGCCTTCCTCCTCTTGGTGGAACATCCATGGTGCCTGGAAGTCGGGAGGCGTCCATCCCATAA
>NZ_JNAC01000064.1:0-9233 GCF_000722555.1 Sphingobium sp. DC-2 | reverse complement strand
GAAGGAACCGTTCAATGCGACCTTGACAAGGCCCGGATCATACAAGTCGATCTTCCAGTAGAGGATCGCATCCTCGAACTCGAAGCGGCCGAAATCATGCTCGCCGATCGGATCGTTGTCGGGCGTGAAGCTGTCATAGTCGCGCACGATCCGGAGGATCTCCGCGCGGCGGCGAAAGCCGCGGAACAGGGCGACCTCGCCGATCAGCGCCGCAACGCCGGCGGTCATCACGATCTGGTTGCGGCCCGGGCTATGGATGGACCGGCGAAGCGCGTCATTGAGTTCGGCGACGCGGGCGATCCGCTCGGCCTGGCTCATCGCATTCGGGGAGGATTGGGACATGAGAACGCTCCTGATCTGTCCGGCCCCGCCCGCCGGGGCCTTCCGACAGGCGTGCCAAGGGCCGGCGGCAGAGCGCGGCCGAGCACCCGCAGGGTCGCAACGGCAGTGGAGAAGCGCGCGGAGCGGGCTTGCGCGGGCGCGCGCGCCGGCCAGGCGAGCCGACAGGAGGAAGGTCTTGGCGGGCGGGATCGCGAAGAGATGATCGCGGTGTCCTGATCCTCTGGCTCCGCGGAGAGCCCGGCGCTATCCTCTGCCCGTCATGACGAGCAGCGCCACTCTCTTCCGCCTTGCCCCGGCCTGGACCACGTCACTCCAGGCGATGCGGCTGCGCCAGATCCTCGTCCGATCGCAATGCCGCCGCTGCGGCGGGTTGATGCGCGAGGATGTCGATGCCCTGATCGGGCTCCATGGAGCAGGCGCCAGCCTCATCGACCGGCAGGCCCGATGCCGCATGGTCGGCTGCGACGGCGCGGCCTATTATCTCGCGGCGCGCGGCCATGACCGTCTCTGGCACATATTGCTGCACGATGAGCACCTGCGCGCGGGCCTGGCCAACTGCCCTCCAGCGCGCGGCGCGACCGGCCGGGCCATCGTTTGCGCGCAGGGTTGAAAGTGCGAGCAGCCACGGCAGGGATCGTCACCCGAATGGGCTGAGACTTGGCACAAGGCTCAGGGCGAAGCCTAGAGCCCGGTCCGGCCGCGCCGGAGCCGCCATTCTCAGCGCATAGATGCAGAGAAATCCGACTTTCAGACGGCAACCGCCCGTCGCAGATTGCCAAGAGCAGAGCACGATTTCTGCGATACCTTACGGAGCTGCTGAAGCCTCTCCGCCGCCTCGCTCTCTTCGATCACGAGCGTCGAACGATCAGCCTACCGTGCCCGGATCGCGATCACACGAAAGATGGTGGCCCATCGACTGGTCCGTTCGACTGTCAGCTTCGCCTGGCCATGGGCGAGCATCGTGGGCAGCCCTTTCTGGTGCCGAAATTCCGCCAGCAGGCTCGCGACACCCTTTCCCTCCACGGAAAAGGGGCCGCCCTCATCGATGAGTGCAGCGAGGTCATCGAGCCGTTGCCCGTCTTCGGCGCAAGCCGCGATCGAAGCGAGGGGAATAACCGGGAGCCGAGCGGCTCCCGGACGAGCCGTCAGGCAAAGGGATCGAATTCGGTGACGATGGCGACGCTGCCGTCGGCGTCTTCGGCGGTGATGACCCCGTAATGCTGCCCGATCGCGATGACGAAGGTGACCATCATGAGGCTGCGCGAGAGGCTGAAAGCGTGGCGGCGAGCGATTGCGATGTCGGTGAACATGTCGAGGCTCCTTTGCGCGCCGGCGGGTTCGTCCCGCTCGACAGGCGCCCGATGTGTCCGGCCGGTGGCCGCGATCACTTTTTTGGCTGGAGGCCCAAAAAGCCGTAGCGAAGCGACCGGACCCCTTGCGGGTTGATCGCAAAAGGTCACCGGGTGGACCAAGGATCGCGCCGATTGAGAGCGGGCGAACCCGCCGGCCAGGAGGCCAGGTCCCCGCCGATGTCGCGCCCCGCCCCTTGCCCTGCCTGCCGCCCCATCCAGCGGGGTCCGGATGACAGGCGGCCGCTTGTCGGTTAGCCCCGCCGGATGCTGTTCCCGCTCCTGCTCGCCGCCGCCGTGGTCCCCAATGGTCAGACTTTCGCCTGCACACCGACGCGCGTCTGGGATGGCGATGGCCCGATCTGGTGCCGCGAGGGCGCCCATGTGCGGCTCGCCGGCATTGCCGCGCGCGAGATCGACAACAGCTGCCGCCCCGGCCAGCCCTGTCCAAGAGCAAGTGGCCCGGCCGCCCGCGATGCGTTGGTGCGCCTGCTTGGCGGACCGCGCGGCCAGACATCCACCGGGCATATTCGCGTGGCTGGCTCCACCATGCGCTGCGTCTCGACCGGCGAAGCCAAGGGCAACCGGACCGGCGCCTGGTGCAACGCGCCCGGCATCGGCGATCTCAGCTGCGCGATGATCGCTACCGGCACCGTGCTGCGCTGGGAGCGCTATGCCAAGGGGCGATGCCGATCCCGCTGATCCGCTTGGGACCATGCCGCGCCTGAACAGGATAAGAGGCCCGGCGGCGATGCCGCCGGGCCGCCCTGTCCGACCTCAGAACGGGATTTCATCGTCCTCGGGCTCGTTGCCGCCGCCGCTATTCTCGTTCGACTTGGCGCGGGTGAGGAAGGTCACCTCGTCGGCGATGATCTCGACGCCGTAGCGTTCGATATTCTCGCTGTCGGTCCAGCGGGTGTAGTGGATACGGCCCCGGACCATGACCTTCATGCCCTTGTCGACATATTGCTCGACCGTCTTGCCGACGCCGTTGAAGCAGGTGATCCGGTGCCATTCGGTGTCCTCGAGGCGGCGATTGTTGTCGTCGCGCAGGATCTTGCCGTTGCTGTCGCGCTTCGGGCGCGAGGTGGCGAGGCTGAAATGGGTGATGCGGGTGCCGCCCTGGGTGGTGCGGGTTTCCGGCGTGCCACCGACATTGCCGGCGAGGATGACGAGGTTCTGCATGGCTTGGGTTCCTTCGATATGGGTCCAAGGGACCGTCCCTTCGACTGATCCCCGGCCAAGGCGGACAGGACGGCCAATCCACCGACAGCGCAGCGCCGGGGAACCCCGGGACAAGGGGTGGTGCGGGCAGCCGTGGCACACGGCAACTCGGCCCGATGGCTCGCGGGTTGGATGGGTCGGACGGCCGGCTTAGGGGTCAGATGAGGAGAAGGACGGTGCGTCGCTTGGGCCATGACCGGAGCCCACCCATCGAAACCGCCGATATTGCCGGCTTTGCTGAGCTCGCCGGTCCGGCATCTCGCGGACCTTACGCGCGCGCCTTATCTGCCCGTCCCTTGAGCCGCAGGACGGGATTGTAGATCCTTCGCATGGCCACTCGCGGGCTCGACACGACGTCCGTTGCACGATCACGCGGAGGGGGAAGAGGAGGTGGGCAAGGTGGCGGCGCCTGGCATGGCTGGGCTCAGGCAGGCCGCCACGGCATCGAGGAGCTGCGTGGTCTCGCCAAGCACGGCGCCGATGTCGCAGGCATAGCCACCTGCCACCAGCGCGTCGATCCGATGCACGGCATAGGCCGGGCCGAGGCTCTTGATGAAATCGGCCAGGGGACGACCGGGCGCCGGCAGGCCTAGCTGCCACGCCTCGTCGAGGGCGCGGACAAGGTCATGACGGAGATCGCGGGCCAGCGCATCGTCCGTCCAGCCATGACCCAAAAGATGCGCCTTCAAACCCAGTTCGCAGGAGATCGCGAGCAAGTGCAGTGCCGGCGCGGGCGCAATAGGCGCGCCAATCTGCGCGCCGCGATGAAATTCGCGCGCACGATCGAGAAAAACCGCTGCAAGCACCGGGTCGCCGGGCGCCGCCAATCTTTCGACCGCGCGCCAGCGGCGCGGCGTCAGCTGGCGGAGCCAGGAAGGACCGGCCTGGTTGCGCAGATGTCGTAAGTAAGCGCCATCGGCTTCGTCCACATCGCGGCCCGTCGACCATAACGACAGGAGCTTCGCCTTCCAGTGGCGGCCATGCACAGCGCGGAATGCAAGGAGCACGCACGCACTGGCGCGATCGGGCATGAACATGATGCGGAACCTCCGAAGGGAACAAGGGACGCATCCGCCCCGCCCCCTCCCCTCCGGCACCGGAATCCGCGAGATTGAGAAAAGCCGGCCGCCGAAGCGGCCGGCACGGCGGTCAGCCGCGGGATAACGCCGCCGGCGGCGTTCCGAGCGGTCCGCGGCGATCGACGACATGGATGCCGCGCGCCTTGGCCTCGATCACCAGTCTTTCGGTGACGCCGTTGCCCTGGAAGGCGATGACGTAGCGCGGCTTGACCGAGAGCATCTGCTCGTTGCGCCGGAAGCCGGCACGATCGCCAAGCTTGCGATCAAGGCCGAACCGCAGCTGCTGGATGCCGTTCTGCTCGGCCCAGGATGCTGCAAGACGCTCGATGCCCTTCATGTCGCCGCCATGGACGAGATACATGTCGCCCACACGTTCGCGCACGGCCTTGAGGGTCCGCAGCAGATTGTCGGCAAACTGCTTGGCCTCGTCGTCGCTGGCGAAGCGAAGGCGCCCGCCGGCGAAGACCACGGGCGTGCCATGGACCATATTGGCATCGCGCACCCGCTCGCGCCGCGCCTGCAAATAGGCCCGGCCATCGACGATCGCAGCGGTCGTGCCGAGCGAGATGCGGTTGCCGGTCGCGGGCACCCAGGAGCGGCCGGTCTCGTGCAGATAGTGGCGCGCCGCGGTGTCGCGCATCCCCTCATAGGCCTGGGCGGACTGCTCGACCTTGCGGGCGAGATCGATCTTGTCCTCGAGGTCGGCGGTCGCGATCTCCGACCCGTCCTGCTCGGCGAGCAGGAGCCGGATCTCGTCGGTCAGGCGGTCGATCAGCTGATGCTTCTTGGCGGCCGCGCGGTGGAAGAGATTGACGAAACCCCAGCCCAGATCCTCGATGTCGCGTTCGAGCGCGGTGAAGGGGAAGAGCGCGAAGAGATCGCTCCAGATGGCGCTGACGGTCTGTTCGAGCGCCTCTGCCGGCGGCGGCGCTTCTATCGAGCGTTGGTCGCCCGCCAGGTCGAGATGGCCGAGTTCGAGTGCTTGGAGCACTGCTGAAAGGGAGCTGGTCATGAGGGATTGCCTTTCCGTGTCGCAGGGCCGGCGGCCTTCCCGCCGGATGCGCACCCTCCGGGCCATCGAAAAAGCGGCGGCGGCACCGCCGGGCAACGCCCAAGGGGAACCCGATAAGGTCCGGGTGGTGCGGGCAGGCGCGCCTCGGCGCGCCAACACGGCCGGAGCGTTCGGGTTGCCGCCGCCAGCGCGGTGGCCCATGTGCCGCATCCTCTGGCGAAAGGCGCGAAGGCCCTGTCGCGTCAGGCATTCATGGCGCGGAGGACCTTAAGAAGGGCACCCGCAACCCGATCTCCCGATACGCACAGGACGGCATGAAAGCGCGTCGCATCGCAAGCGCCGGGCCGTCAGGCCGTCGACCGTGAGGCCAGATCTTGGGCCG
The DNA here is from genome assembly GCF_000722555.1 of Sphingobium sp. DC-2. Classification (NCBI taxonomy): domain Bacteria; kingdom Pseudomonadati; phylum Pseudomonadota; class Alphaproteobacteria; order Sphingomonadales; family Sphingobiaceae; genus Sphingobium; species Sphingobium sp. DC-2. The sequence continues at coordinate 3,845 of NZ_JNAC01000064.1, read as the reverse complement.
CGTCGCGCTTGGCGGCTGCCGCCTTGCGTTCCGAATAGCGGTCCACGAGTTGATCGGCATGGCTACGTGTCAGCACCGTGAAGCGCACCAGCTCCTCCATGACGTCGACGATCCGGTCATAATAGCTTGAGGCTCTGAGACGGCCGTCCTCGTCGAACTCCTTGAACGCCATCGCGATGCTCGACTGGTTGGGGATGGTGAACATGCGCATCCACCGCCCGAGCAGCCGCAACGTGTTGACCGCGTTGAACGACTGCGATCCGCCCGAAACCTGCATGACGGCCAGGGTCCGGCCCTGGGTCGGACGCATGCCGCCGAATTCGAGCGGCAAATGGTCGATCTGCGCTTTCATGATGCCGGTGATCTGGCCGTGCCGTTCGGGGCTGCACCAGACCATGCCTTCGGACCAGAGCGCATGCTCGCGAAGCTCATGCACCGCCGGGTGATCATCGTCCTTGATCTGGTCGGGGAGCGGGAGATCGGCCGGATCGAAGATCCGCACTTCGGCGCCGAAGAGGATGAGCAGCCGGGCCGCTTCCTCGACCGCGAAACGACTGAACGACCGCTCGCGCAGCGAGCCGTAGAGGAGGAGGATGCGAGGTTTCGGCTCGAGCGCGCCGAGCCCGGCGGCGAGATCGAGCCGGATCATTGCACGGTCCAGCGCGGGCATGTGATCGGGTTCGGGAAGGATACGAAGACGCGACATCAGGCAATCCATTTATACAAAAGGGCGGCGCTCGCCGGGCATAGCGATCGGAACTCGGCCGATCGCGCGATGACGGCAGGAACGTCGGTCCGTTCGGCTGTTTCATAGCCGTGACGGCGAAAGAAAGGCTCGGCGGTCGTGGTGAGCAGGTACAGGCTAGTCGCGCCCTCATCAGCTGCAACGCATTCGACCGAAGTGAGAATGGCACCGCCCAATCCGCATCCGCGCCGATCGGCCTTCACGACCAGCGAGCGCAGCAGGCGGTCGGAGCCGTCGCCTTCGATCCCGCCATAACCGACAATGCCAACATCATCCTCGAACCGAAAGAAGCGGCGTCCCGCCTCGGCGAGATCACTGGCAGGCAGACCCGCCGCGCTCAGCTCCGCCATCAGGTCGGAAAGCGACCTGGGATCCAGCAGTGTAGCGATCATGCAGGAACACGTTGCTCGTACCAGGGCCGCGTCTTCTTCACGATGCTGACGACAGACAGCATTACCGGCACCTCGACCAGAACGCCCACGACAGTCGCGAGCGCGGCCCCGGAATTGAGGCCGAACAGGCTGATGGCGGCTGCAACCGCAAGCTCGAAGAAATTGGACGCGCCGATCAGCGCGGCCGGAGCGGCGACGCACCAGGCCACGCCGAAGCGCCGGCTGAGCCAATAAGCCAGGCCCGCATTGAAGTAGACCTGGATGAGGATGGGAATGGCAATCAGTGCGATGACCAGCGGATGAGCCAGGATCGCCGGGCCTTGGAAGCCGAACAGGAGGACGAGCGTCGTCAGCAGCGCAACCAGCGACAGCGGCCCGAGCGTCGCCAGCAGCCGATCGAGCGCCGGTTGCCCGCCTGACGATAGCAGCGCCCGACGGATGACCTGCGCGACGATGACGGGCACGACGATATAGAGCAGGACCGAGATGAGCAGCGTGGCCCAGGGCACCGTGATCGAGGCGACCCCGAGCAGCAGTCCGACCAGCGGCGCGAAGGCGAAGACCATGATCACGTCGTTGAGCGCCACCTGGCTCAGCGTATAGGTCGGCTCGCCGTCGCACAGGTTCGACCAGACGAACACCATCGCCGTGCAGGGGGCCGCGGCGAGCAGGATGAGCCCGGCGATATAGGCGTTGATCTCGCCCTGCGGCAGCAACGGGCGGAAGAGCCATCCCAGGAACAGCGTGCCGAGCAGCGCCATTGAAAAGGGCTTCACCGCCCAGTTGATGAAGAGGGTGACGCCGACGCCCTTCCAGTGTTGGCGAACCGACCCCAACGCGCCGAGGTCGATCTTGAGCAGCATGGGGACGATCATCAGCCAGATCAGCACAGCCACGACCAGGTTCACGCGCGCGATCTCGGCCGATGCGATGGCTGCGAACAGATTCGGCAGCGAATAGCCAAGCGCGATGCCGACAGCGATGCAGAGCGCCACCCAGACGCTCAAATAGCGTTCGAAGCTGTTGATCGCCGGCTTGGGTCGCGCCGCGACGGTCGCGTTCACGCCCCGATCCTCTTGCCGGCGGCGTCGATGACCTGCTCGCCATCTTCCTTGGTGAAAGCCCCGCGCTGGGCGGACGGGAGAAGATCGAGCACCTCTTCCGATGGACGGCAGAGTTTCACGCCGAGCGGCGACACAACGATTGGCCGGTTGATGAGGATCGGATGCTCGATCATCGCATCAATGAGCTGGTCATCGCTGAGCGTCGGATCGGCAAGACCCAGCTCGGCGAAGGGCGTGCCCTTCTCGCGGAGCAACTGGCGTGCGCTGATGCCCATGCGGGCGATGAGCGAAACCAGGCGCGGGCGGTTGGGCGGCGTCTTGAGATATTCGATCACATGCGGCTCGATCCCGGCGTTGCGGATCATCGCCAGCGTGTTGCGCGACGTCCCACACTCGGGATTGTGATAGATGACGATATCGATTGCGGCATTGCTCATGCACCCGGCGCCTTTTCGCTTGGGAGGTCGGCGCGGCCCTGTTCCTTGCCGATCCGGTTCAGCCGGTTCTGTAGACTCATCTTGTCGAGGCCTTCGAACGGCAGGTTGGTGAACAGCGAGATGCGATTGAACAGCATCCTGTAAGTATCGAAGAAGGCCGCGTGCTGCACCGTTTCGCTGTCCTCGATAGCGGCCGGATCGGGCACCCCCCAATTGGCGGTCAGCGGCTGCCCCGGCCAAACCGGGCAAAGCTCGTTGGCGGCATTGTCGCAGACCGTAAACACGAAATCCAAGGACGGCGCATCGGGGCCGGAAAACTCTTCCCAACTCTTCGAGCGGAACCGGCTTGCGTCGTAGTTCAGCTTCTCCAAGAGATGAATGGTGAACGGATGGACCTCGCCCTTGGGCTGGCTGCCGGCGCTGAACGATTTGAAACGGCCTAGCCCTTCACGGCTGAGGATCGCCTCGGCCATGATGGAACGGGCGGAATTGCCCGTGCAAAGAAACAGTACGTTCAACAGGCGATCCGTCATGTTGATGTCCTTTCAGGCAGCACGACAGGCAAGCAGTTCATCCGCAAGTGGATGGCAGAGCTCGGCCCGGCCACCACAGCAGTCCTTGACGAGGAACAGCATCACGGAGCGGAGCGCATCGAGATCGGCGCGGTAGTTGATGATCCGGCTACGCCGCTCGGATGTGACCAGGCCGGCACGCGCCAGGGTCGCCAAATGCACCGACATCGTGTTCTGCGGGACATCCAGCGCCTTGGCGACCTCGCCGGCGGGAAGGCCTTCGGGTTCGTGACGCACCAGAAGGCGGAAGGCGTCGAGGCGCGTGGCTTGGGCAAGCGCGCCCAACGCGACGATGACAGATTCGTTATCCATATATCCACGATAGCGGATATATGGATATGGTGCAATCGGCGACATGGAGAGATCAAGCAGCCGCCTGCTCGTCCAGATCATCCTCGCAAGCGAGATCGGTTGCCCGCAGCAGAAATCCGGCGGCTTCCTCCGCTCGCGCAGCCGCCGTCAGCAATGCGCGATTATCCTTGCGCAAAATGGCGAGCCAGGATCCGATATAAGCCGCGTGATCGTCGAGATGGGCGGTTGGGAGACCCACATCGGCGCCAACCAGCGCTGCTGTCAGTTCGGCCGCATATCCTGACAGTCCAGCCCTAATGTGACTTCCACCGCAAATTTTCGGG
>NZ_JNAC01000063.1:0-10443 GCF_000722555.1 Sphingobium sp. DC-2 | reverse complement strand
ATCTCAAATAAATCCCGCAGCAAGCCTATCAGGAGTTATGCAACAAAGCCGTTCGACAGCATCGATGCCGAGAAGCGGATCGCACTCTTTGATGACTCCAGAACGGTCCACTGGCCCATTCGCCAAACCAACCGGCAGTCGGGGGTCAAAGCGTTCCGGATCATGGGCGCCTCGAACAAAACTGAAGATGCCGTTGAAACTGACGATATCCTGGCGGTGGCCCGGGCGCTGTTCAAAGAGCAGCGTCTGGTCCGGGTGCTGCGGTCCAACAACGGCCGGCGGCCCTATCTGGGATACGGCAAACAGAAACTGACTTCCTATGAAATCGACCCAGAAATTGCCCAAGCTCTGGGCATTCCCGCGAAGGGTTCAATTCACGGGAATGACCTGATCCTCGACGCCGCCGCGCTTGCGGACCTCAAGGCTCGTTTCCTGCGGACCTATCCCGATTTTGAACCGGAAGGATTTGCTGGCGCGACCTCGCAAGTCTTCAGGGATGTCATCAACTACAAGCGAGAGGCTGTCGCCAAGGTTGCGGCGCTCATGCAGTCCGAGCCGCCGCTGGCACCCGAGGCGCTGGGCGGCGCCTTGTTCGACATCCTGACGGGTATCGATCTTCCCGGTTGGCGGACCAACAACCGTCTCGCCGCCATTCGCCAGCAGCATCCGAATGTTCTCGAACTGGCAGCGGCCCAATTGGCCCGCTCAAGCGATGACCCGCCGGCGGCGGCCAAACAAATGGTCGACGCGATCTGGCCCGTCCTTCTGGAGGGCCAGGAGAAGAGCAAGCCCTACTCGGAGAGCCGCAATATCCCGTCGATGTTCCTGGCGCTGGTCAGACCGCGCGATGCCCTGGGCATCAACACCGACCCGCTCTCGAGGGCCTACAAGGCTTTGGTTCACAAGCCGCTGTTCGGCTGGAGCCCGCTGTCAGCCGAAGAATATGCCGAAGTGCTCCGCTTCGCGCACAAGCTCTACGAGGAAATGGTCGGTTGGGGATGGCAGCCCCGAGACCTGTGGGATGTCCAGAGCTTCCTCTGGGTCGTGAGCCAGGAAGACCAAGCTGCCGATGAAACGCCAGAAATTTCAGAAATGAGGCCAGCCATGCCGACTGCAACCAACCTGATCCTTTACGGGCCTCCGGGAACGGGAAAGACCTATGCGACAGCCGCCGAGGCCGTGGAAATCTGCAACGGTCCAGGATCGGCGCAGCTTGGCCGCAAGGAACTGATGGATGTCTATCAGTCCCTGCATCGCAAGGGGCGCATCGGCTTTGTCACGTTTCACCAGTCCTTCTCCTACGAAGAGTTCGTCGAAGGACTGAGGCCCGTCACGGGCGAGGAGAGCGACGATGGTCCGGCCAGTGGCGGGTTCAGCCTAAAGCCCCACGACGGCATCTTCAAGCAGATTGCCAATCTTGCCTCTGAAAACCGTGGCCATGCGGTCAACGCCGAGAAACCACTGCTCGATCGAAGCCAGAAGATCTTCAAGATGTCGCTCGGACGAAGCTGGGCGGCGGAAGATGACGCGATCTTCCAGGACGCAATCCGCGATGGGTACATAGTCCTGGGATATGGCGGCGACGTCGATTGGTCCGATCCCCGCTTCGACAAATGGGAAGCGATCAAGGAACGATGGCGTGAGGATCACCCTGAAGCGACCGGCAACGATCCCAACATGTCCCAGATGTACGCCTTCAGAATCAACATGGAAGTCGGCTCGTTGGTCGTTGTGTCGGACGGCAACAGGAAATTCCGGGCGATTGGCGAAGTCACCGGGGGATATCGTTTTGTTCCCGGCCCCAACGGCGAATATAACCATCGCCGATCGGTCAAATGGCTGTGGCACTCCGATGAGAGCCTCCCGCGCGAACGCATTTACGGGAAGACCTTCAGCCAGGTTTCCGTCTACCAGCTGAACAATCGCTATATCGACTGGGACGCGCTGGAACAGATCGTCACCTCGGGTGGCGATGCGGTGGCCACCACGGGTGTACCCGAGCCCTACGTGCTCATCATCGATGAGATCAACCGCGCAAATATTTCGAAGGTCTTCGGTGAGCTCATCACCTTGCTCGAGCCGGACAAGCGGATCGGCGAGGAAAACGAGCTTCGCGTGAAATTGCCCTACTCGGGCGAGATTTTCGGCGTTCCGTCGAACCTCCACATCATCGGCACGATGAATACGGCGGATCGCTCAATCGCCTTGCTGGACACAGCTCTGCGCCGGCGCTTCACCTTCCGCGAGCTCATGCCGGACACCGAGGCCCTGCCTGAAAATGTTGATGGCATTGCGCTCAGAAATCTCCTCGCCTCTCTCAACGAGCGCATCGAGTACCTCTTCGACCGGGAACACCAGATCGGGCACGCCTACTTCATGGGGTGTGCGACCCGCTCCGACGTCGATGAATGCATGCGACACAAGGTAATCCCACTCCTCGCCGAGTACTTCTACGAGGACTGGTCCAAGGTCGCCGCCGTGCTTGGCGATACGACGGGCGAGCGCTTCTTGGAACGACGGGAACTGAAGGCCCCCAACGGCCTCGACTCCGATGGCGATGCTCCAGCTCGTTGGCGCTGGCAGGTCCGGCAGCCGTTTGCAGATGATGCCTACAAGGGCTTTGCGTGATCCGGCGATCACTCCTCGAATGGCAATCGCTCGCTTATGGCGATGGTGAGGAATGCATCCCCGAATGGGCAGCAGACAGGCTTGTCGCCGTTGCGCGTCGATCCCCCCTAGCCGGCAAGAATGGCAAGGGAATCCTGGAGCATGGACGGCATGCTCTTGGAGCTCGTCAGGTGGTAGGCGTGATTGTCGCTGATGGGTGTGCGCTGGAAATCCTGCCCAAGATCGATGCCAAGCCTTCAGAGAGCGATCCTGACAATCGCGGCTACTTGCGGGATCGCCTGGTGCATATGCTGGCCGTCGCGCTCGATCTGGAGATCGACAGCGGCACAATGACTTCGCTTGGGTCTCAACGCGACACCTTGCTCGAAGTCCTGATCGGGCTGTTTTCCCGCAAGCTTGCCGACGCCCTGCGTCAGGGCATGCCTCGTCGCTATATGGCCTGGGAGGATGAATTGCCCGCGCTTCGCGGCCGACTTGATGTTGCGCGGCAGTTTACGCGGCTCGCCGCTTCGCCGCAGCGTCTCGCTTGCCGTTTCGACGAGCTGTCGCCTGACACTCCGCTCAATCAGATCATGAAAGCCGCTGTTTCCCGGTTGCTGCGCGTTTCGAACAATGCGGACAACCAGCGCAGGCTGGCCGAGCTGGGCTTCGCCTATGCCGACATTGCCGATGTTCCGGTAAGCGGATTGCGCTGGGACGATGCGCATCTTGATCGGACCAACGCGCGCTGGAAGGAGCTGATCACGCTAGCCCGGCTGCTCCTGGGCGACCGGTTCCAGACGAGTTCGATGGGCCGGCAGGACGGCTTCTCGCTTCTTTTTGAGATGAACACGCTGTTCGAGGAGTATGTGGGGCGCCTGCTCAAGCGCGCGCTCTCGGGCACAGGATTTAGCGTCAGCCTTCAAGGCGGACGTCTCTTTTGCCTCGAGAATGAGACCGATGGCCGCCAGGTGTTTCAGACCAGGCCCGATATTCTGGTGAAGCGTGGCAATGAGGTCGTGCAGATCATCGATACCAAGTGGAAGCGGATTTCCTCCCGGATCGACGATCCCAAGCAGGGGGTCTCCCAGGCCGACGTCTATCAGATGATGGCCTATGGGCGGATCTACCACTGCAACAGCCTCAGCCTGCTCTATCCGCATCACTTCGCGCTGGCTGACCGCCCGGGCACTTTGGCGTCGCACCGGATCGGCGCAGATCAGGCCCGGCTCCACACGATGAGCGTCGAACTCGGCTCCCGGCAAGCCGTCATCCAACAATTGCGGCTGCTCACGCTCGAGCTTGCCGAAACTGAAGCGTGCTGAGTTTTCGGGGGCATTATCGTGCAAATTCAAAATGGAACGCCGCGCCTCAGCGCTACCGATCTGGTGGGATATCTCAACTGCCGGCACTTGACCCAGTTGGAGCATGCGGCAGCGCGCGGTGAGCTCTCGCGTCCGAAATTCTTCGATCCCGCGCTCGAGGCGCTCTGGGAGCGCGGCAAGCAGCACGAACTGGCCTATGTGGAGCATCTGCGCGCCCAAGGCCTTTCATCCGTTGTGATCGATGGTGTGGACATCACCGATGAGGCCGTCGCTCAAACCATCGCCGCCATGCGGGCGGGCGTTGACGTGATCGTCCAGGGGGCGCTGCGAGGCGGATCCTGGGCCGGCCGTGCCGACATTCTGCAGCGCGTCGATACGCCAAGCGACCTTGGCGATTGGTCCTATGAAGCTGCTGACACCAAGCTCGCCCGGGAAACGAAAGGCGGCACGGTCCTTCAGCTCTGTCTCTACTCCGAGCTCATTGGCGAAGTGCAAGGCACCATGCCGGTCTTCGCCAGCGTCATCCCGCCCTGGACCGACTTTGAACCGGAGCGGTATCGGCTTGCCGATTTCGCCGCTTATCACCGTCAGGTGAAGCAGGGACTGCTTGGAGCGATCGAAACCAAAAAGCCCGCGCAGACCTACCCGGAGCCGACGTCAAACTGTGATATCTGCAATTGGAGCACGCGCTGCGACAAGCAACGCCGGGATGACGATCACCTTTGCCTCGTGGCCGGCATTTCCTCGATGCAGATCGCAGAGCTCAAGGATCACGGCGTCACGACGGCGACGGCGCTGGCGGAACTGACGCTGCCCCTGCAATGGAAGCCGGAGCGTGGCTCGAAAGAATCTCTGACCCGCGTCCGCGAGCAGGCCAGGATCCAGCTCGAATCCAAAGCCAGTGGTGAACTGCGCTACGAACTGCTGGCGCCGGTGGCAGGTTTCGGCCTCAACTGCCTGCCTGAGCCTTGCGAGGGCGACATCTTTCTCGACTTCGAGGGGGATTCCTTCGTCGGCCAGCATGGGCTGGAATATCTCTTGGGCTTCCACTTCCGTGAGGAAGGCGAGCCGCAGTACCGCGGGCTTTGGGCGCTTGACCGGGCTGGCGAGAAGGCAGCCTTCGAGACATTCATCGATTTCGTGCTCGAGCGGATGAAGGTCTTCCCGCAGCTCCACGTCTACCATTACGGCGGGTACGAGCCTGGCGCGCTGAAACGGCTGATGGGGCGATATGGCACGCGCGAAGACGAACTGGATTCGCTGCTGCGTGGCCTCGTGTTCGTCGACTTGCTGAGCGTCGTCCGCCATTCGCTTCGCGCGGGCGTGGAGAGCTATTCCATCAAGAAGCTCGAACCGCTCTATGGCTATGTTCGGGACGCCAGCCTTCCCGATGCCAACCTGGCGCTCAACCGCCTGCAGGTGAGCCTTGAACTGAACGACCCGGCCGGAATTCTGCCGGAGGATAAGCAGACCGTAGAAGCCTACAACCGCGACGACTGTGTCTCGACCGAGGCTCTGCGCGATTGGCTGGAGGCCGAACGCAGCAAGCTCATCGATCGAGGCATCGAGTTGACGAGACCGGAGTCAGGGGAAAGCGGACCGAGCGAAGGCCTTTCCGAATGGCTGGAGCGGATCACGCCGCTAATTGAGCAGCTGACTGTCGATGTCCCGGTCGATCCGGAAGAGCGCACCTCCGAGCAGCATGCGCGCTGGCTTCTTGCCAATCTTCTCGAGTGGCATCGCCGCGAGGAAAAGGCGACCTGGTGGGAATATTTCCGCCTCAGCGACCTCTCTGCAGACGAGCTCATCGATGAGCGCGCCGGTCTTGCAGGTCTCACCTTCTTGGAAACGGTTGGTGGCACAGCCAAGTGCCCGATCGACCGCTACACCTTCCCGGTGCAGGAAGCCGATATCCGCGCGGGCAAAGGGCTGCGGACGCAGGGTGGTCAGACGCTGGGCACCGTTGAGGATATCTCGAGGGAACAGCGCACCATCGATATCAAGAAGGCCTCGGCGATGGCGGACGAACATCCGGCCGCGGTCTTCGTACATGAGCATGTGCCGTCCAAACCGATGCAGGAAGCGCTGGTCAGACTGGCAACTCATGTCTGCGAGCATGGCATGGACGAGGGAGAAACCTACCAGGCGGCGCGCGACATGCTGATGCGCGTGGCGCCCCGCATTGCAGACGGCAGCGCCGTGCGACGTGACGGCGAAAAGCCCCTTGATGCGGGCGTGCGCATCGCCCCGCTCATCTCAGCAGGCGTTTTGCCGATCCAGGGACCTCCGGGCACCGGCAAGACCCACACCGGCGGGCACATGATTTGCGAGCTCGTCCGGCAGGGCAAAAAGGTGGGGATCGTGGCCAATGGCCATGAGGTGATCCGCAACCTCTTGAACAAGGTCATTGAGGTCGCCGAGGAGACCGATACCCCGCTGGTCTGCATCCAAAAGCCGAAAGGCGGGTCCAAGGAAGACGCGACCGACCGGCTCCGGTTAGCAAAGAAAAACAATGCCGAGATCTTCGACGCGCTCAAAGCCGATTGTAGCGTCGCAGGCGGTACCGCCTGGCTGTGGTCGACGGAGGATGCGTTTGAAAGTCTCGACGTTCTCTTTGTCGACGAGGCGGCACAGATGTCCCTGGCGAATGTGCTTGCCGTTTCGCAGGCGGCCAAAGCGCTAGTTCTGCTCGGAGACCCGCAGCAGCTCGACCAGCCCATGCAAGGCAGCCATCCGGACGGCACCGGTTGCTCTGCGCTCGACCATTTGCTTTCTGGCAAGCAAACCATTGGACCCGACGAAGGCCTGTTTCTCGACGTCACCTGGCGACTGCATCCGGATATCTGTGCGTTCACATCCGAGCTTTTTTACGAGGGCAAGCTTGGAGCGAAGGCGGAAGCGGCCGGGCAGCGGGTAAACGCCAAGGGCATCGCAAATGGCACGGGTCTGAGGTTTCTGCCTGTCGAGCATTCCGGCAATCAGAATTGCTCGTCCGAAGAGGCTGACGTTATCGCCGAACTGGTCTCCGACATACTGGCACAGGGTGCGACCTGGATCGATCGCGAGGGGAACGAAAAGCCGCTCGGGATCGCTGACATACTGATCATCGCCCCGTACAATGCGCAGGTGTTCGAGATCCAACGCCGGCTCCCCCAGGCGCGGGTCGGGACGGTGGACAAATTCCAGGGCCAAGAGGCGCCAATTTCGATCTATTCGCTCGCCAGCTCCTCCCATGCCGATGCGCCGCGCGGGATGGAGTTTCTGTACAGCCTGAACCGATTGAACGTTGCGACTTCACGCGCGAAATGCGTCACGATCCTTGTCGGCTCTCCGCAAGTTTTCGAGGCCGAATGCCGCACACCTCGTCAGATGCAACTCGCGAATGCCTTCTGCCGATATCTTGAACTCAGTTCATGAAAATGCCGCCGAACATCGCTTGGCACCCATGATTTTGTGTGTCAGAATCGCTGCATTAAGCCCGGAAATCTGCGATAATGCAGCGATTTTGGAGCAGCCTGCCTGCTGAATAGGTGCCCTATGTTGAAGTCATCCGACGACCCCGTTGCGACCGAGGACTGGAAGGGTCTCAAAGAGATTGACCGGGCCATCGCGGAAAATCGCCTGACTGCGTACACGTGGAAGAAGACCTGGGCCGATCCGTGGGGGCGCGCCGCCATGGTCACGGTCTTCACGTTGCTCACAGCGTACATCATTTTTGTGATTATCAACGATTTGATCCTTTAACACATCACCAATCTTTGACCTCGTCTGCGGCCTCTTCCGAAGCTCCCTTGGCCCCTCGGGTGGTCGCATCGAGATTGCCCCTGGATTGGCCGATCCGGCCACGGCCCCGCGCCTGCGCCGCGCGGACTTCTTCGCTGATCCCCGTGGTATCAGGAGCAGCACCAAGACTGCCGGATCCGCCGCCGCCACTGGGACCACGTGCGCGGACGCTACCCTGGCTCGTAACGGCAGGACGGCTCACTGGCGCGAACTCGGGCAGCGTCAATTGCCCTTCAATGTCATCGTGCAGGCGGTCGGCATAGGTTTCGACGAACCGTGCCTGGAGCTGCTGGCCCTGTGCGCTCATCTGGAAATTGATGTCATCGAAGCGGACCGGGCCGTAATAGTCGCGGTTCGCCTCGACCTCCGCCATGCCCCATTCCCGATAAGCCTGGCTTAGATTGAGCGAACCGGCAGCGTTCGCGCCTTCGTACCAGGAGGCCTGGTTCTCGAGCCGGCTTGCAAGTTCTTCGGCACGCCGCGCTTCGACCGAGTAGGTCTGCGCTTCGGTCAGCGAGTGGCTGAGACCCGCGGCGCTGGTCGAGACCTGCGAACTCGAACTCGAGCTCGTCTGGCGCAGGAATCCTTCGCGCGTGCTCGACCAGTTCCGCGTGTCCGAAAGCTGCTGCAACGTCCCGGTAATCCGATTGCGATCCTCAGATGCAATGCCGACGTCGCTGTCGGTCCAGCTCTGGTTTCGTCCGCCGCTGGCTTTCGCACCAAGCTCAACCGGCCCGAGGCTTCCACCGACGCCAGCGCTAGCCTGGCCATTGAGGAACCAGGACACGGTGATGTCGTCGGCGGCTCGGCGCGACAGGCCGAACTGGCGCTGCAGGGTGGTGGAGGCGTTGTCGACTTCGCTGAATGCCGTGCCGATGCTGTCGTTGCTGCCAGTGCCGCTGACCGTTTCCGAGGATCGGCCTTGGCTGTAGGCGTTGCGGATCTCGTTGAACCGGGTGACGGCCGAGCTGGTCGATTGCTGGGCCAGGTTCGAATAGGTCTCGCTCTGCCCCCGGCTCTGGCTCGCCATGGTCGAGAGCCTGCTCGTGAAATCCTGCCCGAGCGTGGGCGTGAACGGGTACTGCGAATTCGGCACGGTCGCGAATTCCGCCTCACCGAAGCTCGTCGTCTGGGTGCCCACATCGCTGAATCCGCGCGTCTGCGGGGCGCCGTAGGAGATGCTCGGATTGAGCGCCCCTTGGGCAAACTGGCGTGAGAAGACCGTCGAATTGTCGAGATTGCTGTTACCGAGCGAGACATTGCCGGTGCTCGCCTCGCGCGCCGCTTCCTCGGCCGCATTCTGCGAGGGGTTGAGGTAGGAGGTTGCTTGGCCGGAGATTGCGAGCGCGCCCTTGGCGACGCAGCCAGCCAAGAACGGGACCGAGGCCACGAGATAGCCAGCCAGAAGCCCGATATCGCGGTTGACGTCGGTCATGCCTGCGAAGGTTGCGAGCGACAGGCCGGTACCGGCGCCGGCGGCCGCGACATCGCTCGCGCCCTTGAACATCAGGATCATATGCAGGATCACGAAGAGCGGGCCCCATGCCGCGAGGTAGAAGAAGCCGGTGATGTAGCCCCGCAGCGCGACCGGACCGGTCTTGGGCATCAGGAACAGCGGAAAGATCACAGGGAACATCGCGTAGAAGACGACCGTCAGCACGACATTGAGGATCGGCACCCATTTCATCGCGTTCTCCGCGATCGAGGCATAGGTCCGCTCGGTCTGGATATCGGCGCGGGTCTGGGCGAAGACGTCGATGCTCGAGGTGCCGCTAGCGCCCGCAAACCCGTGCATGGCCTGGTTCATCGCGTTGATCGTCAGGACCTGGCGGAAGATGTTGCTCGCGTTCTTCGACACGCCTGAGAGATACTGGTAGGCGACCGGCAGGTCTGCAAGCAGCTTGGTCTTGGCGAGCGCCGCAGTTTGGCGCGGATAAAGCTGCCGCCCGGCGCTGAGCGCCATGGCATCGATGAGCCCCGCCCATTGGTTCGATAGCGCGGTGTAGGCATCGCGGCAGGTGACGATCGACGCGGTCACGCTGTCATCGCCTTGCCGCGTCAGGAACTTCTGCGCCCGCGCCGCACTGCCGGGCGCGATCGTGGTCCAGACGTCATCGCTCTCGGCGAGCTGCTTCATCGAATAGCGGCCAAGCAAGAGGTCGTAGAACACGCACTGCCGCACATGCTCGTCGAGATTAGCGGCAAATTCGGGATCGGAAATCCGCAGCGAGCGCGTCGCCTCCATCAGCCGCGCGCCATAGATCATACCGTTCTTCGAGTAGTTGAGATCATCGGGTAGGCCAAAGACGAGCTCGGCCGAGCGCGTAAGATAGTCGCCGACCTGGCTGGTGAAACTCGCCATGAGCGCGAGACCCAGCGGCACGTTGGCGACGTTCGCAGGCGCAAGGCTCGGGTTGACCCGGTCGGTCACATGGACGTCCATGCGCGGCACCATCAGGCACATGTAGATGAGCGTCGCACCGAGGAACCAGTTGAGCCAGGCCCGCCAGTCCTGGTTGAAGGCGAGCACGATGACCGCGAGCGCCAGCCCCATGACCATGGTCACCTGGATCAAGCTCTTGTAGCCACCCGCGCCTGTCCAGCTGGCGACGGCATTCAAGACATTGACGATGTACTCGCCGCCGCCGACCGTGAAGATCTCGATCATGACTTGTCTCGCCTTAGAGCCTGATTCGAAATTATCCGACGTATTTTCATGCTCTTGCGA
>NZ_JNAC01000062.1:0-1860 GCF_000722555.1 Sphingobium sp. DC-2 | reverse complement strand
ATTACACAGGATTGAACCTGACGGCGGATGCGCGTGCATTTTCAAGCGCCATCCGGGAAGAGCTTGCTCAGGAACTGTTGCTCCTCAATGCCAATATTCCCCGGAACGACAAGGTTCGGCTGCTGTGGCGCGGCGAGAACCGTATATCTCTCACCCCGTTCAAACCCTTGCCCGAACCCAGGGGTCTCGCCTCGATCAAGACCGAGATCGGCCAACGCTGGCCGATGACCGGGCTGCTCGACGTACTGAAGGAGGCTGCCCTTGATACGGGACTTCTCGAAGCGTTCGAAACATCGGCCTCGCGTGTTGCACTGCCGAAAACCGCGCTGGATCAACGTCTCCTGCTATGCCTCTACGGCCTGGGAACGAATGCCGGGCTCAAGCGGATCGCCGGCGCCACCCCCGATGTCAGCTATGAAGAGCTGCTGCATGTCCATCGCCGCTTCGTTCATGCCGCGGCGCTCAAGGAGGCGTGTGCCAGGGTTGCGAATGCGACCCTGGCAATCCGCAATGCTGCAGTCTGGGGGGACGCCGGCACGGCCTGTGCGTCAGATTCCACAAAGTTCGGAGCCTGGGATCGCAACCTGATGACGGAATGGCATGCGCGTTATGGTGGACGGGGCGTCATGATCTACTGGCATGTCGAACGACGCGCGACATGCGTCTATTCCCAGCTCAAGCGCTGCTCTTCCTCCGAGGTCGCCTCCATGATCGAGGGCGTGCTGCGCCATTGCACCGACATGGAAATCCAGCGACAATATGTTGATAGTCATGGCCAAAGCGCGGTTGGCTTTGCATTTTGCCGGCTTCTCGGATTTGAGCTTGCACCCCGCCTGAAAGCGATCGCTCGCCAGAAGCTGGCTCTTCCCGATGTCGGCATGCGAACGCGGCTTCCCCACTTGCAGCCGATCCTCTCCAGTCCGATCAACTGGGATGAGATCGAGCAGCAATATGACGAGATGGTCAAATATGCAGCCGCGATGCAGACAAAAACCGCCGACCCGGAGGCGATCCTGCGCCGGTTTAGCCGCTCCGAGGTGATGCACCCGACCTACAAGGCGTTGAGTGAGCTGGGCCGCGCGGTCAAGACGATCTTCCTGTGCCGGTATCTGCGCGAGGAGTCCTTCCGCCGCGAAATTCATGAAGGCCTGAATGTCGTTGAAAACTGGAACAGTGCCAATGGGTTCGTTTTCTTCGGCAAGGGCGGCGAGATCGCCACTAACCGCATCGATGAGCAGCAGCTCTCGGTCCTGGCGCTACATTTGCTGCAAGCGTCGCTTGTCTATGTGAACACCCGAATGCTTCAGAGCGTGCTGGTGGAACCGAAATGGACGGGCCGGATGACGCCGGATGATTATCGCGGCCTCACACCGCTGATTTACAGCCACGTCAATCCTTATGGCCGCTTCGACCTCGATCTGAATAGCCGGATCGATTTTGGGCGGCTTGCTGCCTGACCGGGGCCTTTCCGCTCGCACCATTTGGGTACACCCGAACGTGACGATCGGAAGTGACATATACGACATGTCACAAAAGGGTGGTTCCGTCACCAATGTTACTGTACGAGGGCAAAGCCACCCTAATGTGACGGATTTGCCCATGACCCGCGTCGGCTACGCCCGCGTCAGCACCATCGACCAGGATCTCGACATCCAGGTTGCCCGGTTGAAGGCAGCGGGCTGTGAAATCCTCCGCTCCGAAACAGGCTCGGGCGCATCGCGCACTGGACGCACGGAGCTTGAGACGATCATGCAGTTCCTGCGCGCCGATGACGAACTCGTCGTCCTGCGTCTCGATCGGCTCGGTCGCTCCACACGCGATGTTCTCAATCTGGTTCATGAACTCGACCAGAAGGGAGCC
>NZ_JNAC01000061.1:0-719 GCF_000722555.1 Sphingobium sp. DC-2 | reverse complement strand
CCACACGCGATGTTCTCAATCTGGTTCATGAACTCGACCAGAAGGGAGCCTCATTGCGGGTGCTTGAGCCGGAGGTGACGACGGCCGGAAGCATGGGGCGGATGGTGATCACCATTCTGGGCATGGTCGCGGACATGGAACTGACGTTCATCAAGGACCGGCAGCGCGCCGGGATCGAGGCGGCGCGCGCCGAAGGCGTCTACAAAGGCCGGAAGAAAAACATCGATGACGATGAAATCCGACGCCGGATCACCGCCGGCGCGAGCAAGGCCAGCGTCGCGCGCGACCTCAAGATCTCAAGAATGACCGTCTATCGGGCGCTTGACGTCATTCCTTCAAGGATCGGGCTGCCGGAAAAGCCGCCTTCTGTCACCATCGCCCTGCATCTGACCATCGAGAACTTCAACAAGCATGGTCGTGGCAGAAAGCCCGCTCGCGAGCGCATTGAGGCGATGCTGGAGCGGGATTACCAGATGCAAAAGACCGGGAACTGCGATTACACGCTGACCGTCGCCTATGATCAGGGTGCCGATGGCGTCAGCCTCGATGATGAGATCGCATCTCTCCAGACAGAGATGTTCAACATCGCAGAGAGCTACAGGTGCTCGATCGAGACCGATGTTTACGAGATTGGAGGACAAGAGCGAGCCTGGTAGATCGCCATGTTCAATCTTTGTTCTTCAACATGGCCAAAATCGCAGCTTCGGGCCGACTGGGCC
>NZ_JNAC01000060.1:0-1909 GCF_000722555.1 Sphingobium sp. DC-2 | reverse complement strand
GTTCCGAGGCCGGCGCTGAAACCCTCGCTCGCGCCATGACACTCATCGAAAGCGCCAAAATGAATGGCCTTGATCCTCAGGCCTATATCACCGACCTGCTTAATCGCATCCATGACCACAAGATCAACAGGATCGACGAGTTGTTACCTTGTTGGGGTGGACGGCTCCCAACGGCATCGCAATGTGCCAGAGTGAGTGCGTTGCAAGACTCAATCAAGGGAGCCGCCCGTGGAGCAAATTACCCGCATAGGCATGGATACGTCAAAGAACGTTTTTCAACTGCATGGCGTCGATGCAGCGGAGAAGCCAGTGCTGCGCAAGAAGTTGACGCGCCGAGAGATGATTCGGTTTTTCGAAAAGCTGCCACCCACCCTCGTCGCTATCGAGGCATGCGGCAGTTCACATCATTGGGCTCGTCTTCTCGGATCGCTCGGGCATGATGTAAGGTTGATCGCGCCGCAATTAGCGAAGCCCTACGTCAAGCGCGGCAAGAACGACGCTGCGGATGCCGAAGCTCTCTGCGAAGCGGTGAGCCGCCCAACAATGCGCTTCGTTCCGGTAAAGACTGCAGAACAACAGGCCGCGCTCATGTTGGTCGGGGTGCGCGAAAGGCTTATTCAGAAGCGCACCCAGCTCGTCAACGCTATACGAGGGTATGGCGCGGAGTTCGGCATCACCGCGGCGACGGGTGCATGTCGCGTCGTACCGCTTCTCGAGTGCATCGCGGAAGATGAAACGATACCCGAATTGGCGCGCGAACTTTTTGCGCTGCAGGGAAAGGAATATGCGCAGCTCCAGTGCGAGATCGAACGGATCGACGCGAAGCTGATGGAATGGCATCGCAACGACGAATGTAGTCAGCGACTGGCCAAAATTCCCGGCGTTGGGCCTATCGGCGCGACCTTGCTCATGATGAAAACGCCCGATCCGCATCTATTCAAATCCGGTCGGGATTTTGCGGCATGGATGGGCCTGACCCCCAAAGATCACTCGACCGCCGGCAAGACAAGACACGGCGTTATCACTCGCGCTGGTGATGAGCTTCTCAGAAGCACGCTCGTGGTCGGAGCCACCGCAGTCGTTCAGCACGCCCGCAATGGGCGAGGCAGGAATCTAACACCGTGGCTTATCGGCTTGATTGCACGAAAATCGCCTAAGCTCGTTGCGGTTGCCGTTGCTAACAAAGCCGCACGTGTCGCGTGGAAACTCATGGTGAGCGGCGAGCGATACCAGTGCGTCGCGCCGCCCGCGCTAACTGCGGTAGCAGCATAAGAATTAGCCAGGGACGATGAGCAAAATATCAATGCTATCGTACTGAGCTGATCCGTGATCTTGCATGAAGAGAGCAGATGGTGCGATCGATCGATCCGAGGCGTGTGACACTCCGTCAGTTCCAATGGCCATCACAGGCCGCTGCCTTGTTGGGAACACACACCGCGGAAACCATCTTGGCCAGCGGTCACGTGCGACCGCACCGAAAGGCCGGACATATGGAAGCAAGCGATCCGATCAAATTTTCCGTTCAGCCCTTGCAAGAGGGAGCCGTCCACATATGGAACTGGGCGCCGCTGACTCTCCCGCGAGCACTGGGCGCCTGATGGCCGCGGTCACTCACGTCCTCACCCTCGACTATGTCGCCAGGATCCTCGACGAGGACGTGGAATTGCTGAAAGCAATCATCTCAAATGACGACAATCTGACCTACGGAAACATCATCAGCGTCTGCATCGGCCCCGACGAGGCCATCACCGCGCTAACCGATCACGGTGTAGATGAACTCACTGACATGCTCAGCGAGGCCCGTCTCACGGCCCAGTCCTGGCACCAGTTTCTCGATGACTTCGTCGACGATACCGACCTCGCTGCCCGCTTCAAGGCACAACCATCGCGGTAACAATCGGGCGGTTAC
>NZ_JNAC01000059.1:0-9090 GCF_000722555.1 Sphingobium sp. DC-2 | reverse complement strand
AGAGCGACAGCCTACCTCTGACTGCCGCCAATCTTTGCAACAGAGCCTCTGCCGGGGCCATTCCTATGCACAGGAAGCAGCTCGATTTTTCGCAAACGGGCAGGCCCTCGGCCTCGATGCGGGCGATGCAGGCATCGCGATCCCAGCCCCATTCCTGCAACGGATAGCTGTAGGAATAGAGCGGATCGTCGATCGTGGCCGCATGGGCGGCGCGGGCACGATCGCGCACCCCGGCATCGAAGCCGATCAGGCGCGTGACCTTCTGGCCGCGCGCCCAGGCATCGATCGCAGGTTGCCACGTCTTCAGGAAGGCATCCTGTGGCGCCTTCTTATATTTTAGCGAACAGCTCGAGCCACCGAGGCTTTTGCTCGGAAGGGTCGCGTTCGTAAGAGCCATTTCGAGGAGCGAGTAATAAGCTGGCCAGTGTTTGAACCGCTTGGGCTGATAGCGCACAATCTCATGGCGGATACCGTGGTTTTTCATCCATGGGCCGATCACGTCGAGATAGGCGTAAGTCGAAGGCTTTTCGGTGCCGGTATCGGCGGTGAGGACGATCGCGGGCTTCTCCCCCCTGCTCACAAGCTCGATCAGGAGCGCGGTGGAATCGACGCCGATGCCGTAGGCGAGAACGACAGGCGGGCGCGGTGTGATGATCGCGGCCATGTCATGCGGCCTTGTCGTCATCGGCCGCAGTGTCGTCATCGGCCCCATCATCCCCCGCCAGTACGAGCGGCGGAATGTCGAAGTCGGCGGCATCGAACCAGGCGAGGATCGCCTCAATCGAGCCGAGTTGCTTCAATGCGGGGCGGCTGATCATCACGGTATCGCTTTCGTCGACCGGATAGCAGGCTGTTTCCCCCTTGCCGGTAAAGATCACGCGCTCCGATCCCCACTGGCCCGAGCAACCGCCCGACCAGCGCACGAACGCAAGGCCCAGTTCGATGCATTTCGCCTCGAGCGCGTCGAAACGGCCCCATGCCACCTCGTGAGCATAGAGGCGCAGCGACTGGCCTTCCTGCCGGTGCTCGGGCGCGAATGCCTCGCCGTCCCATTCGACCGAGAGGTCTTCGGCGGCGATCAACGCGAGTAGCTGCGAATAATCGGCTACACCGATCATTCCGCCGACTTCGATCGACGCGGACACACGATCAACCATGGTGTGGATCTCCTGGCATGTGGTGGAATGGACCGCCGTCAGGCAGGATCGTGTTCGATATGATCCGCGATTTCGGTGGCAACGTCGGGCCAGTCGCGAACCACGCGCTGCGACTGCGGCAGATCGTCCATGTCGGCGACCTCGAAGTCGTCGGACATGTGTGCGTAGTCGGCGGGATCGTATTCGTCGCCCCAGCACCAGGTGCCGTCAGGCCAGATCATCAGGATGTTCGCCTGCAAGGACGAGTTCGTCGTAGACTGGACGGGCGAGACTTGCGGGCGCGCTTGGGGGTGAGAGGCCATGAGTATTTCCATCTCTTGATGCGGACAGGGACCATTCCCCATCGCCATCCCTCCCCTTCCCCCTCTCCCCTCGCGGCTATGGGCTTCAGGTGCTCTCGAGTGCGGCATGGCCGCGCCACAAGTGCGCCTCGGCATCGACCAGGTGATCAAAGGTACGGCTGTCATTGCCGATGGTGACGATCCAACGCTCGCCATGCGCTTCGATGAAGCCGCAGCTATAGATGCGCCCTGGACTGTCGCGCGCGGCCCCGGAGCTTATGTCGGTGCCCGGTTCACAGCCCAACTCGCAACCGGCGCCGATCAGGCTGGCGACATGGACGCCGCTCATGCGCCAGATATCGAAGCGTTCGCCCTCATCGCTGGCCGTCAGGTAATGGGCCTTGGCGATCGTCCATGCGCCATTGGCATGTTCGATGTCCTCGCCGATCCCGGCAGCACGCTGCGCCGGGGTGAGCATTGGTGCGCGCTCGGATTCCCATGCCGCCAACATCACCATGTTGGCGTCGCAGTGATCGTGAGAGGCGCAGACGAAATCGGCATTGATACGGTTGCCGAGCCGCATGGCGCGCCACTGCGCCGGGGTTAGCTCCTGCATGAGGCCGCGCGCGAAGGCGCAGGCAAGGCGCTCGCGCGAGGCGATTTCGAGCGCGATGGTCCAGTCTTCGCCTGCATGGACCTCTTCCATGTCGTCGTCGTGGCTGCGCCGGGTCAGCAGGAACCGGGCGATGCCGGGAACTTCGCGCTGGGTGCGATCGGGATGATCGATCCAGATTTGCACCGGCTCGCCCATCGGCCCGGTGGCAACCTGGAAGCTGGGCGAGGTGTCGTTGTGCCAGCTGGTGTCGGTCCAGCCCGGCGGGATCGACGGCATGTCGCCGCGCGGATAGCCGGGGAACTCGCGCTGCCACACCGGCAGCGAAGGTGACGTGCAATCGGGACAGGTGGCGCAGCGCGTACAGCGGGTTGTGACAGGTTCCATGGTCAGGCTCCTTGGTTGAGGCGGGAATGGCCCCGCGCAGACAGGCTGGTGGGATTGCTGGTCGGGTCGATCGTGTGGTCGGCTCAGGCTGCGGCGTGCATCAGCCGGGTCGCGCCTGCGAAGGCGCGCAGGGCGGCGGCCATCTCGCGGCGCAGGTGCGTCTTGTTGGTGATGACGATCTCGGGATCGAGCGGCAGGCCCGCCGATGTGGCGTAACCCGTCGCGGGCGTGTCGCCGGCGACTGCAATGCGGATCAGATGCCCGCGCCGCGATCGTGAAACCGGCGTCGAAGCGGCGACAGGTCCAGCGTAGCGCGCGGTGAACTCGCCGAGCTTGCCGGTGAGACCGTGGATCGCCTTGCCCCATCGTATATGCCCTGCCCCCATGTTGGCCGCACCGTCATGGCCGCGATCGAGCCAGGTGCGCAGGTGCGCGCGCTGAAGCAAAGCGGTATGCCGCGTGCGCTCCATGGTCCGACACAGCGGCAGGATAGCGGCGAAGGCATCGAGGACGCGCAGATGCTCGCCCTGGAGCGCGGCCAGCACATCGTCGATCTCGCGGGCACCGATCAGGCGGCGCAGGGCATCGGCCTGCGCGGGATCGGCGATCAGGGCCTCGGCGCGTTCGTGCGTGAGCGGCCTTGGGAGCGCATCGAGAGACGCCGGTGCATAATCGTGGCCGCTGACGAACCCGGCCTCGGGATCGAGGACGACGATCGCGGCCTCGGCCGCTCCGGGCCGCGCGCGGATCTGCGCCAGCACATCGCCTGCGGTGCCGACATCGCTGTCGGCAAGGATGATGAGGCGCCGTGCCCAGCGTATCGGACGTGCATGGTCTCCCGGTTGCGGCCAGCTGCTGGGCAGCGGCCGCCCCGGGATGTTCGCGACATCGGGGGTGCGGCGGTTGTCGGCGCGCAGCGCGGCAAGGTTGCTGCGGCGCGCGGCATCGAACAGGTCTTCGCGGTTGCCGCCGCCATCGGCGAAGCCGCGATCGTAAGCGGCCAGCTGCTCGGGCGTACGGCGCGCATCTAGCGAGGGGCCATAAGGCGAGCCGCTATGCGCGCCATACCAGCCCCAGGCATAGGACACGGCCTCGTTCCAGTCGTAGCCGTGGCGGTCGCGGCCCTTGAGGATCGCAAGATCGTGATCGGCGATCTCGCCGCGTGCGGCCTTGCCGTCCATGAAGGCGAAGTTGCGCGCGCGCCGTTCGCGCTCATTCTCGGCAGCGATGGCGTCGTTGAAGGGTTTCATCGCCGTGACCCGGGCCTTCAGGCGCCCCATGCGCGCTTCAAGCGATGCGCCAAGGGGAAGATCGGGCCATGCCTGCCAGATCGCGGCGAGGGTCTCGGCCTGCTCGATCGGGCGCCCCCGCGCGATCCAGCATTGCGGATCGGCGGGGTTGAAGTCGGAGCCGGGGGCGGCGACGCTGGGGACGGGGGCAGCGGCGGCGGTCATGACCGTGCCAACGGCGCCATGAAGGCCGCCTCCTCGTCGACCGCAAGCCGGGTCGCAAGACCGCGCGCGATCGCCTCGCGATAGGCGACGGCGATCCAGAGTTCGTCGGGATGCCCCTGATAGTCACAGTCGACCAGGCCGATGCTGTCGCCATACTGCTCGATGCGCCGGCCATTGTAGGACACCAGCACTTCGCCCTGCGTGACGCTGAAGCGCTTGGGCTCGATGGACACCAGCGCGGGATTAAAAGGCGATATGACAGGCGCGTCGGGTGCAGGGATCGCGGAGAGGGCCTCGCGCAGCATGGTGGACGTGGTGTGAAAGGCTGGACCGTACTCGGTGATGACGACGTAGCCGCCGCCAAACTCGTCGCAGCGCAGCTTGTCTGACGTGCAGGACCATTCGAACCCGCAAGGAAGCGCGGACTTGGCGGCGACACGGATGAGATTTGCCACGGCTTCGATGCCGAACTGTTCGCCGCTGAAGGTCACCTCGCAAACGCCGCAGGAGTCAGCATCGCCTACGCGGATGTCGCAATCGAACATCGGGTAGGACGGATCGTCGAACAGCTCGAGGAAGCTGCCGAAGTGGTTCGGACCCTTCGCCGGGAACAGGGTGATGAAATCGTGTCCGAGTGCATCGAACGAGATCTTCAGGTCCGTGTCACTGTGATTGTCGGTCAGCAGATCGCTCGCGCGCTGCGCTTTAGCGACCATCGCTGCGTCCTTCTCGCTCATGAAAAGGCTGAAGGCGGCTTTGACGTAGGAATTGGACATGGCGGTGTGCTCCTTCAGGCAAGATCAGGCAGCGAGGCGCGCGCGGGCGGCCTCGGCCGCTTCGGGGAAGGCGGCGGTAAGGTTGGTGTGGACCCGCTCGAAATCGGGAATGGCGAACGTACCGTCCGGCCTCGGTCGCGAGACCAGCAGCGCGCCGACCACCAGTTCGCTGGCTTCGCGGCGCGGGATCGTGGCGACGCAGCCGTCATATTCGATCGGTGGGGAGAAGCAGGCCGAGATCCAGCTGGACAGGCCCTCTTCCACGGCCTCGGCATAGGTGGCGACGCTTTCGTCGGCCTCATCCTCGATGTGGAGGACCAGCGTGCGATAGGTACCGAAGTCGTGGTGGTTGGCGTACGACGCAAGGCGGCATCCCTTGGGCGGCAGGCCATGAAGCGCGATCACCGCCAGCATGTAGGCGTTGACCTCGAAGGCGTTCACGCGCGCGAAGTCAGGGGTCTGGCCAAGCTGCGCGCACGGCTCGTTCGCCGGCGCGCCGCCAAGATCGATGTGGTAAGACATGGGCTTCTCCGTCGATCCGACATGGATCGACAAGCCCCTTCCCCGCTCATCTCAAGGGTAATGGGATGCCCTGGGGGCGTATCGAATTGGTCTCAGGCCGCCTCGATGTCAGTCTGCGGGAAGTCGTCACCCTTGAAGAGCAAGGGCACGCCGGCGGCACGCGCGCAGGCATAGGCAAAGCAGTCCCCGAAATTGAGCGCGGCGGGATGGCGGGATTTGCCATAGCGATCGTAGGCTTCGACCGCCTGCCTGTGCGCTTCAGCCGGGACGGCGGTGATCTCGATCCCGGCCAGGCGCAGGAACTCCTCGACCGCCTCGTGCGCTGCGGGGGTCTCCAGATCGAGGATGCGCCTTACCGCGAGGGTCGATTCCCAGACCGCCAGCGGCGAGGTGATGCGTACGCGGGCATTGTGGAGGCGGCCGAGCAGGTCGGCGGCATCGCTCTCGCCTGCGAGGATGGCGGTGATTGCCGATGCATCGACGAACATCATTCGTCTCCGTAAAGGCCGTCGATGAAAGCCTTGTCGGCGGGCTTGCCCGCATTGGGACCGGCCTTGGCGCGCAGCGCGCGTGCGAAGTCGAGGCCCTTGTCGACAAGGGTGGGCGTGTGCTCTTCGCGCTCCAGCTCGTGCAGCAGCGCGCGGCGCACCGCTTCGGTCTTGCTCACGCGCTGGATCGCGGCAAGGCGCTGCGCCATGCGGTTGACCTCGGCGTCCTTGACGTAAAGAGACATCGGGATATCCTCCATGGGATTGGGATATACTCTATCGGGCGGTATATTCCAACCGCACTTGCGTCACTCCGGCTCGATGCTGAAGTTCCAGCCATGGACGTCGATCATCTCTGCCGCATTGCGGTCGTAGGCGATGAAGGTGGAATCAAGCTCGGTGCCCGGTTTGATCAGCAGTTCGAGGGTATGCAGCGAACAGTCGGCGATAATCGCCTGCGTGTACCCGGCCTCGCGCGCGGCCGCTTCGCTGCGGATCACCGGCGTTGCATGGGCGATGAAGGGTTTTGCAGCGATCTGCGCAGGCCCGTCGGCGGTGCCCAGCGTGCGCAGCCGGTCGGTCTCGAGCGTGACGCCAAGGTTGGCGGGAAGATCCGCATAGGGCTTTGCGATCTCGATGGCGGCGGCGGCGCTCGGGAGTTCTCCCGGCGCGCTCCCCACCCAGATGAAGGCCCATTCCTCGCCGTCGATGCGCGGATGAGGCTGCAACACCTGGACGAAGAATGTACCGAGGGGCCTGTCCCATCCGATGACGACGGAACTGGCGACGCCCTTACCGGGCAGGACATGACGGCTCATGGTCGGCTCCTTTGCGAGGGGTCAGTTTGCGAGAGTGGCCCATTCCGGGTGCCACGGCCTCGGGAAAGGGTCAAAGCGCAGCACGCCGGTGACCTGAGTGATTCCAGCGGCGAGCAGCCCTTCAAGGTGCATGAGGTAGGAGAATGCCTCGGCCATGTCGGTCTCGAGCAACTCGTCCAGCATGGCGGCCTCGTAGACAGCTATGGAAGTCATCGCCGTCCAGTCGAGCCCGTCCAGGAAGCGCTCGCGCCGTTCGACATAGCGTTCGAGGCACGCGAAGTCCGCCGTGGCGACGGCGATGGCCTGATCGATGTGCATGGCCACCTCCTCATGCCGCGAGGGGCTGGGCGGCGGCAGGCGCCATCGGCATCAGTGCCGGGACCGGCATGTCGGCGGGCATTGCCGCGACAATCGTTGGACCCGGGGCCGGTGCGATATCGGCAAGCCGCAACTCGCGCTTCAGCCGAGTGGCGAAGCGTTCGGCCTTGAGGAAGGCGGAGATACGGGCGAAGCGCAGACGCTCGCCTGCTGCGGGGCCGCGCTTCGCGAAGTAGCTGGCCTCGTTGTCCTCGTGGAGCGGACCTATGGCGAGCGATACCTCGATCTCGGGAGTGGTAAGCACCACGCTGCCGGATATCGCCGCATCGCCATAGTGCGAGGCGACCTCGTAGCGACCCTCGGGAAGATCCAGCGCGATGGCGAGACGCCGCATGGCATGCCGCCCGTCACGGTGGAAACGGTCCTTGGCCGCCTTGTCGTGAGACACACCGCGCAGCGCGAGCGCCAGCAGCGCGGGATAGCGATCCAGTTCGGCGATGCGGCGGGTGCAGGCGCTGCGCAGCGCGGGTTCTTCGCCTGCGGCCTCGGCCAGGCGGGCGAGATGGCGCGCGAGCAGGAGGATGGCGGGATCGCTGTCGGGGCCGATGCCGGCGACTCGGCAATCCTCGATGCCCCGGTTGATGGCGTGAAGCGCGGCGCCAAGGCTGGTCAGCGCGCTGGGATCGAGGGCCTGATGGTGGCGGAACGGCACATCGTAGGGCATTGCGAGGCACTCCGGTCAGATCGGGCGCATCCTCACGCCCGTCTTTCCCCTTCCCCCTCCACTCCCGTGTCTCGGGGGGTATTTCCGGGTAACGGACATTCCAGCTCAGCCATGAAGCCGTCAGGGTCGATGAACATGGCGAGCGCGCGCAGGTAATCGGCATAGGCGAAGCGCGAGACCTCGCTGTCGAACTCGTGGTCCGTGGCGGTGAGCACGCTGCGATATTCGCTGGCGAGGGTTTCGCCGCTGGCGCGGATGGTATCGGCAAAGGCGCGAAAATGGCGGTAGCGCATGAGTTTACTCCCTGAAACTTCGCCTTTTCCCGCCCCTCCCCTTCAGATGCCCCGGTGTCCCGCCCCCGCGCGGGGGCGCTTGAGGCAGCGCAAGCCACGAAAAGAGGATCAGGCGCAGGCGGCAGCGCTGCGGGTCAGGGGTGGGCCATCGTGGTTGTGCTCGATGACTCGCCAGGGCTGGAGCGGATCGAGGGTGGCGACGACCGAGACGGCAAGGCCGTCATCGGCCATGCGGCCAGCGACGCGGATCGCATGGGCGCGGCTGCACAGCACCGCGCGTAGTGCGGAAAGCGTGCGGATCGGGATCTGTGTCATGGGGCTGGCTTTGCGGATTGAGGAAGGGGGCAAAGACGGTGCGATGCACGCGGGTACGTCGTACCACGTTCCACTCGCGCTCGCGAAAGCCGGAGATCCTGTAGCGGCCGTGGCCGTCCGGAACGCGAAAGGTGATCGAGCGGCCACGTTTCTCGATGATGAACTCGCTGCCCTCGTAGCCGTCAGTGAAAGTGAGGGGCTCTGCGAGCCGGATGCGCATTCCGTCCTCGACCTTCCGGGAACGCATCTCGAGGTTGGCGCGGCAGCGTTTCCGCCAGTCGAGGGCATATTCGTTGTCGGTCGGCGACAGCCGATCGAGGATATGGGCGGGGCAGCTATCCTCGCACGGCCCCATTTTTTCGCTCATATCCTTGAACCCGAAGTGGAGATCGTCCTTCGCCCTCGGGTTCCACCGCACGAGGCAGACGATGCCGAGCACTTCGGTTATCTCGCCGTTGGCGCGGTACTCGACGGCCGCGTAGTAGACCCTGTTGCCGGGACAGGACGAGGCAAGGACGCGCGCGCTGTGCGCGATGCCGTCCTCGCCCGGCTCCCAGGCGAAGGTGAACTGGGCGTCGAGATAGGATTTGGGAGTAGCGTGCCCGCTCATGTGATGACGGTTCATGTATAGCCAGCCCATGGGGTGGTCTCCTCAGGTGATGGTGATGGTTCATGCCGCCGCCCTCATCGGCTCGGCAGTATCGTCGACAGACGCGGGGCGGCTGAAGGCGACGAGGTAGGCGAAAGCCTGTTCGGCCTTGCTCGCGGCGGTGAAGATCGCGCTGTGATCACTGGACATGACGTCGATCCAGTGCCCCACGTAGCTGGCATGGCTGTCGTGAAGCTCGCTGGGCAGGCCAAGCTCGGCACAGATTGCCGCGCTGGTGAGCTCTACGACATATCCTGACAGTCCAGCCCTAATGTGACTTCCACCGCAAATTTTC
>NZ_JNAC01000058.1:0-626 GCF_000722555.1 Sphingobium sp. DC-2 | reverse complement strand
CCCGAAGCCAGAACTTGGCACCCTCATTCTGCTCGAGCCACAAGCCGAGCACCTCCTTTGCGCCGTCGGCGCGGACGCCCAGCGCAATGTGGATCGCCTTGTTGCGCACCATGCCCTCGTCGCGGATCTTGACCCGGATCGCGTCGAAGAAGACCAGCGGGTAAACCGGATCGAGCGGCCGCTGCTGCCAAGTGGCGACCTCATCGAGCACGGCGTCGGTCACCGTGCTAATCAAATCGGGTGAGACGTCGATGCCGTATAGATCGTGCAGGTGCCTGGTGATCTCGCGGGTGCTCATGCCGCGCGCGTACATCGACACGATCTTGTCGTCGAAGCCGGGAAAGCGGCGTTGATACTTGGCGATCAACTGCGGGTCGAAGCTCGACTGGCGATCGCGCGGCACGTCGATCGCCAACTTGCCGGTGTCGGTCATTACCGTCTTCCGACCGTAGCCGTTGCGCATGTTGCCGGCGCCGTCTTCGCCAGCGAGGTGGTGATCCATCTCCGCATTCAGGGCACGCTCTGTCAGCGCCTTCTTCAGCGAATCGAGCAGACCGCCCTGCTCGAAGGCGGCACTGGCAGCGCCGCCCGCCAAAAGCTGATCGAGAAGCTCATTCGGTATGGCA
>NZ_JNAC01000057.1:0-334185 GCF_000722555.1 Sphingobium sp. DC-2 | reverse complement strand
TTACCTCGATCGGCGATCATCCGGCTTGGGAATGCGATGGTCATCATGGGCGCAGAATTTCAAATCGACGTTTCGCGAAATGAAGGCCGCCAGGCCGCGCGCCGCCACTTGCTGGTGCCCGTGAAGGTGCGGCGGCCGGGCGAAACCTGGTTCAGGAGCAAGGTGGCCGACCTTTCCGTGACCGGCTTTCGCCTCCAGAGCTTCATGAAATTGGCCAGCGGCGACAGCCTGTGGATCATGCTGCCCGGCTTCGAAGGCCGCCGCGCGCTCGTTCTGTGGACAAGGGGCCATGAAGCAGGCTGCCAGTTCGAACGTCCGCTCCACCCCGCCATACTCGACCATATCGTGCGGATCAGCCTCTAAGGCCAAGGCGCTTCGTGGCAGCGCCGCCAGCTGCACGATCCCATCGTCTTTCCGTCAAGCCGAACCACAGGAAGAACCGCTCCGCCTTGTTCGCCAGATGCGATGGCCAGTTTTTTCGCGCCGGGGCTGAATTGAAGCTCGCCCATCCGCGCGGGTGTTCACAATGATGCCAGCATCTGCCTCTCCCGCCTCCCGCCGTGAAGGGCAGGGGAAGGAAGCTCCGCCAGATGGCAAAAGCCTATCGCGGCCTCTGCTATCGCCCATGTTGCCCCTATAAGGGCCCCATCTTCCTGCGAAAGCAGCAGTCCAGTTCAATCTTGAGATTAGGCCGCTGCTCGCACGAAAGTGAGATGGGGCCGATCGCTCAGTCCTCACCCTCAACCAACCGGCGCATCCTGGAATTGAAGGCTCGCCAGCCTCGCATAGAGCCCGCTTTTCGTCATCAGCGACGCGTGATCGCCCTGTTCGACCACACGACCTTCATCCAGAACGATGATGCGATCGGCCGCGCGCACCGTCGCCAGCCGATGGGCGATGACGATGGTGGTCCGCCCTTTCATCAGGCGTCCGAGCGCATCCTGCACCAGCCGTTCGGACTCCGCGTCCAGGGCCGATGTCGCCTCGTCCAGCAGCAGGATCGGCGCGTTGCGCAGCAGCGCCCGCGCGATCGACAGCCGCTGCCGCTGCCCGCCCGAAAGGCGCGCTCCCCCTTCGCCCAGATAGCTGTCCAGCCCTTGGGGCAGCGCGCGAAGGAACGCTTCGGCATTGGCCGCGCGCGCTGCGTCCCAAATCTCCTCATCGCTCGCATCCCACCGGCCGAACCGCAGATTGTCACGTGCCGAAGCGGCAAAGATCACGCTGTCCTGCGGCACCATGGCCATCATGCTGCGAACGTCCGCCGGGTCGCTTTCCGGCAAGGCAACGCCATTGAGCCGGATCACGCCCGAGTCAGGATCGTAGAAGCGCAGCGCCAACTGGATCAGCGTCGACTTGCCCGCGCCGGACGGGCCGACGACGGCGACCGTCTCGCCCGGCGCTATGTCCAGCGTCACGCCATGCAGCGCCGCCTGGTCCGGCCGGGTGGGGTAGCTGAAATGCACGTCATCGAACTGGAGGCGCGCGCCCTGGGGCATGCGGGGCAGGGGTACGGGGCGCGCGGGTGCGACGATCTGCGGCGCCGCCGTCATCAGTTCATGCAGCCTGCTGGCCGCCCCCGCGCCCCGCAGCAAGTCGCCCCATGTTTCGGACAGCGCGCCGAAAGCGCCCGCCACCAATCCGCCCGTCAGCACGAATGCGGCGATGCTGCCCCCTGACAGACGCCCCGCCGCGACGTCCAGCGCGCCCTGCCACATCACCATCGTGATCGACCCGAACACCAGCCCGATCACCACCGCCGTCATTATCGCGCGCAGGATGATCCGCTGCCGCGCGGTGGCGAAGCCTTCCTCCACCGCTGCGTCGAACCGGCCCGATTCCCGCTGTTCCTGCCCGAACGCCTGGACGACCTTCATCGCGCCCAGCACTTCGGCGGTGATGCTGCCGACGGCGGCCAGCCTGTCCTGGCTGGCGCGGGACAGCTTCCTCACTCGCCGTCCCAGGCTGATCATCACCAGCAGCACGACGGGAATGCCCAGCAGAAGCAGGGCGGCCAGCTTCGGCGCCAGCGCGAACAGGTAGATCAGGCCGCCAACGCCCGTCACGATGTTGCGCAGCGCCACCGACACGGTCGATCCCACCACCTGATCGATGATCGCGGTGTCGGCGGTCATGCGCGACGCGATCTCGGAAGGGCGGTTCTCCTCGAAAAAGCGGGGCTCCAGCCGCAGCAGGTTCGCCTGCGTCGCTGACCGGATGTCCGCGACCACCCGCTCGCCCAGCCAGGACACGAAGTAGAAGCGCGCGGCGGTGGCCAGCGCCAATATGATCACGATCAGCAGCAGATATTGGAACCAGCGGCTGATGTCGCCGCCACCCATGAAGCCGCGGTCGATGACCAGCCGGAACCCGCTGGGGATCGCCAGCGTGGCGGCCGACGAGACGATCAGCGCGGCCAGCGCTCCGGCAATCCGCCCCGGATAGCGCGCCGCAAAGCGCCACAACATCCGCAGGCTGCCAAGAGAGGATCGCGCATCCCCGCGCGCGCCGGATTTTTCCGCATCTTCCATGCGGGCGCGCTTAGCAGCCCGCGCATCATCCCTCAACGAGGGATCGGATGGAGACCGGAGACGTTCGTCAGGCGCGGGGCGTGATCTGCGCCGCCAGCGTCATGATCCGGCGGGAAGGCGCGCGGCCGGTGAGCGCATAGGCCATGTCCCCCGCCTCCCAATAAGCGATGATGTCGTCCGCGCGGCGTGCCAGCAACGGCCGCGCCCCGGCCGGGGTTTCGGCGCGGTCGGCGAAGAAGGTCAGCTGCTCCCCCGCTGGCGTCACGATCGACACGGCGATGGCCGGACTGTCGGGTGTCGGGAACAGTTGCACGTCGTTGACCTGCCAATTTCCGGGAAAGCGCGGCAGGACGATGCCGGTGGAGCGCCGGATCTCATCGGTATTGAGCATCGCGCTTTCGACCTGCGACGCCATATTCTGCCGCAACAGGCCCGCGCGATGGGATGCCGCGGCTTCATCCAGAAAGGGGCTGGCCTGCGCCGCCTGCGGAAATTCGCCAAGTGCGCCCCGCGCGATCCACCCGGTGGAAATCAGGGCGGCGATCGCGGCGGCGCGGCCCAGATGCCGCCAGCCGCCCGCGCCTTCATTATCATTGGCGACCGGCACCGTCATGTCACGGCGGCGGCCGACGAGCGTCCCCTTCGTTCCGTCATGCATCAG
The DNA here is from genome assembly GCF_000722555.1 of Sphingobium sp. DC-2. Lineage (NCBI taxonomy): Bacteria > Pseudomonadati > Pseudomonadota > Alphaproteobacteria > Sphingomonadales > Sphingobiaceae > Sphingobium > Sphingobium sp. DC-2. The sequence continues at coordinate 330,996 of NZ_JNAC01000057.1, read as the reverse complement.
GCGGAAATCGATATGGGGCCAGCGCTGCCGCCAGCGGCGCGCGACCAGCCGCTCGCCCGGCCGCGCCGCATCGTCCAGCAGCACGACGGCATTGGGCGAGAGGCGTGCGAACAGGCTGTCGGCCGCGCCGCGCACCAGCGGATGCACGCTCCAGGGCGGCCCGTCGATGATCAGCAGGTCGATGCGGTCGGGCAGATCGTCCAGCGCATACCAGCGCCCCGGCCAATCCTCGCTTTCGCTGGTCAGTGGCGCATGGCGCAGGTCGGCCTTCAATCCATGATCGGCCAGCCATGTTCGCGTCGCATCGGCAAAGCCGCCATGCTGGTCGAAACTGGTCAGCCGTCCGCCGCCATGCAGCGCTAGAGCCCGCGCCGCGATCAGCGTGGACGCGCCTGCGCCCAGTTCCACCACCTGCGCAGGCCGCAGCCGCGCGATTTCCCGCACGATATGCCGCAGGAAGCCGACATCCGCCTTCCAGCTTCCCAGATGGGGCAGGGCGTCGTGCGGCAGGCCCAGTTCGTCCAGCAGGGCGCGCTTGTCCGCCTTCCGCCCGCCCGACAGGCTGGCCAGCAGCCAGGGCCAGCCGATCGCGCCAAAGCCGATGCGCCAGGCAAGATCGGACAAGCGCCGCCGTGCAGGATCGCCCGCCCGTTCGGCCAGTGGCAGAAATCCGGTCAGTTCACGGGAAGTCACAGCGCGCCAATCCTTGTTTCGACAGCCGGCGGGACTATGCGGCGGCTTGGGATTTTCGCATAGAGCCGATGCTCGCTCCGTCAATTCTCCTGATAGGGAACGCCGATGACCCGCATAATTTCCGCGACTGTCGAACGCTGGCCGGTGGCGGGCGCCTTCATCATCAGCCGCGGCGCGAAGACGGTGGGGGATGTCGTGACCTGTCTTGTCGGCGATGGCGATCATGTGGGCCGGGGGGAAGGCACCGCCATCTATTATGAGGGCGAAACGGCGGAAGGCTGCGCGGCGGCGATCAACGCCTATGACGGCCCGCTCGACCGGCAGGCCCTGTTGCACGCCATGCCGCGCGGGGCCGCGCGCAACGCGCTCGACTGCGCCTTGTGGGATCTGGAAGCGAAGCGGGCTGGGATTTCCGTATGGAAGCTCGCCGGGCTGGAGCCGCCCGCGCCGCTGCCCACCGCCTTCACCATCAGCCTCAATGATCCGGCGCGGATGGAGGCGGATGCGCGCGCGGCCGCCGCGCGCGGCTTCGCCCTGCTGAAATGCAAGCTGACAGGCGAGGGCGATCTGGCCCGCATTGCGGCGGTCAGGGCTGGCGCGCCTGCCGCGCGGCTGATCGTCGACGCCAATGAAAGCTGGCATGATCTGGACATCGCCGCTCAAGCGCGGGCGCTGTCGGAGCTTGGCGTTGAGATGGTGGAGCAGCCGGTCCTCCATGGCCGGGAGGAGCGGCTGGCGGGCATTCGCGCGCCATTGCCGCTCTGCGCCGACGAAAGCTGCCACACGCGCGCCGACCTCGACCGGCTGGGCGATTTCGACGCGGTGAACATCAAGCTCGACAAGGCGGGCGGCCTGACCGAGGCGCTGGCGCTGGCGCGGGAAGCGCGCGAACGCGGCTTCCGCATCATGGTGGGCTGCATGCTGGGCACGTCGCTGGGCATCGCCCCCGCCGCGCTCGTCGCGCAAGGCGCCGACTGGATCGACCTTGACGGCGCATTGCTGCTGGCCAGCGACAGGGAGGGCGGGCTGCCGCTCAAGGACGGCCTGCTCCATCCTGGCACCCTGTGGGGAACGGGTCAGTAGCCCAGCGTCAGTCCCGCGGTATAATATTTGGGGCCCAGATTGCCCTTGATCTTCAGCTTGGGCATCAGCGGCATGGCGATGGTCGCATAGGGACGCGGATCGTCGCCGCTGAACCGGACGCCAGCGCCGATGGTCGCGGCGGCGGGCAGCGTATAGGTCGCCTCGACCCGGCCATAGAGCGATGCATCGCCATCATGCAGATAGACGCCAGCGCCCGGCGTCAGGCTGAAACCCGCCAGGTCCAGCGCATAGCCAGCGCCCAGCTCCGCACCCCAATCGCCCTGCGCGCGGCCGTAATTGGCCTCAACGCCCAGCCCTTCGGCATGAGCGGCAGGCGCGATCGCCAGCATCGCCAGCGCTGCGCCGATCGCGCCCTTCTTCCGGTTGAACATCGCAATCCCTTTTCAATCCAAAATCCTGCGCTTCTCCTGAATCCGTCACGTCCCACCAGCAAGCTGCGGCGGGACGGACCGAATCGAAAATCCGTTCAGGTGAAGCGCCTGGGCGCGCCTTCGACATGGATGGGGTCGGGATAAGGCATGATGGCGGTGCCGTCCGGCGCGGCGGTGAAGCTGGTCTGCGTCGGGTAGGCGAACTCGATCCCCTCGGCCTTGAACCGCTTCCATATGGCGATGCCGATGCGGTGGCGGGACAGGAAATAGTCGTGCCGGTCGGGGTCGGGCACGTCGAAGTTCAACTCATAGTCCAGCGAACTCGCGCCAAAGCGCACCAGCCCGGCATTGACGAAGATGAAACCCTCCGCCTCCACGATTTGCCGCAGCATGTCCGGAATGGCGTCCGCCTTTTCATCGGGCGTCTGGTATATGATGCCGAGGCCGAAGGTCACCCGCCGCTGCGCCAGCGTTTGCAGGCTGGTGATTTCCTTCTGCAACAGGTTCGCGTTCGAAATCACCTTCTTCTCGCCCGACATGGCGCGCAGGCGGGTGGATTTCAGGCCGATGCGCTCCACCCGCGCGGTGGTCTGGTCATAGGTGATGACCTCGCCCCGGCGGAACGGCTTGTCGAAGATGATCGACAGGGCGGCGAACAGGTCGGAAAATATCCCCTGCGCGGCAAGGCCGATGGCGATGCCGCCGATGCCAAGACCAGCGACCAGGCCGGTGACGTTGACGCCCAGATTGTCGAGCACGACGACAGCGGCGATCGCGAACAGGGCGAAGGTCACCAGGACGCGGATCAGCCCCATCGCGTTGGCCAGCGTCTCGCCATGGCCGTCTTCCGCCGATGTCCGGCGCTCGATCAGGCCCAGGATGATTTCGCGCGCCCAGATGGCGGCCTGGAACACGGCGGCGATGGTGAACAGGAAGCTGACGGTGCTCAGCAGCAGTAGCGGCGGATTGGCGTAGCTGACGACCAGCCGCGCCGCGACCATGACCATGAAGAAATGATTGGTCCGCGATATCGCCCGCCCTATGACATGGGACAGGCCGAGCGGGTCGCCCGGCCGCGTCAGGATGCGCTTGGCAAAGCCCAGCAGCGCCGCAAGCGCCAGATAGATGATGATCGCCGCCCCGGCCGCGATCAATATCTGCAACGAATGGACGCTGAGCCAGTCCAGAGTGGCACGCCACATCTCCGCCAGATTGGGCAGGCGCACGTCCATTGCGGGCGGGGCAGGGTCTTTCTTCGCGGTCATGAACATCCTTGATCTGACAGGCGGTCAGGCCGCCATCGGGAGCGCGGGGGTCGCCCCGCCTTCTTCCAGAAAGGCGATCAGTCCGCGTTCGTAACGGGTGAGATAGCGCGTGCTGCGCGGCAAGCGAAGCCCCTTGCGCCATTCGTCCTGCCCCGATTTGCAGAGGTCGATCAGCGCCGGGTGGATATAGCTTTTGCGGCTGATCGCGGGCGTGTTGCCCAGCGCCTCGGCCACGGGCGCGACCATCTGGGCGAGCGAAACCGGCCCGGACGCCAGCGTTTCGAAGGCGATCGTCGATGCGCCCCATGTGCGGAAATGCTTGGCGGTGAAATCGCCGCCCATCGCTTCGGCGATATAGGCGTTGACGTCGCCCGAACTGATCGGCCGCGCGATGCCGTCCTCATCCAGATATTGGAACAGATGCTGCCCCGGCAGGTCCTGCATCGCCCGCACGAAGCGCAGCAGCCGCCGGTCGCTGATGGTCAGGTCATGTTCGCGCCCGGACTTGGCGCGGTAACGCAGCCGCATCCGCTGCCCTTTCAGGTCCAGATGACGGCGGCGCAGGGTGGTCGCGCCGAAACTCTTGTTGGCGGCCGCATATTGCTCATTGCCCACCCTGACCTTGGCCAGGTCCAGCAGGCGGACGACGGCGGCGATGGTCCGTTCCTTGCGCAGCCCCCGGCTGGACAGGTCAGCCTCGATCCGCGCGCGCAGCTTGGGCAAGGCGCGCCCGAAGGCGGCGCAGCCGCCATATTTTTCCGCCTCGCGCGCGGCGCGGAATTCGGGATGGTAACGATATTGCTTGCGCCCCCGGTCGTCATAGCCGGTCGCCTGGATGTGGCCGTTGGGCTTGGGGCAGAACCAGCAGTCGCGATAGGCGGGGGGCATGCCGATGCCGTTCAGCCGGTCGATCTCTTCCCGGTCGGTGATGCGGGTGCCGTCCGGCAGGAAATAGGCCCAACCCCGCTTGAGCGCCTTGCGCGAAATCCCCGGTAGACTGTCATTGGAGTGGACGAGGCGGCTTTGGGGCATGGGTTCCTTCTCAGCCTGACAGAACCCGCCGTCTCCCGCTTCGTTCCCCCTTGTCCGGCCGTCGCCGCGCGCCTTTCGTCAGGACCGGCCCGGAAGCGAGCGGACCGGCCGCGCGCCGTCGCGCAGCCGCCAATGCTGCGGCTGGCGGCGGATGACGGACAGGTGCGCCAGGGTGATGGTCGTGGCCAGCACGCCCGCCGGAATCAGCAGGGGTGCCGCCGCCGGAAAATAGACCGCGCCCAGAAAGGCCGCTGCTGCGCTGGCCGCCGACAGCGCCGTCGCTCGCGCCTCCCCATCCGGGCCGCGCATCCAGAAGACGCAGCCGCTCATGCCCAGGGCGAAGGCGGCGGTCAGGCGGCTCGCATGTCCCGGTTCGCTAAGGCCGCAGGCGATCAGCAGCAGGATTATCAGTCCCGCCAGCCCCGGCCGGGGCAGACGGCCCAGCAGGTTCGCCGCCGCCGGGTAGATCAGCAATTCGCCCAGCAGCACGGCGGTCAGGATCGATCCCGCCAATGCAGCCTGTCCCGGCCCGGCAATGACCGCGACCACAGCCGTTCCCGCCCATGGAACGAGCCGCGAAGGCGCCATGCGGATATGGCTGCCCCAGCCGCGCAGCCCAGCCCGTACGTCCCACCGCCGGTCGGCGAGCCGCAACTGGAAGGCCGCGATGATGAACAGCGCCTCGACTCCCCAGGGCAGGGCCTCCGTCCCGATCATGGGCGACGCCAGCACAAGGCCCAGCAACAGGCCGTGCGCCACGCCCAGCACCCGCAATTCTCCCCTCATCACACTCCCCCCTGTGCGGGCCGCAATGGTCCCAATGGTGATAGCTGCCGCCGCGCGGTTTCCCGCCGCTTGCGGGTCAGATAGGTGTCCAGCCCGATCTGGAGCGACAGCATCATGAAAATGAACGGCTGGTAGGCGATGCCGACGAACAGCGATCCCACCATGTAGACGATATGGCCCTGCTGTAACGCCAGCGCGAAGGGCGCGACCCATGCCTCGCCGGGGCCATCGCAATTGCGATAGAGGCGGCGGATGGATTCCGTCCTGATGAAGCAGATGAGGTGCAGCAGCGCCCAGATGGCAAAGCCGAAATAGCCCTGCTCCCCAAGCATCTCGAAATAGGCGCTGTGATAGGCGCGGCCCTTGTCCGTCACCACACGGCGCTCCATGCGTGAACCGCCGCTGTCGGTCACCCGTTCCTGCGTGAAATAGGTGAAGCTGTTCTGAAGATAATTGTCGAAGCCGCCGCCGCCCGGATGCTCCTTCACATAAGCGAGCGTCCACTTCCACACGGCAAGACGCGTGGAAGCGCTTTCGTCGCCTTGGTGGTTCTCGATGGTGGACATGCGCTCGGTGAAGCTGGCGGGCAGGAAGGGGATGGCGGCGAGCGCGGCCAGCGCCATGAGCGGACCGTAGACGAAGCGCCGCTTCGACCGCATGAACATCAGCCCCGCCAGTACCACGATGCAGACGAGACCCGTGCGTGCTTCCGTGCCGATCGGCATCAGCAGGCAGGCAAAGCACAGCGCATAGGCAAAGGTGCGCACCCGCCAGTCGGGCGGAAAGACCGTCCCATGTTTCGCCAGCCACAGGATCAGCGGGATCAGCGATATCGCGACGCAGCTTATGATGCTGCCTTCATAAAGGCCGCTATTATTGTCGACCATCAGGTTGAGCACGCCATAGCCGCCGCCCGACAATGCCGTCTTCATGCCGCCGTTGATGATGATGGTGCTGGCGCACAGCACCATGAATAGCGTCAGCGCCTCCAGCCGCAGCCGGGTGCGCAGGGTGAGCGGCAGGAAGATGGCGAAGATCATCGCCTTCCACACCCATTCCCATTTGGTATGCGCGTTCAGCGGGAAATCGGCGGTCGCGGTGGTATAGCCGCACCAGGCGAGCAGGATCAGCAGCAGCACCTGCCGCATCGAAAAGCGGCAGTCGGCCTTCTTGTCCGCCACGAGCCACGCGCCCACCGCCGCCGCGAAGGCGATGGCGGAAATCGGGATGCTGTTCAGCAGGAAATAGGACAGCCGCTGCGGCGACACGATGTCGATATAGGCATAGACCGCCACCAGCAAGAACGGACGGCGCAGGCCCAGCAGGAAGAACGCGCCCAGAAAGGCGACGAAGAACAGGTCACGCATCGGGCGCCTGCTCCTGCGCGGATTCATCGTCCAGGTCATCGCGCGACAGCAGCCGCCACGCGGCCAGCATGATCACGCCATGACTGATGAGAAGGGAAAGGGCGTCGATCATCCTGCGCGCGAGATATCCGTTATCACACTGTTCTTCCGTCCGAACGCTCCCGTCCTACGCCAACAGAGTTGACGGCCCGTTAAACCTTTTCAGGCAAAGAATCGGGCCATGACCCGGATACTCCACGTCCTCGATCACAGCCTGCCGATGCACAGCGGCTATACTTTCCGCACCCGCGCGATCCTGCGGGCGCAGGCGGCGAAGGGGTGGGAGGTACGGGGGATCACCGGCCGCCGCCACGGCGCGCCGGGGCCGCTGGAGGAGGTCGTGGACGGCCTGCGCTTCCATCGCACCGGCGGGGAAGCGGCCAGCGGCAATCCGCTGCTGCGCGAATGGCGCGACATTTCCGCGCATGCCGAAGCGATCGAATCGCTGATCGCCGGTTGGCGGCCGGACATCATCCATGCCCATTCGCCCGTGCTGAACGCGATGGCGGCCCAGCGCGTGGCGAAGCGCCACGGCATTCCCATGATCTACGAAATCCGCGCCTTCTGGGAAGATGCGGCGGTCGGCAACGGCACCGGCACCGAAGGCAGCCCGCGCTACTGGCTGACGCGGCAACTGGAAACCCACGCGGTTCGCGCCGCCGATGCGGTGGCGGTCATCTGCGAAGGGCTGCGCGGCGACCTGATCGCGCGCGGCGTTGACGCGGGCAAGATCATCGTGTCGCCCAATGGCGTCGACATGGACCAGTTCGGCGATCCGGTGCCGCGCGATCCCGCGCTCACCGCCCGGCTGGGGCTGGAGGGCGCTGACGTCGTCGGCTTCATCGGCAGCTTCTACGATTATGAGGGGATCGACCACCTGATCGCCGCCATGCCGCGACTCGTCCGGCTGCGCCCCAGGGTCAAGCTGTTGCTGGTAGGCGGCGGCCCCTGCGAACAGGCGCTGCGCGATCAGGCCATGGCGTCCCCCTTCGCCGACCATATCCTCTTCGCCGGACGCGTGCCGCACGATCAGGTCGAACATTATTATGCGCAGGTCGACATCCTTGCCTATCCGCGCAAGGCGATGCGCCTCACCGATCTGGTGACCCCGCTCAAGCCCTTGGAGGCGATGGCGCAGGGCCGCCTTGTCGCAGCATCGGATGTGGGCGGCCATCGCGAGCTGATCGAGGATGGCGTCACCGGCACATTGTTCGCGCCGGGCAATCCCGCCGCCATCGCGGTGGCATTGGGCGGCATGTTCGCCGATCGCAGCTTCTGGCCCGAACGCCGGGCGGTGGCGCGCGCCTTTGTCGAGCGGGAGCGTAACTGGTCGTCAAATATTCTGCGCTACGAACCGGTTTACCGGCGGCTGCTCGATTCGCCGCAGCGCCTGCGCGCGGCGGCGTGAGCGATGCTGGCCATGGGCGCACCATCCAGGCGCATGATCACGCCCGCCTTGCTGAGTGGTATCGCCGCCGCTGCCGTGCTGCTGGCGCTGCCGGCGGGGCTGGTGGAAACGATCGTCGCGTCGAGCGGGCTGAGCGAAGTCTGGCCCGCCGCCGCGCCGCCGCTGGGGTGGAAGGCGCGGCTTGTTCTGGCGGGCTTCGGCGCGCTCATGGTGATGGGGTTGAGCTGGGCGGGCAGAGCAAGCGTCTCGACGCCCCTTTTACAGGATTATGGACGCTGGCATCGCGTCCAGGGAGTGAGTGACATGGGTTTTGCATTGTCGAAGCTGAGCTGGCTGTCGCGCGGCCGCGCCACGGGATCACGCGCGGGGCGTCCTGCCTTGCGCCGGGCCGACGCCCACCCCGATGCGCCTGCGCGCACGCCGATCTTCGCGAGCCGCGATTTCGGCGGGATCGACATCTTCCCCCGCATCGCCCCGGCCCAGCCGCAGTCCGAACCCGTCGAGGCGGCCGGGCAGCCAGAGGCCGTTCTCCCGGAGGCGCTGCCGCATGTCGAGGAAGCGGCATTTGAAGAGATGGCGGAGGCGCCTGCGCCCACGCCCGTCATCGCCGAACCGCCCACGCTGGCCGACCTCACCGCCCGCCTCGAACGCGGCCTTGCCCGGCGCGAACGGCGGACCGGCGGGGGACAGCAGGTGCTGGCGGACATGCCCGTCGAACAGGCCATCCCCGTGCGCGCTCGCGTCGAGGATGATGTCGATCAAGCCTTGCGCGCCGCTCTGGGCACGCTCCGCGCCATGGCGGAACGCACCCGCTGATCCGCCGCGCGCGTCACCATTCCTCGATGGTCAGCGCGGATAGTTCGATCCATTCGCCGTCACCATCCGAACGCGTCTCATCGATGCTGATGTCGGCGACGAATTGCCCCGGCAGGGTCCATTCGGTCTCCTCTATGCCCTGACAGAAGCGGCGCGCCCGTTGAGGGGCGTCCCCGCCCGATAGCCGCAGCGTCACGACATGCCGCCGTCCCTGGAACAGCGCGCTCGCCCAGGGACGGCTCGCCGCGCGCGCGACGCCCGCCGGTTCGCCAGCGCGCGCCGTCAGTTGCGCCAGCAGCCGGGGCAGGGGATCGCGCGGCCTGGCCGCCTTTGCTTCGTCCGCGACCAATTTATCCGGCCTGCTGATCATATCCATGCTTGTCATTGTCCGGCGCTCCTGCGATATGTGTTCATGAAATGTTCTATCCGTCTCTTTATCCGTTCGCCGGGTTCGCGGCCCTGACGAAGGTCGAAGACCAGACGGGGATCACGCACGCTCTCCCGGCCGAAGCGCGTCGCTGGAATGCCATTTTCCCGCAGAAATTTTTCGACGGCGCGAAGCAGCATGCCGGTCCTTCTCCCTCTTGCGATATTCGACTCACCCGATGTGATTCGATAGGTGATTTCCTATGTGAAAACCTATTTCCTACTTGTCTAGGAAAATTCCTATTAGTAGGAACGAGCCATGGCCGGTAGTGAAGAAGATCCTCGCATCATCCTTGAGCGGCTCATTGCCGAGCGCGGCGAAAACTATGCCGACCTGTCGCGGCTGCTGAAACGCAATCCGGCCTATATCCAGCAGTTCATCAAACGGGGCACGCCGCGCAAGCTGGATGAAGAGGACAGGCGCGTGCTCGCCCGCTATTTCGGCGTGGCGGAACAATTACTGGGCGGATCATCCTCCGTCGCGCCGGTGCGGAAATCCCGTTCCCTGCCCGCTGTCGTCACTGTCCCGCGCCTGTCTCTTGGCGCATCGGCAGGCCCCGGATCGCTGGACGAGGATGAGCGGGCGACCGGCGCAATGGCCTTCGACGCCAACTGGCTGCGGCATCTGGGCGTTCAGCCGCAGCGGGTCTCCATCATCCGCGTAGACGGCGAATCGATGGCGCCGACGCTCAATGACGGCGACGAGATCATGGTCGATCATGAGGATGGCGCCGATCGGCTGCGCGACGGCGTTTACGTGCTGCGGCTCGACGGCGTGCTGATGGTGAAGCGCATCGCGCTTGGCCCGCGCCGGGGGCTGTTCAGCGTGCTCAGCGACAATGCCCTTTATCCCGGCTGGATCGATATCGACCCGGCGCTGGTTGCCATTGTCGGCCCCGCCTCGTCTGACTTGGCGCGGCGGCAGGCCGCACCTATGTGCGGCCGGGCAGGAGAATGCGGTTGAACGACAATGACGCGGTGATCCGCAAGGCGATCGAATGGCGCGGCGCACCGATGGCGCTGGCGACGGTGGTCACGACCTGGGGATCGGCCCCCCGTCCGCGCGGCAGCCATATGATCATCCACGCCGATGGCCGGTTCGAAGGCAGCATTTCCGGCGGATGCGTCGAATCGGACATTCTGCAACGGGCGGAGGAAGTGATAGCGGGGCGTCCGGGCCATCTGGCCTGCTATGGCGTGGCCGACGGCGACGCCTGGGCAGTGGGCCTGCCTTGCGGCGGCGAAATCCGCGTGCTGGTGCAGCCGGTTGCGGAGCAAGGCTTTCCCCCTTCACTGTTCGACCGCATCCTTCAGGCAAGCGAGGCAGGCCAGCCGCTCATCCTGTCCACCGACCTTGAAAGCGCGCTCACCCGCGAAGGCGCGGTCGAGGGCCAGTTCCAGAACCGCTACGACCCGCCCCGCCGCCTGCTGATCGTCGGCGCGGTGCAGATCGCCCAGTCGCTGAGCGCGCTGGCGCAGGCGATCGGCGTCGCTCCGGTGGTGATTGATCCGCGCGGCCGCTTCCTGACCGAAGAGAGGTTCCCCGGCGTGGCGCTGGACGACCGCTGGCCCGACGAAGCGGTCGCCGCCTATCGTCCCGGCGAATCCACCGCCGTGGTGACGCTCAGCCACGACGTCAAGATCGACGACCCGGCCCTTGCCGCCGCCTTGCGCGCGCCCACCGGCTATGTCGCGGCGCTGGGCTCGCGCAAGAGCCACGCGGCGCGGCTGGAGCGGCTGGGCGCGATGGGCTTTGCGGCCAGCGACCTCGCGCGCATCGACGGACCCGCCGGGCTGGACATCGGCGCGGTGGGACCCGCCGAAATCGCCTTGTCGATCGCTGCCGGCATGATCGCCGGGTTCAACGCACGGAGCTGAGCGCTTCCTCCAACCGTTCGGGCTGGCCCCTAGCAGCATTTCCCCCCATTGCGCCCGCCATAGCGCGCCTCCTGCCGCTCGCGGAAAAACTGCGTCCGGTCCATCGGGGTGCGCTCGGGATGATGGCGGCGCATATGGGCGAGATAGGTGTCATAATCGGGCATGCCGACCATCATCGCGCCGATGCGTTTCAGCCGGGGAAGCAAGGCGCTCATTCCGCCGGGACCAGCCGCGCCGGGATTTCGGTGGCCGTGGGTCCGGCCGCCCGCCGCGCCGAAAGGCAGGTGCGGATGGTGAAGAACAGCACCGACAGCACCACCGCCAGGAACAGCGCGACCAGCGCCGCATCCACCCGGTCGTTGAAGATGATCTGCCGCATCTCCGCCATGGACTTGGCCGGGGCAAGGATCTCGCCCTGGTCCGCAGCCGTGCCGAACCGTGCCGCATGGGCCAGGAATCCGACCTTGGGATCGGCGGAAAACAGTTTCAGCCAGCCGGCCGACAGGGTGCAGATCAGCAGCCACGCGGTCGGCAGCACCGTGACCCAGGCATAGCGGTCCTGCTTCATGCGGAACAGCACGGCCGTCGCCAGCATCAGCGCGATCGCCGCCAGCATCTGGTTGGATATGCCGAACACCGGCCACAGCGTGTTCACCCCGCCCAGCGGATCGGTGACGCCCTGATAGAGGAAGAAGCCCCACGCCGCGACCGTCAGCACCGTCGCGACAAGGCCGGGCAGGAAGGACGCCGTCTGCTTGAAGCCGGGCACGGCCAGCGCGATCAGGTCCTGCAACATGAAGCGTCCCGCGCGCGTGCCCGCGTCCACGGCGGTCAGGATGAACAGTGCTTCGAACAGGATCGCGAAATGATACCAGAAGGCCTTCATCGCCGGGCCGCCTACGACATGGGAGAAGATTTCGGCCATCGCCACCGCCAAGGTAGGCGCGCCGCCGGTGCGGGAGATGATCGTGTGTTCGCCCACATCCCTTGCGGTCTGGGCGATGACCTCCGGCGCGATGGGAAAGCCCATGGCGGTCACGGCGGCGGCGGCGCTCGCGGGGTCGGTGCCGATCACGGCCGCCGGGCTGTTCATGGTGAAATAGACGCCGGGGTCCAGGATCGACGCGCCGACCAGCGCCATGATCGCGACGAAGGCCTCCATCAGCATCGCGCCATAGCCGATGATGGGCGCGTCGCCCTCCCGCGCGATCAGCTTGGGCGTGGTCCCGCTGGCGATCAGCGCGTGGAAGCCGGACACCGCGCCGCAGGCGATGGTGATGAAGAGGAAGGGGAACAGCCCGCCCGACCAGACCGGGCCGTTGCCGTTCACGAACTGCGTCACCGCATGCATCTTGAGCGGCGGGGCCATGATGACGATGCCGATCGCAAGGGCCGCGATCGCCCCGATCTTGAGGAAGGTCGACAGATAGTCGCGCGGCGCGAGCAGCAGCCAGACGGGCAGCACCGACGCGACCGCTCCATATCCCACCAATATCCAGCATAGCTGCAACGGCGTGAAGGTGAAGAGGGGTCCCCAATAGGGCGACTGCGCGACGGACTGGCCATAGACGATGGCCGCAAGCAATCCGGCAAGGCCGATCAGCGACACTTCGCCAATCCGCCCCGGCCTGATCCAGCGCGTATAGGCGCCCATCAGCATGGCGAGCGGCACGGTCGCGGCCACCGTGAACATGCCCCACGGGCTTTCGGCCAGCGCCTTGACGACGATCAGCGCCAGCACGGCGAGGATGATCACCATGATCATGAAGGCGCCGAACAGCGCGATCGTGCCCGCCACCTGGCCCATTTCCATGCGGATGAGTTCGCCCAGCGACTTGCCGTCGCGGCGCATGGAAATGAACAGGACCATGAAATCCTGCACCGCGCCCGCCAGCACCACGCCCGCGATGATCCAGATCGTGCCGGGCAGATAGCCCATCTGCGCCGCCAGCACCGGCCCCACCAGCGGCCCCGCCCCGGCGATGGCGGCGAAATGATGCCCGAACAGCACCACCCTGTCCGTCGCCACATAGTCCAGCCCGTCCGCCCGCCGTATCGCCGGGGTCGGGCGGCCATCGTCCAGGCGCATGACCGTCCGGCCAATAAAGAGCGCATAATAGCGATAGGCGACCAGGAAGCTGCTGACCGCCGCGACCACGATCCAGAGCGCGTTCACCGCTTCCCCCCGCGACAGCGCGACCACGGACAGCGCCGCCGCGCCAAGGATGGCTATCAAGATCCAGGGGATGTGCCGGGTCATCGCTCTCTCTGCCTGCGTCGGGTTGGCCCGGCACAGTAATCCTCCGGCCTGCAAACACAATCGCCTGGGGTCAGGCGCGCCGCAAAAAGGGCCAGTCGATGACCCGGCTCGCCCAAAGCGCCCACCAGATGATGACCGGTTGCAGCGCGAGGCGCGGACCATGATAGCGCCAGCCCAGATCGACGCCGCCCAGCGGGATGCCGCTGATTGCATGGTGGAAATTGGCGGGCCAGACGCACAGCGCATAAAGGGCAAGGCCCGCTCCGGCCGCTCGCCGCAACCTCGGGATATGCAGCCCCACCGCCCCCGCGATTTCGGCCGCGCCGGTCAGCGCCACCACCTGCGCTGACCACGGCACCCATGGCGGCATGATCGCCAGGAACCCAGCGGGCCGCAGAAGATGCGCCAGCCCCGCAACCATATAGAAAGCGGACAGCAGCCAACGCGCGCGTCGGCGGGCATTGCCTTCGGGCTTGTGTCTTGGCGGCGGCGCTGCCTGTTTACCCGGAAATGGCATCTTGCGTTACGGCATCATCTCAAACGTCCTGAATCTGCCGCGGCCAAAGTCCCCCTCCCGCTTGGGGCCAAGGGAGAGCGCGATTGCGCCGCATCGCTCCACCTATCGTCACCCAACAGCGCTGACTCCGCTCACGGCCCATCTGGCCTCCTCACGCAAGCAGGAGGCGAGAGTTTTGGCCACGCCCTCGGTACGCCTCACACGCGAGCCTATGACTCAAAGTCCTATCTCGCCTTCCTCTTGTCCGTCCCAATAATGGGCGCGCTCGGCATGGACCTTGATCATCACCAGATCGGGCGTGTCGATGCCCTGATCGAACCAGCGGTCGAGGTCGGAATTCCAGTGGCGCTCGAACTGTCCCTTGTCCCGGATCAGCTCCGCCCGGCCTTCGATGGCGACGAACAGCGGGCGGTGCCCCAGCAGCCCGCTCTTGCCCTGGAATGAAAGGCCGACCTGCGGCTCCTGCTCGATATCCCTGACCATCAGCGTGTCGGCGGTGGTGAAATAATAGCTGTCGCCGTCATATTCGACGTCGCGATTGTTGCTCATCGGGCGGGAGCCGATGCGCCCGCCTTCCGTCCGGGTCGACAGCATCGCGAAGTCGATGTCCTTCATCTTTTCGGCAAGCTGCGCCAGCGTTCGTTGCACCATCGTGGCTCTCCTTCCTATGTCCACGCCCAACGCGCCAGCGGCATGGCGGTTCATGCTGGACTCCTTTTCCCAGCTATAGGAACATAAAGGGAACATTATCGATTCGGACCAGCAGACATGCGCCATTTTATCGCCAATCGGCCGCTCTACCGGCTATTCTTCGCCTTGAAGCCGGGGAGCGTCGCCGCGCGCCAGACAGACCATTTCTCGCACGCAATGGGGACAGCGGCCTATCGGGTCCAGCCGGACCATCTGCATATGACGCTGGGGGTGACGGCCGATCATCTCGACTATCCCTATGACCTCATAAAGGCGCTGCTGCGGGCAGGGACGTGTGTCATGGCCGAGCCGTTCGATCTGCTGCTCGACCGCCTGCGGATCAGCAACAGGTCGGCGGCCTTGTGCCCGTCGCGGTCCGTCCCGCCGCTCCGCAGGCTGCAACGGCAGATCATCGAAGCCATGGGCAGGGCAGGGGTTCCGCTGCGCCCCGGATGGAGCTTCAACCCGCACCAGACGCTTTTCTACCGGCCCGCACGGCCCGAACAGCGGCGGGTCGAGGGCTTCCACTGGCGCGTGGAGGAATTCGTGCTCATTTGCAGCCATGTCGGCCGGACCCGTCATGACCTGCTTGGAACATGGCCGCTCGCCGGCGGCAGGCAATATGAGCTGTTCTGACCTGAGGAGGGCAGGGGCTCGCGTCAGCCCTGCATCACGCTTTCCAGAACCGCGGCGCGCAGTTCGGCTATGCCCATGCCCTTTTCGCTCGATGTCGGGATGATGTCGGGGTGCGCGGCGGGGCGCTTGCGGATGGCGTCCGCAGTTGCCTGCGTCACTTCGGCCAGATGGCTGGCCTTCACCTTGTCCGCCTTGGTCAGCACGATGCGGTAGCTGACGGCGGCCGCGTCCAGCATGTCGAGGATATCGTTATCGACATCCTTGATGCCGTGGCGGCTGTCGATCAGCACCAGCGTGCGTTTCAGCTTCGCCCGGCCGCGCAGATAGTCGTTCACCAGGAATCGCCACTTGCGCACCATGTCCTTGGGCGCCTTGGCATAGCCATAGCCCGGCATGTCGACGAGCCGGAAGCGCAGCGGATCGCCCACGTCGAAGAAATTCAGCTCCTGCGTGCGCCCCGGCGTGTTCGACGTGCGGGCCAGGCCGTTGCGGCCGGTAAGCGCGTTCAGCAGCGAGGACTTGCCAACATTCGACCGTCCCGCGAACGCCACTTCGTTGACGGCCATGCCGGGCAGGAATTTGAGGTCCGGCGCCGATTTCAGAAAGGTGATCGGCCCGGCGAAGACCTTGCGCGCTTCCTCTATCAGCTCGGCCTGTTGTTGTTCGTCCACGCTACATCCGTTCGGTTCGAGCCTGTCGAGAACCATGGGCGCGCCGTTCTCGACAAGCTCGAACCGAACGGGCGTTGAACGATTTACTTCGCCGGAGCCGCGCTCAGCACGGGATGGCGTTTGTAAAGCCACCATTGCTGCAACATCGACAGGCAGTTGTTGGTGATCCAGTAGACCAGCAGACCCGCCGCGAACGGCGCCATGATGAACATCATCATCCACGGCATGATCGAAAAGATCTGCTGCTGCATCGGGTCCATCTGGGCGGGGTTCAGCTTGAACTGCAACCACATGGAAATGCCCAGCAGCAGCGCCAGCACGCCGATCGCCAGGAAGGACGGCGGGGTGAAGGGCAGCAGGCCGAACAGGTTGAGGATGTGCAGCGGATCGGGCGCGGACAGATCCTTGATCCACAGCACGAACGGCTGGTGCCGCATTTCGATCGTCAGCTGCAACACCTTGTACAGCGCGAAGAAGATCGGAATCTGGATGAAGATGGGCAGGCAGCCGGCGAGCGGATTCACCTTCTCGCGCTTGTACAGCTCCATCATCTCCTGCTGGAGCTTGGGCTTGTCGTCCTTATATTTTTCTTGCAGCGCCTTCATCTTGGGCTGCACCGCGCGCATCGCCGCCATGCTGGCGAACTGGCGCTGGGCGACCGGGAACATCAGCGCGCGGACGACGAAGGTCAGGCAGATGATGGCCACGCCGAAATTGCCGATATGTTCGAACAGCCAGTGCAGCAGCGCGAAGATCGGCTTTTCGAACCAGTAGAACCAGCCCCAGTCGATCGCCCGGTCGAACAGCGGAACGCCCGCATCCTGATAGGCTTCCAGCGTCTTCACTTCCTTGGCACCGACGAACAGGCGCGCGGTCTGCGTCACCGCCTTGCCCGGCGCGAGCACGGTGGGCTGGAGGCTGTAGTCCGCCTGATATTGGGTGCCCGCGCCCTTGCGGAATTGCCCGGCAAAGGCCGCCTTCTGGTCAGGGATCAGCGCCGAGAGCCAATATTTGTCGGTAAAGCCCAGCCAGCCGCCGGTCGACTGGAAGCTCTGCATCGAAGGACCCTTGTCGAGGTCCTTGTAGTTGACGTCATAATTGGCCGCGCCGTTGAACACGCCCATGGGGCCGATATGGATGGTCCAGGTATCGGGGTCATGCGGAATGCCCATGCGGCTGACATAGCCATAGGGCTTCACGCTCACCGCGCCCGCGCCGCTGTTCGACACCTTCTGCTGCGCGGTGATCATGTAATTCTGGTCGACGGTGAAGCGGATTTCGAAAGTCTGTCTCGCGCCATTGTCCCAGCGCAGCGTGACCGGGCTGGTGGGGGTCAGTTCCGTGCGATCCGCCGTCCAGACCGTATTGGCGTCCGGCGTCTTCAACCCTTCGCCCTGCCAGCCGAAGCCCGCGAAGAAGGCGTCCTTGGTCCCTGACGGGCTGTAGAGCCGCACCGCAGGCGAATTCTTGGCGATCGTCTCGCTATAGGTGGGCAGCACGATGTCATCGATGCGCGCGCCCTTCAGGTTGATGGAGCCGGTCAGCTTGGGCGTGCGGATCTGCACGCGCGGGCTTTCCTTCAGCACCAGCGCGCGGTCGCGGATGGCCGCCGGGCTGTCGGCGGCCGGATCAGCGCCGGGCTTGGGCAGCGGCTGCGTCTTGCCGCCCTCGATCTTCGTGGCGGGCGGGTTGGCCGCGGGGAAGAAGTGATTGGCGATGTACGGCCAGCCGAACAGGATCGCCGCGGTCAGCAGCACCGCCAGAATGATATTCTTCTTGTCGTCCACGCGTGTCGGCTCCGCCGTATGTAATTCAGTGTCAGGGAACCGGGTCGTAACCCGACCCGCCCCAGGGGTGGCATCGCATTAGCCGCTTCGTTGCCAGCCAGCTACCCTTGACCGCACCATATTTGCCGATCGCCTGAATCGCATATTCCGAACAGGATGGGGCATAGCGGCAGGTGGGTGGCAGGATGCGGGAAGGGCCAAGCTGCCAGAATCGCGCGATGAGGATGAGGATGCGGCCAATCATGAGCCGGACTCGCCGGGTTCCCGCGCAGGCAGCAACCCGGTTCCGCCGCCACGATCGTTCGAACCCTGTGAACCGGACTCTCGCGAGTCCCTCGTCCCGCTCGAATCCCGCCGCAGCGCTGCGTCCTTCGTGCCTGAACGCTTCACCGCCTTGCGCGGCGCATCGCCAACCGGCCTGCTCATCACCTTGCGCAGCGCCTTTTCCAGCTCCGACCGGAGCAGCCCGAAGTCCCGTTCAACGCCATCGCCGCGCCCGATCAGCACATGATCCGCGCCCGCAATGCCATGCAGGGGCAGCAGCTCGCGCGCCAGAACGCGAAAACGGCGCTTCATCCGGTTACGGACGACAGCGCCGCCAATCTTCTTCGTGACCGTGATGCCATAACGCATCGCCGGATCGCCATCGCCGCGTTCCCGCACCAGCAGGACAAAGCCGGGCATGGGCGCGCGCCGTCCGCGATTCGCCGCCAGGAAATCGGCGCGCCGGTTGAGAATCGCAGGCGCGCGCGTCAGCGGCGTATCGTTCAGGCGCTCAGGCTCTTGCGGCCACGGGCGCGACGGGCGCGCAGCACGTTGCGGCCGCCGGGGGTCGCCATGCGGGCGCGGAAACCGTGACGGCGCTTCCGAACCAGATTGCTCGGCTGATAGGTGCGCTTCATCGTTCATTCCTCAAAGCAAACGTAAAAATCGGGCGTGACAAAAAAGGGCCGCCACGGGGGCGGCCGCATGTCAGGGGGCGTCCGATAGGCAAAAGCCAGTCATGAGTCAATGCGGTCCAGGGCGCGTGCCCAAGTTTCCTGCCCGTGCCCGGCGCGTGGGGAAGGCGATGCGCCGGTCTACTTCGCCCGCGCCGTTTCGACTGCCTTCTTGAGCGCGTCATAGCCGACCGCGCCGTTCAGCACCTGCCCGCCGATGACGAAGGTCGGCGTGCCGCTCGCCTGCAAGCGTTGCGCCAGCGCGATGTTCGACTGGATTTCGCCATCATATTTGCTGCTGGCGATCGCCGCTTCCGCTTCCGCGCGGGAAATGCCAGCGCTGGCCGCTGCTTTCAGGATGGAATCGCGCGTCACCTTGCCCGCCGCGTAAAGCGCCCGGTGGAAGGGCATATATTGGCCCTTTTCCGCCGCCAGCAGGGATACTTTTGCGGCATCGGCGCTGTCGTCGGACAGGATCGGCAATTCGCGATAGACGATCTTCAGCTTCTTGTCCTCGCTCACCAGGCGGGCAAGGTCGGACAGGGACGCGCGGCAATAGCCGCAGGCATAATCGAAAAACTCGACCAGCGTGACGTCGCCCTGCGCCGCGCCTTCCCATGCGCCCGCATAGGGCGTTTCGATCGCCTTGCGGCTGGCGTCGATGGTGTCGGTCATCCGCTTGGCCTGGAGGCGCTCGACCGCTTCGGGGATGATTTCGGGATGCTCCAATATATAATCGCGCACGATCCGTTCGATCGCCGCCTTCTCGGCCGCTCCGACACTCCCGCCGCTCTGCATCCCCAGCGCCGTTCCCGCGCCAGCGACAGCGATTAGGGCCAAGGCGCCAAGGGTCATCTGTATCGTCCTGTTGGATAGGGCGGCGCGGAACCCCGGCCGGACTGTTTCGGTCATCTTTTCTTTCGCTTCTGCTCGACGGCCGCGCGGGACACCATGGCGATATCCTGCGCCCGCAGATAGTCAACGGTGCCGGGCTTCAATCCCTGCATCGCCGCATCCGCGCTGCGCAGCGCCATCTGGTCGTCGCCCATCATCGAATAGCGCTCCGCCGTGGCGAGCGCCGCGCGCGGAATGTCGCCGCGCCGCTCATAGACGACGCCAAGCTGATACCAGGCGAAGGGATTTTCCCGGTCGCGCGCCACCGCATTGCGCAGGACCCGCTCGGCCTCCGCGAAATTCTGTTCATCCTCCGTCGCGATCAGGGCATGACCCAGCAGCGTGGCGATCAGCGGCTGGTTGGTCGCCTTCACCGCTTCGCGCAGGGGCGCGATCGCGTCGGCGGGCTTGCCGCTTTCCAGCAATATCTGCCCTTTAAGCTCAAGGAAGTAGGGATCATGAGGCTGTGCCGCCAGCAGCGCCGCGACTTCGCTCAGCGCCTTGTCGGGATAGGCGCTCTTGTGCCAGGCATAGGCGCGGGCATAATGGGCCGGGATCGACTGGTCGCTTTCGGGATATCTGCGCAATGTTTGGGCCGGTTCGGAAACGAAGCCGACCAGCTTGGCCTTGATCCGTTCGAACCGCGCCTCCAGCGCCGGGTCCACCGGCTTGTCCCAGGCCGGATCGACGGTATAGACTTCGCGCAGCACGTTGATGCGCTCGCCGGACAGCGGGTGGGTGCGCCCGTAGCTGTCATCCTGCGGGATGGCGAGGCGATATTCCTGATTTTGCAGCTTCTTGAAGAATTCCAGGCTGCCCTTGCCCGACAGGCCCGCCTTGCTGAGGTAGCGCGCGCCTGCAAGGTCGGCCGAACTTTCCTGCGCGCGGGAAAAGGCCAGGAACTTGCCCATGGCGGCCTGCTGGCCCATGCCCAATATGCCCATGCCCGCTTCGGCCCCGCCCGCCGCGATCGCCGCCGCGCCAAGGACCAGGCTCAGCAGGGTGATGCCGGTCGCCGCCTTCATCCCTTCGGCCGAACGGACGACATGGCCGCCCTCGATATGCCCCAGTTCGTGCGCGACGACGCCCTGCAACTGGTTCACATTGTCGGCGGCGGCGATCAGGCCGCTATGCACCCACACATATTGGCCGCCCGCGACGAAGGCGTTGATCTCCGGGTCGTTGATGACCAGCACCTGCACGTTGCGTGGCTCCATGCCCGCCGCGCTGACCAGCGGCGCTGACATATCGCCCATGAAGGCTTCGGTTTCGGCATCGCGCAGGATTTGCTGCGCCACGGCGGGGCGCGCGGCCATCGCCAGGCAGGCTATGACGATCGCGGCCATGCGGAACCAGCGCCGCCTCATGCCGGACTGCGCGAGGATAGGGGTGGGACATGCATCGGCGGCGGGTGATGCCCGGCGCGGCATGAACTTGGCCTGAAGCAGCAGCGCCGCCACTTCCCGGCGGAAACCGGCGAAATGGCGGCGCAACTCACTTGGCCCTGGCCTTCTTACTGCCCGAAGGTGCGCTGCCACCAGCCGCGGCGGGGGGAGGCGCCATCTTCTTCGGCCTGGACCTCGCCGCCCTCGGCGCTTTCCATCGCGGCCGGTTCGGCAACGTCGGCGCTGACCGGTTCCGTGACCGGCGCGGCTTCGGCGGCGGCAGGCTCAGCTTCGGCCGCAACCTCGGCCTTCTTCCGGCGCGTGCGCTTGGGCTTGGCGGGCGCTTCGGCCTCGGCTTCGGCCGGGGCGGGAGCAGCGGGCGCGGCCTCTGCTTCCGCTGCGGCATCGGCCTTCTTCCGGCGCGTGCGCTTCGGCTTGGCCGGAGCTTCCTCGGCGGGCGCTTCGGCGGCAGGCTCGGCCGCTTCGACGGGCGTGGCCGGAGCCTCGGCCTCGGCGCTGTCCTTGGCCTTGCGGGCGCGCGGACGGCGGCGGGTCTTGGGAGCTTCCTCCCCGGCCGGAGCTTCGGGAGCGGGCTGCGCCTCGGGCGCGGCTTCCACCGCCGGTTCCCCGGTCACCAGTTCGGCTGCGGCTTCGGCGGCTTCGGCCAGAGTTTCCTCCGCGCCAGCTTCGCCACCCTCGCGGCGGCGGCGTCCGCCACGGCGTCCGCGCCTGCCACGGCGGCGGCCTGGCTCCTCGCCCTCACCCAGGGCGTCCTCGGCGGACTGCTCCGCGCCCGCTTCGGCGTCCTCTTCCTCGCCTTCGGCAAGCTCAGGCGCTTCGGAGGAGTCTGCGTCCTGCTCGCTTTCGCCTTCGCCCTCGCCCTCGGCCCGGCCTTCCTCGCGCTGGCCGCCACGGCGGCGGCGGCGTCTGCGGCGGCGGCGTCCGCCTTCGCGTTCCTCACCACGCTCGCCGCGTTCCTCGCGCTCGGATTCGATCTCTTCGATCTCCTCCTCGTCCAGTTCCTCGGCGATCTCCAGATCATCCTCTTCCTCGACGAGCGGCGCATAGCTCACCACCCGTTCGGGGCGCGGGCCGCTGGCTTCGACCGACATGCGCGCGCCTTCGACCTCGCCATCGGGCAGGATCGCGATGGTGACGCCGTAGCGCTGCTCGATCTCGTCCAGTTCGCGGCGCTTGTTGTTGAGGACGTAGAAGGCCGCTTCCTGGCTCGCGCGCAGCGTGACCAGATTGCCGCGCCCGCGCGCCGCTTCCTCTTCCAGCATGCGCAGCGCGCTGAGGCCTGCCGACGAAGCGGTGCGGACCAGCCCGGTGCCTTCGCAATGCGGGCACTGGCGGGTCGATGCCTCCAGCACGCCGGTGCGCAGCCGCTGGCGGCTCATCTCCATCAGGCCGAAGCCGGAAATGCGGCCGACCTGGATGCGGGCGCGATCGTCCTTCAACGCCTCCTTCATCGCCTTCTCGACCTTGCGGATGTTGGAGTTCATCTCCATGTCGATGAAGTCGATGACGACGAGGCCGGCCATGTCGCGCAGGCGCAGCTGGCGCGCGATTTCCCGCGCGGCTTCCAGGTTGGTGGCGACGGCGGTCTGCTCGATGCCATGTTCGCGCGTCGACCGGCCGGAGTTGATGTCGATCGACACCAGCGCCTCGGTCGGGTTGATGACGAGGTAGCCGCCCGATTTCAACTGAACGACGGGGTTGTACATCGCCGCCAGCTGGTCCTCGACACTGGCGCGCTGGAACAGCGACACCGCGTCGGCATATTGCTTCACCCGCCGCGCATGGCTGGGCATCAGCAGCTTCATGAAGTCCTTGGCCGCCTTGTATCCGTCCTCGCCCTCGACGATGACTTCCTCGATATCCTTGTTGTAGATATCGCGGATCGCCCGCTTGATGAGGTCGCTGTCATTGTGGATCAGCGCGGGCGCGGCGGATTTCAGCGTCTTTTCGCGAATCTCGTCCCACAGGCGGGCGAGATAGTCGAAGTCGCGCTTGATCTCCGGCTTGGTGCGCTGGAGCCCGGCGGTGCGGACGATGCAGCCCATGGTGGAGGGCAGGTTCATCTCCGCGATGATAGACTTCAACCGCTTGCGGTCGGCGGCGTTCGAAATCTTGCGTGAAATGCCGCCGCCATGGCTGGTGTTGGGCATCAGCACGCAATAGCGGCCCGCGAGGCTGAGATAGGTGGTCAGCGCCGCGCCCTTGTTGCCGCGCTCCTCCTTGACGACCTGCACCAGCAGCACCTGGCGGCGCTTGATGACGTCCTGAATCTTGTAGCGGCGGCGCAGCGCCATGCGCTTGCGGCGCAGCTCGTCGGCGGCGTCGTCGCCCTTGCCGCGTTTGCGGCGGCCGTTGCTGCCGCCTTCCTCGCCGCCCTCGGCCGCGCCTTCCACGGCGTCTTCCTCATCGTGATGATGGGTCGCCTCGACCACTTCCAGCCCATCGTCGGACGCGCCATGATCGTCGTCATCCTCGACCTCGGCGCGCAGCGCGGCCTCTTCCTCGGCATGCTCGCGTTCCTCGCGCAGCAGCGCCTCGCGGTCCTCGCGCGGGATCTGGTAATAGTCGGGGTGGATTTCGCTGAACGCCAGGAATCCGTGGCGGTTGCCGCCATAATCGACGAAGGCCGCCTGTAGCGACGGCTCCACGCGCGTGACCTTGGCTAGGTAGATATTCCCTTTGAGCTGCTTGTGCTCGGCCGATTCGAAATCAAACTCCTCGATCCGGTTACCCTTGACGACCGCGACCCGGGTTTCTTCCCGGTGGCGCGCATCGATCAGCATACGCATTGTCATTTATGTGTCTCCGGCGATGACGGCCAGCGGCGCTCGGCCGGGCTGTCACGCGATAATGAAAGGACGACAGCGCTTGCGCCGCCAGCGGCGCCGGTTGCGGCATCGTCCGGTTGTTAAGGAAAATATGCGTGTCTGCTGCCTTGGCAGGGCCGGGCAAGCCGCCGGTCCGCGCCATCCACGCCGCATCGCCCGGTATCGGGGCCAGCGGGGGATGGAAATCATGCCTCATGCAGCGTCAACCTGTTGCGACACCGGCCTGTGGGCGTCATGCGCCCGCCGGTGCGGTCTTGAAAGCTTCCCAAGAGCTTCGCCTGGAATATGGGCAGGCTTTCAGGAATATGAATGGGTAGCAGTCAAATTGCGCCCTAGCAACGGCTGCTCGAAATATTGTTTCGTGCGCGGCGAAAAGCGGGATTGCGCCGCTGGGCGGAGGGGGATCGCGCCTGCGCCCGCCGCTCATATTTGGCTGGACGATCGCGGGTGCGCGCGGCACAAGCGCCCGATGTTCCACGCTCTCGTCCTGGCAGCCGCGATTTTTTCCGCGACGCCGGACGATGCGATGGCGCCCTCTGTCCATATGGCGCCGCGCCCCGCCAAGCGGGTGCACAGCATCACCGTGCCGATCCCGCCTGCCGGGCGCGGCCTGGAATTGCCCCCTGTCCTTGGCCCGCGTGAAGCGGCGCGTCCCCTCGTGGTCATCGACGCGGGCCATGGCGGGCATGATCCGGGCGCGATCAATGCGGAGCTTGGCAAGCGCGAAAAGGACCTGACGCTTGCGATAGCGCAGGCGATCCGCGACGAATTGCTGAAAACCGGCCGCATCCGCGTGGCGCTCACCCGCAATGATGATCGCTTCCTCGTCCTACAGGAACGCTATGGCATTGCGCGCAGGCTGAACGCGGACCTTTTCATTTCCATCCACGCAGATTCCGCCGAAAATGAAGAAGCGCATGGCGCGACCGTCTACACCCTGTCGGAAGTGGCGTCCGACCGGGAAGCGGCGCGGCTGGCGGCCAGGGAAAACAGGGCCGACATATTGCACGGCGTCAATCTGGGCGGCCAGTCGGGGGACATTTCCTCGATCCTCATCGACCTGACGCAGCGGGAAAGCATGGCCGCGTCGGCCACCTTCGCGCGCGTGCTGAAACGGGAAGCCTCGCCCTATATGGGCTTTCGCACTCCCTATCACCGCTTCGCGTCGCTGGTGGTGCTCAAGGCTCCCGACATGCCGTCGGTGCTGTTCGAAACCGGCTATATCAGCAACGTCAAGGATGCGGCCTTCCTGTCGTCGCCCGAAGGCCGCGCCCGCATCGCCCGCGGCGTGGCCCGCGCGGTGGAGGTGCATTTCGCCCGCAGGACGGCGCCTGGCGACCGCTAGCGGCCCGGCGGCCCGTCGATCCGCACTGGCGCTTCCCCCATTTTAACCTTAGAGCCTCGTTCCGTCATGGAAGAGGCCCGCCCCGATACCGCATCGTCATCCTCCCTCGCCGCCCGGCTGCGCCGCCGCGCGGGCGGAATCAGGGAAAGGCTCGCCCCCCATTGGGACCGGCGCTGGGTGCGGTGGATCGCCATCGGCCTTGGCGGGCTCATGGCCGCCTTCTTCCTCTTCTGGCTGATCTTCGCGCGCGGCCTTCCCGACGCCGCCACGCTGCTGGAATATGAACCGCCGCTGCCCACCATCGTGCGCGACGTCAATGGCCAGCCGGTGCACAGCTATGCGCGCGAACGGCGGGTGCAGTTGCAATATAGCGACTATCCGCCGCTGCTGATCCGCGCCTATCTGTCGGCGGAGGACAAGACGTTCTTCGACCATCATGGCGTCGACATTCCCGGCTTTTTCGGCGCGGTGCTCGACTATGTGACCAAGATCGGATCGGGCCAGCGCGCCAAGGGCGGGTCCACCATCACGCAACAGGTCGCCAAGAATCTGCTGATCGGCGATGAATATTCCCCCACGCGCAAGGTGAAGGAAATGATCCTGGCCTATCGCATGGAAGGGGTGCTGACCAAGCAGCAGATCCTTGAACTCTACCTCAACCAGATCTTCCTCGGCCGCAACGCCTATGGCGTGCAGGCGGCTGCGCGCGCCTATTTCGACAAGGACGTCGCCGACCTCAAGCTGCATGAGATGGCCTATCTCGCCATCCTGCCCAAGGGTCCCGCGAACTACCGGCCCGAAAGCCCGACCGGCCATCAGCGCGCGCTGGAACGCCGCAACTGGGCGCTGGGCGAAATGGCGAAGAATGGCTGGATCACCGAAGCGCAGCGCAGCGAAGCGATGGCGCAGCCGCTGGGCACGGTGCAGGCGCACGGCTCCGGCTTCGACGCGCGCGCTGGCGGCTATTATATGGAGGAAGTGCGCCGCCGCCTGATCGAACGCTTCGGCGAAAAGGCGGAGGATGGACCCAACAGCGTCTATGCGGGCGGCCTGTGGGTGCGCAGCCCCTATGATCCCAAGATGCAGGAACTGACGGCGACCGCGCTGCGCAACGGCCTGCTGCGCTTCGACGCGGGCAAGGGCTGGTCAGGGCCGGTGGGCAAGATAGACATCGATCGCGGCTGGCAGCGTGAACTGGCCGCGAGCTATGTCGGCGTGGACTATGCCGGATGGCGCGTGGCGGCGGTGATCAGCCGCGATTCCTCGTCGGCGCAGATCGGCTTTGCCGACGGATCGACCGGCACGCTGCCCGCCGGGGCGGCGCAGATGCCCTATCGCCGCGCGGGCGGACCGGCCTTCAGCAGCCTCAAGCCCGGCGACCTCATCGTCGTCGCGCGCAACGGGTCGAGCTGGGCCTTGCGCAACATTCCCGAAGTGTCCGGCGGCATGGTGGTGGAGGAAACCCATTCCGGCCGCATCCGCGCGATGCAGGGCGGGTTCGACAGCCGCCTTTCATCCTACAACCGCGCCACCCAGGCGATGCGCCAGCCCGGATCGACCATCAAGCCCTTCGTCTATGCCGCCGCGCTCGACAATGGCATGACGCCCGCCTCGATCATCGTCGATGGTCCCTTGTGCGTCTATCAGGGCGCGGGGCTGGGGCAGAAATGCTTCCGCAACTTCTCGGGCGGCAGCGCCGGGCCGCAGACGATGCGCTGGGGCGTGGAGCAGTCGCGCAACCTCATGACCGTGCGCGCCGCCAGCCAGACCGGCATGGACCGCGTCGTGCGCACCATCAAGGCGATGGGGATCGGCGACTACCAGCCCTATCTCTCCTTCGCGCTGGGCGCTGGCGAAACCACGGTGGAGCGGATGGTGAACGCCTATGCCATGCTCGCCAATCATGGGCGGCAGCTTTTCCCCAAGGTCATGGACTATGTGCAGGACCGGCACGGCAAGGTGATCTGGCCGCTGCGCTGGCGTCCTTGCGACGGGTGCAACATGCCCAATTGGGACGGCAAGCCCATGCCGCGCTTCGGCTTTGAAGGGCGGCAGGTCATGAACCCCATGACCGCCTATCAGGTCGTGCACATCGCCGAAGGCGTCATCCAGCGCGGCACCGCCACGGTGCTGGCGGACCTCAAGCGGCCGCTGTTCGGCAAGACCGGCACCACCAACGGCCCCACCAACGTCTGGTTCGTGGGCGGGTCGCCCGATCTCGTCGCGGGCGTCTATATCGGCTATGACCAGCCGCGCAGCCTGGGCGGCTGGGCGCAGGGCGGCCGCGTCGCCGCGCCGATCTGGAAGGCGGCGATGGCTCCGGTGCTGGAAACCATGCCCAAGACGCCCTTCGTCGCCCCGGCGGGCATCCGCATGGTCACGATCGATCGCCGGTCGGGCAAGCGCGTCTACGGCGTATGGCCCACCGACGATCCCAAGCCTGCGGTGATCTGGGAAGCCTTCAAGCCCGAAACCGAACCCCGCCGCTCCATCCGCAAGGAAGAAGTCGCCGCCCAGGAACGCGCCGCCGCCCGCCGGGAAGCCAGCGCCCAGGCGCGCCAGCGCACCGACAGCGACTTCCTGCAAGACCAGGGCGGCATCTACTGAAATCCTCCCCCTGAACGATCGGGAGGGGACCAGCCAAAGGCTGCGAAGGGGCATCACCCCTCCGTCGGCGCCTGGCGCCGCCATCTCCCCTTGCCGGGCAGGAGTAGTACATGCTTCCCAAAATCTTCGCCCTCGGATAGGGGCTGGCGTTTAGCGCGTTTACGATGCGCACCGACATTCTGGAGAGTTCCCATGCGCGCCGAAGCGCAGCAATATATCGACCGCATCGACGCCGCGCTGGACCTGTTGCGCCGCTTCCTCGACTGGGACCGGGCGCTCCGCCGCCTGGACGAGCTGAATGCGCGCGTCGAAGATCCCACGCTCTGGGACAATCAGAAAATGGCGCAGGAAGTGATGCGCGAGCGCACCCGGCTGGAGGGCGCGATCGGCGCGACCCGCGCGATCGAAAGCGAGAAGGCCGACACCGCCGAACTCATCGAAATGGCCGAGGCCGAGGGCGATGAGGACATGGTCAATGAAGCCATCGCCTCCCTGAAGGCGCTCGCAGACCGCGCGGACGAGGACAAGATCAGGGCGCTGCTGGCGGGCGAGGCCGACGCCAGCGACACCTATCTGGAAATCCATGCGGGCGCGGGCGGCACCGAAAGCCAGGACTGGGCGGAAATGCTCAGCCGCATGTACCGCCGCTGGGCCGAGCGGCGCGGCTACAAGGTGGAACTGGTCGATTATCAGGCGGGCGATCAGGCGGGCATCAAGTCCGCGACCTTCCTGATCAAGGGCGAGAACGCCTATGGCTATGCCAAGACCGAAAGCGGCGTCCACCGCCTGGTGCGCATCAGCCCCTATGACAGTTCGGCGCGGCGGCACACCAGCTTCTCGTCCGTATGGGTCTATCCGGTGATCGACGACAATATCGAGATCGAGGTCAATGAAGGCGACCTCAAGATCGACACCTACCGCGCGTCGGGCGCGGGCGGGCAGCACGTCAACACCACCGACTCCGCCGTCCGCATCACCCATATTCCCTCCGGCATCATCGTCGCGTCGCAGAACGACCGTTCGCAGCACAAGAACCGCGCGACGGCCATGAACATGCTCAAGGCCCGGCTCTACGAAGCGGAACTGCAAAAGCGCGAGGCGGCGGCGTCGGGCGAATATCAGGCCAAGACCGAGATCGGCTGGGGCCACCAGATCCGGTCCTATGTGCTTCAACCCTATCAGCTCGTGAAGGACCTGCGCACCGGCGTCACCTCCACCTCGCCCGACGATGTGCTGGACGGCGCGCTCGACCCGTTCATGGCCGCCGCCCTGTCGCAGAAGGTCACGGGCGAGAAGGTCGATGTCGAGGACGTCGATTGATGATCATCCGTGCGGCGCTGGCGGCATTGCCGTTGCTGCTGGCGGCGTGCGGACCCTTTTCCTCCAACCGGCAGGATGACCGTCCGGCGGGCGCGAGGAACTTCCCGCGCGCGGACCGCCCCGTCGCCCCGGTCGTGTCGACCCGCTGGTCCAGCGAGGAAGCGCGCGACCGCGTCAACGAGGCGGAGGACATCATGGACCGGGCGGGCATCCGTCCGGGGATGACCGTGGCCGACATTGGCGCTGGCGAGGGCTATTATACCGTCCGCCTCGCCGATCGCGTCGGCGCCAAGGGGCGGGTGCTGGCCGTGGACATCATGCCCGAAGTGATCGAGGCGCTGTCGCGGCGCATCACCCGCGAAGACTGGCGCAACGTCAGCGTCCGCCTGGGCGCGCCGGAGGACCCCAAGCTGCCCGAAAACAGCTTCGACCGCATCTTCATGGTCCATATGTACCATGAGATTGCGGAGCCTTACGCCTTCCTGTGGAACCTCAGCCCCGCGTTGAAGCCCGACGGCGAACTGATCGTGGTCGACGCCAACCGCCCTACCGACCAGCATGGCACGCCGCCCAGGCTGCTCGCCTGCGAACTCGCCGCCATGGGCTTCCGCATGGAGGAACTGATCCCCAAGCCGACCGCCGGTGGATATTTCGCGCGCTTCCGACGCATCGCCGCGCGCCCCGCGCCTGCTTCCATCGTTCCCTGCGCGCTGCGTTCCTGACCCGCGCGCCAGAAAAAATCTGCTTGCACTGCCGTTAACCATGATGCTGGTGAGGAAATTGATCCTTCCATGATGATATGGCGCTAGGGGAGAGGCTGACATGACCGATCAAGGCGGTTCTCAGATCACCGGCGCTCCGCAACGGCGGAACGCACCGCGGCACAAGCTGTTCGAGCCGGTTACCCTGCACCTGAGCGGCATCGAAACCCGCGCGCATTTCCTGGACCTGTCGTCCTCCGGCGCGCTGGTGCATAGCGATGCGCCGCCACCCCCAGGCGCCTATGTCGGCGTCCATGCGCCCAGTCTGGAAACCAGCGGCAGGGTGCGGTGGGTGAATGGAAAGCGTTTCGGCATACAGTTCAGCCAGTTGCTGACCGTGGAGGTGATAAACAAGCTGATCCGGCCGCGCTGACCTCAGCCGCGCCGCCGCCACCGCCTGAACAGCGACACCCCGGCAACGCCGCCGCCCACCACCATCGCGATCGCCCCGCCCGCCGACGCGAGCGCCCATGCTCCGGCCGCGATCAGGCCGCTCAGGAAATCGACGATGATGAGCGTCAGGTGGATCATGGCGTAAAGGACAAAGGGACTAGTGCCCCAGTTCCTTCGCCTCCTGATATTTCATCTCCAGAAAGCGGTTCTGCACCGCCAGCCGGTCAAGATCGCCGCTGGCCAGAGTCTCGCTCATCCGCGCCAGTTCCGCGTCGATGACGCCCAGTCCCTCCACCAGCTGCTGTTCGGGCACGCGGCCGTTGCGCTCCTCACGCCGCAAGGACTGCGGGATGGACTGATATCCGGTGACCAGTTCGGGCAGATGATCCGCCAGCAGCTTGCGCACCTCCTGCGCGGCGGGTTCCCGGTCGCCCAGCCGCTCAAGCTGCGGCGCCAGCGCTTCCAGCTTCACGCCGATGCTGTCGACCAGCGTCGCTGCGGGCGCGGGCAGGGCCTTGCGCTGGTTTTCCAGCCAGATCTCGGTTTGCAGGGGCAGGGCGCCCAGCGGCGTTTGCTGAAGCGCCTCCGTGCGGACGGTCCGCTCCATGGGCAGGATGGCGATCACCAGCAGGGCGGCCAGCATGACCCCCAGCGCGATCATCACGCCGCTGGTGCCAAGCGGCATGACGAAGCCCGCCACCACGCTGGCCGCCAGCACGGCGATGACCGCCCACACCGCATATTTGAGCTTGCGCATCAGGGCGGCGTTGCGCCGCTGGCGGGCGCGGGCCGACAGGCTCCGGCGGCGCTCGCCATGGCGGCGGAGCACGGCTTCGGCATCGGCCAGGACACGGTCGGACCGGCTCACCCGATCCTCCTGCCCATATCAGGCGGCATGGAAGCGAGCGGCATGGCGTTCACGCCTCCAGCGCGCTCAACAGCGGATTGTCCGCGCGCGCTTCCTGCGCGGCCTGCGCCTGGCCTTGCGCGCGGGCGATATAGCCCTTGGACTTTTCCACCTCGTCCGACAGGGTGTTCACCGTCGTCTTCATATTCTCCAGCGCCTTGGCCTTGAACGTGTCGATGCTGTCCATCGTGTCGTAGATATTCTGGAAGGCGCGTTTCAGCGTCTCGATGGGAATGGTGCTGGACGCCGCCTGCTCATGGATGGCGGCCGTCTGGTTCTTGAGCATTTCGCCGGTCGAATCGATCATGTTCGCGGTCGTCGTGTTGAGCGCGGTGATCTGTTCCAGCACCAGCTTCTGCCCGGCGAGCGCCTGCGCGACGGTGACGGCGGTGCGCAGCGCCGCGACGGTGGTCGTGCTGGCGCGATCCACGCCCTTCACCAGTTCGACATTGTTCTTCTTGACCAGATCGAGCGCCAGATAGCCCTGAACGGTGACGGCCATCTGCGTCAGCAGGTCCTGCGTGCGCTGGCGGATGTAGAAGAGGGCGCTTTCCCGGATCGCCTTCGCCTTGGCGGGATCGGTGGAGTCCAGCTCCAGCGCCTTCGCCTTCAGCCGGGCGTCCAGCGTTTTGGAAATGTGGATCATCTGCTCAAGGCGGCCCATCGCCGCCCACATATTCTGCCGCTCCACATCGATCGCGGCATTGTCCTTGATCAGCACGTCCTTGCCGCTCGCCAGCGAGCCCAGGATGCCGTTGATGTGGCTCTGCGCGCTCTTGTAGCTGTCGAAATAGTCGCGCATCCGGTTGCCGAAGGGAATGATGCCGAACAGCTTGCGCGGGGCGAGCAGGTTGCCGCGCTTGCCGGGGTCCAGGTCCTCGACGGTGCGGCGCAGTTCGGCAAGATCGGCGCCGACCTTGTTGTCGCTGTCCATCGCGCGCACGGGCCGGTCGAGGAAGCGGTTGGAATGGCCCGCCGCTTCCGCGATTTCCTTGCGGCCCATATTGGTGAGCTGATCGACGCGCGCGCCGAATTCGGGGGAGTTCGCATCCTGCGCGACCAGATCGGCGATGAAGGCGTCCACCTTTTCATCCAGCTTCGATCGCTTTTCCTCGTCCAGCGGGACGAGACCGGCCGCCTTTTCCGGCGTGACCGGCGGCACCGGGTCGGGCGGCGTCAGGTTGAGCGTATCGGCTGCGGTCACCGTGCCGGGGGAGGTGCTGGCCATGGTTTCTCCCAATTATGGTTACAGTAGCTGTTATATGCGACTATAACAGTGATCTTCAATGCGGAATATGGTCCCGCATCGCCATGGATGCAAACGCTTGGCGCGCTGGCGGTGACCCTTGCCGCATCGCGTCATTTCCTGTAGGGGCGCGCCCGATACTCTGGTCAGGCGCGGTGCCGGCCGGGAAAATGTGACATCCCAAAGGCATCCTTCATGTCCCTGCGTAATATCGCCATCATCGCGCACGTCGACCATGGCAAGACCACTCTGGTCGACCAGCTTTTCCGCCAGTCCGGCACCTTCCGCGACAATCAGCGGGTCGAGGAGCGGGCGATGGATTCCAACGACCTCGAAAAGG
Organism: Sphingobium sp. DC-2; assembly: GCF_000722555.1. Classification (NCBI taxonomy): domain Bacteria; kingdom Pseudomonadati; phylum Pseudomonadota; class Alphaproteobacteria; order Sphingomonadales; family Sphingobiaceae; genus Sphingobium; species Sphingobium sp. DC-2. Next base: position 298,265 of record NZ_JNAC01000057.1, on the reverse strand, counting down.
AACGCGGCATCACCATCCTGGCGAAGCCCACCTCGATCGAATGGAAGGGCACGCGGATCAACATCGTCGACACGCCCGGCCACGCCGACTTCGGCGGCGAGGTGGAGCGCATCCTGTCCATGGTGGACGGCGTCGTCCTGCTGGTCGATTCGTCGGAAGGCGCGATGCCCCAGACCAAGTTCGTGACCGGCAAGGCGCTGGCGCTGGGTCTCAAGCCCATCGTCGTCGTCAACAAGGTCGACCGTCCCGACGAGCGCATCCAGGAAGTGCTGGACGAAGTGTTCGACCTGTTCGTCACGCTGGAAGCGACCGACGAGCAGCTCGACTTCCCTGTGCTCTACGCTTCGGGGCGCAACGGCTACGCCAATGAAGACCCCTCGCTGCGGTCGGGCACGCTGGAGCCGCTGTTCCAGAAGATCGTCGATCATGTCCCGCCCCCGGCGCTGGACGAAGATGCGCCGTTCAGCTTCCTGGTGACGCTGCTCGACCGCGACAACTTCCTGGGCCGCATCCTCACGGGCCGCGTCCAGTCGGGCACGCTGAAGGTCAACCAGGCGATCCATGCTCTCGACATGGACGGCAATGTGATCGAAACGGGCCGCGCGTCCAAGATCCTGTCCTTCCGCGGCCTCGACCGCGTGCCGGTGGACGAAGCCAAAGCGGGGGACATCATCAGCCTTGCGGGCCTGACCGTCGCGACCGTCGCCAACACCATCGCCGATACCTCGGTCACCGTCCCCATCAAGGCCCAGCCGATCGATCCGCCGACCCTGTCGATGCGCTTTGCCGTGAACGATTCGCCCATGGCGGGCCGTGAAGGCAGCAAGGTGACGAGCCGCATGATCCGCGACCGCCTGATGCGCGAAGCCGAATCCAACGTCGCGATCAAGGTGACGGAAAGCGACGACAAGGACAGTTTCGAAGTCGCGGGCCGTGGCGAACTGCAACTGGGCGTGCTGATCGAAACCATGCGCCGCGAAGGGTTCGAACTCGGCATCTCGCGCCCGCGCGTGCTGTTCGGCGAAGATGAGCATGGCAACAAGACCGAGCCTTATGAAATCGTCGTCATCGACGTGGACGACGAATTTTCCGGCACGGTCGTGGACAAGATGAACATCCGCAAGGCCGAAATGACCGACATGCGCCCGTCGGGCGGGGGCAAGACGCGCATCACTTTCTCCGCCCCGTCGCGCGGCCTGATCGGCTATCATGGCGAATTCCTGTCCGACACGCGCGGCACCGGCATCATGAACCGGCTGTTCGAAAAATACGGACCCCACAAGGGCAAGATCGAAGGCCGCAAGAATGGCGTGCTGATCTCCAACGGCGCGGGCGAGGCTGTGGCCTATGCCCTGGGTCCGCTGGAGGAACGCGGCATCCTGATGGTTGGCGTGGGCGAAGCGCTCTACGAAGGCATGATCATCGGCGAGAATGCCAAGCCCGAAGATCTTGAAGTCAATCCGATGAAGTCGAAGGCGCTGACCAACTTCCGCGCCAGCGGCAAGGACGACAGCATCCGCCTGACCCCGCCGCGCAAGCTGACGCTGGAACAGGCGATCGCCTATATCGACGACGATGAAATGGTCGAAGTGACGCCCAAGAACATCCGTCTGCGCAAGCGCTACCTCGATCCCAATGAACGCAAGCGCATGTCCCGCGCCAAGGCGGCCTGAGGCTGGAGGGTGAGCGCCGGCCTCGGCAAATTCATTTCGATAAGGTAATGATCCTGCCGCGCTGCGAGCATGTTGAAAGGCTCTACTTCTCTCATGAGAAAGGAAGCGATTTCGACAGGCTCGGCAAGCGGCTACTCCCCAGCCCGCGCCAGGATCATCGAGAATAATCCCTCCGGGTCCGTCCATTCCCTCACCGGATCCCAGCGCCCGGCGCGGAGCAGCAGGCGGGCGTCGCGCATGCCATATTTATGGCTGCTCTCCGTATGGATGGTTTCGCCCGCCGCCATGTGGAAGCGCCGCCCCGCGACATGGAAGTCTAGCGCCCGGCTTGCCTCCAGATGCATTTCGATGCGCGCCTTGCCGTCATTCCAGATCGCGCGGTGGACGAACGCGTCCAGCGGCACGTTCCCGCCCAGTTCGCGATTGATGCGGGTAAGGAGGTTGAGGTTGAAGGCCGCCGTCACCCCCTGAGAATCGTCATAAGCGGCGATCAGCCGGTCCGCGTCCTTGATCCGGTCCATGCCGATCAGCAGCATCGATCCCTCGCCCAGCAGCCTGCGGATCGCGCGCAGCAGGTCCACGGCCGCATCGGGGGCCATGTTGCCGATGGTCGATCCGGGAAAGAAGCCAAGGCGCGGCAGGTTAGCGATCGCCGAAGGGAGCGCCAGGTCCCCCAAGAAGTCGCCGACGACCGGCAGCACCGGCAATCCGGGAAAGGCAGCGGCCAGGGCCGCGCTGCTGGATTGCAGGAAGTCGCCGCTGATGTCGATCGGGACATAGGCGGCAGGATCGATCGCGCGCAGCAGGAGCGGCGTCTTGCGCGCGCTGCCCGCGCCGAACTCGACCACGGCCCGCCTTCGTCCGGTCAGGCCGGGAAGCTCGCCCGCATGTCGTTCCAGCAGCCCCATTTCGGTCCGGGTGGGATAATATTCGGGCAGGTCCGTTATCGCCTCGAACAATTCAGATCCGCGCTGGTCGTAGAACCAGATGGGCGGCGTCGCCTTGGGCGTGCGCGAAAGCCCCGCCAGAATGTCGTGCCGGAACGCCGGATCGGCCGCCTCCCGTGGCAGGGTAGGGGGATGGTCAAGCAGCATCGCGTCATAAATCCTTGGCCAGCCGCAGTCCGGTGAACTGCCAGCGTTGATGCGGGTAGAAGAAGTTGCGGTAGCTCGCCCGCACATGGCCGCGCGGCGTGGCGCAACTGCCGCCTTTCAGCACGAATTGGCCCGACATGAACTTGCCATTATATTCGCCCACGGCTCCTTCGGCGGGGTGGAAGCCGGGATGCGGGCGGAAGGCGCTGCCGGTCCATTCCCAGACATCGCCGAACATCTGCCCCAGCCCGGCGCTGCCATCGGCCGCGTGGGGGCGGGGGCAGGCGGCTTCATCAAGCTGATTGCCGCTCGAAGGCGCGATGTTGAGCGCGGCGCTTTCCCATTCCGCTTCGGTGGGCAGCCGCGCACCCACCCAGCTTGCATAAGCATCCGCCTCATACAGGCTGATGTGCGTCACCGGCTCTGCCGGGTTGACCGGCCTTCGCCCATCCAGCCCGAACCGCGTCCAGCCATGCTCCGCGCGGGTCCAGTAAAGCGGCGCCTCGATCCGTTCAGCCTGGACCCAGCTCCATCCGTCGGACAGCCAGTGCGCCGGATTGCGATAGCCGCCATCCTCGATGAAGGCGCTCCACTCCCCGTTCGTGATCAGCCGGTGCGCAAGGGCATGGGGATGCAGGACCGCCTTGTGGCGCGGCCCCTCGCAATCGAATGCGAAGTCTGATTTCCCATCGTCCCCCATCTCGACCAGCCCCTCGCGCCCTTCGATCCAGTGGAGCGGGCCGGGCACCGCCGCTGGCGTGAAGGGCTGCGCGGCGAACAGGGCGGGCTCCAGCGGGTTGAGCGAAAAGAGATGCTGGATATCGGTGAGCAGCAATTCCTGATGCTGCTGCTCATGATGCAGGCCCAGCATCACCAATGATCGCGCCTCGTCCGGCAGTGCGGGCAGCGCATCGATAACCGCGGCGTCGACATGGGCGCGATAGGCGAGGATTTCATCAAGGGCGGGTCGCGTCAACATGCCCCGTGCAGGCCGGGGATGGCGCGCGCCCTCCGCCTCATAATAGCTGTTGAAGAGGAAGGCGTAGCGTGGATCGAACGGCTCATAACCGGCCGCATGGTCGCGCAGCACGAAGGTTTCGAAGAACCAGCTGACATGGGCCAGATGCCATTTGGCGGGCGATGCGTCGGGCATCGACTGCGCCGTGGCGTCCGCATCCGACAGGCCCGCCGCCAGGGCCTCGCTCAATGCACGGATTTCGCGATACCGGGAAAGAAGATCGTCCTGGCTCGGTGCGGTCCGGCTCCTGGCCATGCATGCCCCTTCGAAATGTTGCGCCGCCCTTCCACAAGGAAGCGCATGAAGGAGGATTTATGTTCCGAAGCTGTGCCTTTGCGGCGTCAGCGCGACGCGCCGGGCACCCATTTGACGTCAGCCGCGCCATTGCCGTTCAGGCGGCGGGCAAGGACGAACAGCAGGTCGGACAGCCGGTTTAGATAGGCAAGCGCCTGCGGGTTGAGCGCAGTTTCCGCCGCCGCGGCGGTGGCGCTGCGTTCGGCGCGGCGCGTGACGGCGCGGGCGAGGTGCACGGCCGCCGCCGCTGGCGACCCGCCGGGCAGGATGAAGCTGTCGAGCGGCGCCAGTTCCGCGTTCATCGCGTCGATCTGATCTTCCAGCCGCTTCACCTGCGCCGCGACGATGCGCAGCGTCCATGGTTCATCCTCCCCCTCAGGGATCGGGGTGGCGAGGTCAGCGCCCAGATCGAACAGGTCATTCTGAATGGTGGTCAGCCATTGTCCCTCCGGCGCGCCGCCGATCGCCAGCACGGCAAGGCCGATGGCGCTGTTCGCTTCATCGACGTCGCCGACCGCCTGCATGCGCGGCGCATGTTTGGGCAGGCGCGATCCGTCCACAAGGCCGGTGGTGCCCGCGTCGCCGGTGCGGGTATAGATCTTGTTGAGCTTCACCATGTCGCGCGCACCTTCACGAAGCCGGGTTCAGCCATTGCCCTTCATCAGCAGCAGGATCGCGACGATGATGATGGCGGCGGCCTGAAACAGGATGCGGTTCATCATCATCTTGTTCTGCTTGAGGCTGGACGGGCTGGGTCCGCCTTCCGGCGAGTTCAGCTGCTCCTTGGTCGACTGGAGGAAAGCGATGATCCCCCGCACCAGCGCGAACAGGGTGGCGCCCATGGCAAGGATGAGGGCGATGATGAGGACGGTGTTCATCGCTCAAAACTAGGCGCTGGCCAGCGAAATGCCAACCGGAAAGCGCGCGGCAAGCAAATCGGCGGAGAGTTGGACCGGGTCCATGCCTTGCGCCCGCAGATCGGCGAGCGCGATCGACCCGTCCCGCTTTGCAAGGCGCTTGCCATCGGCGCCTGCCAGCAGCGGATGGTGGCAATAGACTGGCGAGGGGAGATTGAGCAGCGCCTGGAGCAGGCGGTGGACATGCGTGGCGGCAAACAGGTCCTGCCCCCGCAGCACATGGGTGACGCCCATGGCCGCGTCGTCGAGCGTGCAGGAAAGATGATAGCTGGCGGGCGCATCCTTGCGCGCGAGGACGACGTCACCGGCGGTCTGCGGCCTTGCCTCTATCAACCGTTCGCCCTGAGCTTGTGGATTGACCTTCGACAAGCTCAATCCGAACGGGGCAAACGAAGTGGATTTCCAATAGAGCTGTCCTGTGGCTGCGATCGCCCGGCTCATATCGATCCGCCAGGCATGCGGCTCCCCCGCCGCGATCCTCCTGTCCCGCTCGGACAGGGGCAAGGCCCGGCAGGTGCCCGGATAGACCGGCCCCTCTGGGCCATGGGGCGCGCTGGTACTCGCGGCGATGTCGGCGCGGGTGCAGAAGCAGGGATAGAGGAGGTCCATCCCCCGCAGCCGGTCAAGCGCCGCTTCATATTGGCCGAGGCGATCGGACTGGAAGATGACCTCGCCGTCCCACGCGATCCCCAGCCAGCGCAGGTCTTCGATGATGCCCGCAACATGCTCCGGGCGGCTGCGCGTCCCGTCAATATCCTCGATCCGGAGACGGAACGATCCGCCATTTTCGCGCGCCATCGCTTCCGCCAGCAGCGCGGACCAGCCATGGCCCACATGCAGGCGCCCGGTGGGGCTGGGGGCGAAGCGCGTCACCATATGCTGTGGCGTGGAAGAAGGGGTCATACTTGGCCTTGACGGATCGGGGTCGTTAATGCTGTCATGCTCCCGTCACGATCCTGGTCAATCAGGACGTAGGCAAAGGGGGATTGAGGGTTCTTATGTACCATCCCGACCTGATACGGCACCCGGAAAACTGCCCGGCGCTGGTTCTGAATGCAGACTATACGCCGCTCAGTTATTACCCGTTGAGCCTGTGGCCTTGGCAAACCGCCATCAAGGCGGTTTTTTTGGATCGGGTGGACATCGTCTCCAGCTATGAGCGGGAGGTCCACAGCCCCAGCCTGCAAATGAAAATCCCGTCGGTCATCGCGCTCAAGCAATATGTCCGCCCCTCCGAGCATCCAGCCTTCACCCGCTTCAACCTGTTCCTGCGCGACCGTTTCGCCTGCCAATATTGCGGATCGGGCAACGATCTGACGTTCGACCATGTCGTTCCGCGCCGTGCGGGCGGCCGCACCACATGGGAAAATGTCGCGACCGCCTGCTCACCATGCAATCTGCGCAAGGGCGGGCGCACGCCGAAGGAGGCGGGGATGCGTCTGCATGTAACGCCGATCCGCCCGACCAGCTGGCAGTTGCAGGAACATGGCCGCGCCTTTCCGCCCAACTATCTGCACGAAAGCTGGCACGACTGGCTTTATTGGGACGTGGAATTGCTCGCCTGATCCGCAGGCCACGGCTTCATGGCTGGCTGGGGAGCCAGTCGAAATCCATGTCCTTGTGACGATTGGTGTAGTGGCCGATCTCTTCCAGCCGTTCCATGTCCAGCAGGGTGATGCGCCCGTTGGCCCGGCTGATCAGCCCTTCCTGCTCCATCTGCCGGACCATGCGGTTCACATGGACGGAGGTGAGGCCTATGGCGTCGCCAATCTCTTCCTGCGTCAGCTTGAGGTCGAAACTGTCGGTCACGCCATCATCCGTGACACGCAGCCGGTCGAAAATGTCGAGCAGGAAGGACGCGACCCGCGCCTTCGCCGATGTCCGCCCAAGTGATGCGAGGCGGTCGGTCAGCGCGACCCGTTCGGCGTTGGACAGCAGGAACAGCAGCGCTGCGACGCGCGGATGTTCCTCCAGCAGGCGGCGCAGCGCATGCTTGTCGAACGGGCAGATGACCACGTCCGACAGCGCAACCAGGGATTCGGGAGCCTTGCTGTAGATGGTGCTGGCGGACCCGATGAAATCGCCGGGGAAATAGACGCGCAGAATCTGGCGGCTGCCGTCGGGAAGCAGGACGAAGCTCATCGCCCGCCCCTCGCGAAGGACGAACAATTCCGTAACCGTTTCATTGACGCGCTGGATCATGGCGCCGCGCTTCACTTTACGCGGATTTTCTTCCAATCTGGCAAGCGCGCTTCTTTCCGCATCGGACAGCTGCACATGCTTGGCCAGCCTGTCCGCGAAACAACTTGTCGCCACCCGGATACCTTCTTCTTAGCTTGTCGTTACGATGGCATAACGCCCCCGCCCGTCTTTCGGCTGCAATCGCGCCTCGTGCACTAAACTCGATCAATATTGGCTGCTGGATCATGCAAATGTTTCTGCGGGCGCAAGCAGGCCGATACGGTGCTGGTGCTCCGGCATGCCTCCCGCCTTGCGCGCGGCGCAATTAACGTTAAGAACCCAGCCGATGGACCGCATTCATATTCGCGGCGGCAAAGCGCTCAATGGCCGCCTTCCCATCTCCGGCGCGAAGAACGCGGCGTTGACCTTGCTGCCTTGCGCCCTGCTGACCGACGAACCGGTGACGTTGCGCAACCTGCCCCGTCTCGCCGACGTCGACAGCTTTGGCCATCTGCTCAATCAATTGGGCGTGTCGACCATGATCGAAGGGGCGCGGCCGGAGGATTTCGGGCGGGTCATGACGCTGCGCGCGGGCCGTGTCACTTCGACGGAAGCGCCCTACGATATCGTGCGCAAGATGCGTGCTTCCATCCTGGTGCTTGGGCCGCTGCTCGCGCGCGCGGGCGAAGCGCGCGTTTCGCTGCCCGGCGGATGCGCCATCGGCAACCGGCCGATCGACCTGCATTTGAAGGCGCTGGAAGCGTTCGGCGCGGTGATCGAAATCAGCGCGGGCTATGTCCGGGCAAGCGCGCCTGACGGCGGGCTGCCGGGCGGCATCTACACTTTCCCGGTCGTGTCCGTGGGCGCAACCGAAAACGCCTTGATGGCGGCGGTGCTGGCGAAGGGCACCTGCATCCTGGAAAATGCCGCGCGGGAGCCGGAGATCGTCGATCTTTGCAACCTGCTCGCCGCCATGGGCGCCGACATTGAAGGCATCGGCAGCGACAAGCTGACCATCCATGGCCGCCAGCGCCTGCACGGCGCGACATACAGCGTCATGCCGGACCGGATCGAGGCGGGCAGCTATGCCTGCGCGGCGGCGATCACCGGCGGCTCGCTGGAACTGGCAGGCGCGAATGCCGCCGACATGCACGCCATCCTGGCGGCGCTGCGCGACGCGGGCGTCGAGGTGGAGGAGATGAAGGGCAGCATCAAGGTGTCGTCGGATGGCAAGCTGAAGCCGCTGACCCTCTCCACCGCGCCGTTCCCGGCCTTCCCGACCGACATGCAGGCGCAGTTCATGGCGATGCTGACGAAGGCCAGTGGCGCATCGGTGCTGACCGAGACCATCTTTGAAAATCGCTACATGCACGTTCCCGAACTGGCGCGCATGGGCGCCGATATCGGCGTCAATGGCCGCACCGCCGTGGTGCGGGGCGTCGACCGCCTGGTCGGCGCGCCGGTGATGGCGACGGATCTGCGCGCATCGATGAGCCTGATCCTGGCGGGCCTTGCGGCGGAAGGCGAAACGCAGGTGAACCGTGTCTACCATCTCGATCGCGGCTATGAACGGCTGGAGGAAAAGCTGTCGGCGGTAGGGGCCGACATCGAACGGGTCAGCGATGGCTAACGGCTGCGGCCTGGATACGGACCGCGCGGCATTGCTGGCGCGCTACGATCTGGACGCAGGCGGCTTTTCCGCTCTTGACCAGATCACCGAATTCGCCTCGGCTCTCTGCGATGCGCCGATCGCGCTCGTCAGCATAGTGGAAGATGAGCGGCAACGCTTCCTCGCCCGCACGGGGCTGGATGCGGAAGAAACGCCGCGCGACGTATCCTTTTGCGCGCATGCGATGATGGACAGTGCGATCTTCGTGGTGTCCGACGCTACTTCGGACCCGCGTTTCAGGGATAATGCGCTGGTGCTGGGGCCGCCGCACATCCGCTTCTACGCGGGCGCGCCGCTGCTCGACCGGGAAGGGGTGCCGCTGGGGGCGCTGTGCGTCATCGACGAGCGGCCGCGTGATGACCTGACGCCGCTTCAACGCCAGGGCCTTGCGCTGCTGGCGCGGCATGTCATGGTTGTGCTGGAAGGACGCAGGCGGGACCAGGACGTCATCGCCCAGCAGATCAGGGATGCCGAAGCCCTGGCGCAAAGCGACCGGCTGTTCAGGACGCTCGCCGACACCATGCCGCAGATGGTCTGGTCGACGCTGGCGGACGGCTACCACGATTATTACAATGCCCGCTGGTATGAATATACCGGCGTGCCGGAAGGATCGACCGATGGCGACGGCTGGGCGGGCATGTTCCATGCCGACGACCGCGAGAAGGCCTGGGAATGCTGGCGCCGCTCGCTGGCCACTGGCGAGCCCTATGACGTCGAATACCGGCTGAGGCATCGTAGCGGCGAATATCGATGGACGCTGGGCCGCGCTCTGCCGATCCGGGACGGAGAGGGGCGGATCACGCGATGGATCGGCACCTGCACCGAAATTCACGAGCAGAAGCTGATGCTGGAGGAGCGCGAGGTCATCGCGCACGAACTGTCTCACCGCATCAAGAACATCTTTTCCGTGATTTCCGGCCTCATCGGCCTGTCGGCCCGCGCCCATCCACAGATTCGCGACATCGCCGACGACCTGCGCGACCGCATCATGGCGCTCGGCCGGGCGCATGATTTCGTGCGTCCCCATGGTGATGACGCCAGCGTAGAGGGGCAGAGAGGCGGCCTGCGCGGCATATTGGAGCAGATTTTCGCGCCCTATAATGATGAGAAGGGCAGCCGTATCGCCTTTTCGGGCGAGAACCCCGCAATCGACGACCGGTCGGCGACCCCGCTCGCGCTGCTGTTCCATGAACTTGCCACCAATGCAGCCAAATATGGAGCGCTGTCGGTGCCCGGAGGGCGCATTCACATCGCGGTGGAGCGGACAGGCGGAGACATTCGCATCACCTGGCGCGAGGAAGGCGGTCCGGTTGTCACCCCCGCAAGCCATGAAGGGTTCGGCAGCCGCCTGATGCAACTCAGCGTCGAACGTCAGCTTGGCGGGGAGATGGTGCGCGAATGGCGGCCCGAGGGTCTGAAAATCAGCCTGCGGGTCCCATTCCGTTCCATGAGCCGGACGGCGGCGGGAACGGTGTAAACCCGGCGATCTGGGCGGCCGTCAGTTCGCTGCTGTCGTCCGCCACGAGCCTTAGCGTCGCAGTGATGCTGTCGGCGCGGAAAGGCTTTGCGATGACGCCCAGCGCCGCCTCGGCCGCCGCGCCGATTTGTGCGGGATTCGCGGTGACGTAGATGACCTGGATGCCGAATTGACCGGCCAGTTCCATGCCGATCCCCGGACCCGTGGGGCCGTCGCGCAGGTTCAGGTCGACGAGGGCGATGTCGCATGCGGCTGCGGCGGCCAATGCGGCTTCCCGGTCGGCCGCGATCGCGCCCACCGTGAAGCCAGCATCCTCAACGATCTGTTCAATTTCCAGTGCGACGAAAATTTCGTCTTCAACGATCAGAACTGTCTTGCTCATGCCATAGACCGGGTTGGTGGGCATAAATGCGCGGAATCCGGTTAGGTTCCCCGTGCACCGGAAAAACGTCCGGTCAGCGGTACGGGGCCGCTTTGCCGCTTATTCGGCTTCCGTGGTCCAGAGCGTTTCGAATTTCGTCCCCTGCATCAGCAGCACGCTGGCGGGATAGCCGCCCTCGCTTGCCTTGCGCGCCGTGTCGGTTGCGCTGTCGACGGCGGCCTGCCGGGTGGCAAAGGGGCCGTAATAGCGATTGTCGAGATTGATCTTCCACTCGCCCCCATGTTCAAGGACGATGTAGCGTGCGTGGGGGAGGGGCATGAGTCAAAGAACCTCTGTATTATAATGGTGCCAGGCCATGATGGCGGCCGCCCCGCGGTGGGGACGCCAGCGTTCCGCGACCTCGCGCGTCTGGCGCTCGCTCGGCCGCTCCGGAAGTCCGAGGATGCGTCCGACCTCGACCTGCACGGCCAGGTCGCCCGCTGGCCAGATATCGGGCCGCCCTTCGGCAAAGAGGAGGTAGATTTCCGCCGACCAGCGCCCGATGCCCTTGATCCGCGTCAGAAGCGCGATCGCTTCCTCGTCCTCTTGCGGAAGGGCATGCAGGTCGATCGCGCCGCTGGTCACCAGTTCGGCAAGGCTGCGGGCATAGCCCTGCTTCTGGCGTGACAGGCCGCAGCTTCGCAGCGCCTCGAAATCGCGCGACAGCAATATGTCCGGCGCGCAGCCTTCGCCCAGTTCCGCCTCCAGCTTGCGCCAGACGGCCGCCGCCGCGGCGACGCTGACCTGCTGGCCTACGATGGTGCGCAGCAATGTCTCATATCCCGGCTCCCGCATCCGGGGCAGGGGGTAGCCCACCCGGCCGATGGCCGCCGCGAATCCCGGCTCCAGCGCCGCGATCGCGTCCAGGCTTTCGCGCAACCTTTCTACTGTCGTCACCATGGCGCTGGCTTTCCCGCTCTTGATTTATCGGCGACCCAGCCTATGAGTGGCGAGGATGTTTGAGGGGATTTGAGTACATGCCCAAGTTGATTGTGGTCAACCGGTCAGGTGAAGAACAGGCCGTTGAAGGCGATGCTGGCCTGTCGGTGATGGAAGTCATCCGCGACAAAGGTTTTGACGAACTGCTGGCGCTCTGCGGCGGGTGCTGTTCCTGCGCGACCTGTCATGTCTATGTCGATCCCGCTTTCGCCGGCAAGCTGCCGGAGATCAGCGAGGACGAAAACGACCTGCTCGACAGTTCGGACCATCGCAACGAAACCAGCCGCCTGTCCTGCCAGCTTACGCTGAACGACGATCTGGACGGCCTGCGCGTCACCATCGCGCCGGAAGACTGATCCGCAACAAGGCGTCCAGGGCCTAACGGCTGACGCGTAGCGTCGCCATGGGCGCTTCGCTGGTCAGCGGTGTTATCCGCCACGAGATGCGCTTTCCCTGCGCCGTGCTCTGGGCGCCGTCTTCCTGATTCTGGCTGACGATCTCCGCGTCGGTGGTCAGGGTGAAGACGCCGTCCAGCGCCTTTGCCGCGTCGTCGGCTGCTTCCCCCTGCGCCATGGGTGGCGCGCTCTGGTCGAAGCTGTTGGAATAGCCCGGCGCCTTCACCCGCACCCGGTCGTCCCCGCGCAATTCCACGGCGACGAAGGGCAGGACGATCTTCGCATCGCTGTTGAAAGGAAACAGGAAGCTGTGGGTCAGCCGCCCGCTGATCGCATAGTCGATCTCGAAGCGGTGCTTGCCCATGTAGCGCGCCGAGCGAAAACCCTTCTCCTTCGACAGGGCGGCGGCGATCGCCTGCATCTGGGCTTCGTCGCTCCGCGCCGTGCTGGCGTCAAATTGCTCATCCGCCACCTCCAGATGCGCCGTCTTCCTGTAGGCGCTGTCCTTGGTCTGCGGGTCATCGCCGTCGACCGGAATGCTGGGCGCAGATTGCAGCCCCTTCATGTCGGACGCCAGTATCTCGCCCTTGTAGGTGAAGCTGAACTGCCGGTCGGCACGGATGTCGAGCGTTGATTCGAACTTGCCGGGCGTCACCAGGCAGGCGGAAAGCGCCAGAAGCGCGGCGAGCGCGCCCATGGAGCGGAAAAGAACGGCCATCGATACCCCCATCTCTTGGTCCGCCATCATCGCGGGGCGGCCGCCGCGCAATGATGATTGCACCAGCTTACACGCCTTCAGCGGCTCGCCGCCGCATAAAGTGCGATCGCGGCCGCATTGGACACGTTCAGACTTTCCATGCGCGGGCTGATCGGCAGCTTCGCCAATATGTCGCAATGGGCCATGCTGTTATGGCGCAGCCCTTCGCCTTCCGCGCCGAGCACCAGCGCGACGCGCGATTCGCCGATAGCATCGCCCAGGTTCGTCTCCGCCTCGCCGTCCAGGCCGATGCGCCAATATCCCGCTTCCGCAATCTCATCGAGCGCGCGGGCAAGGTTCACCACGCGCACCCACGGCACGATTTCCAGCGCGCCCGATGCCGCACGCGCGAGCACGCCTGATTCGGGCGGCGCATGCCGGTCCTGCGTGACGATGCACAGCGCGTCGAAGGCGGCCGCCGAACGCAGGATCGCTCCGACATTGTGCGGATCGGTCACCTGGTCGAGCACCAGCACGGGGCGGCGGTCGTCGCGCCCTTCCTCCAGCACGTCGCCTAGCCATACGTCGTCCAGCGGCTCCACTTCCGCCACGATGCCCTGGTGCGGCGCGTCGGACGGCACCATGCGTCCAAGATCCGCGCCGTCGGCATAGACGATGGGAAGCACGGGCGGCAGGTCCAGCGCGTTCAGCGCCTCGCGCGTGCCCCAGATCTTGCGCACGGTGCGATCCGGATTGGCGAGCGCGGCCGTCACGGCATGACGGCCATAGAAGCGCGGAAAGTTGCCCTTGGGCTTGGGGGTGCGATGTCCTTTTTTCATGGACCGCTCTTTTCACATCGGACCATTGACAGGCAAGCGTCCTTTCGCCATTGAGCGCGCCTCCAGCGCGGTGACACGACAGCAGTTCACCGCGTCAGGGCACTGGACAGGTGGCCGAGTGGTTAAAGGCAGCAGACTGTAAATCTGCCCGGGTTTCCCGTACGCTGGTTCGAATCCAGCCCTGTCCACCACCCTTGCGGATGCGCCGCCTCTTTCGGGTTTCCGGCTCGCGCGTCCTCCTTCAGAGCCCGCCTGACGAGAAGGAACGCTGCCGTGGCGTGGCTTATCCTTGGCATCGCCGTGATCTCCGAAATCTGCTGGGCGCTCAGCCTGAAATGGGCGGCCACCGCCGGCACGTGGCAGGCGTCGATCGTGCCTATCGCGCTGAGCTTCCTAAATATGGGCCTGCTGGCGCTCGCGATGAGGGGACTGCCCGCTGGCACGGCCTATGCGGTATGGACCGGCCTTGGCGCGGTGGGCGTCATCATCGGCGGGGTGATCCTGTTCGGCGACCGGGTGACGCCGGTGCAGGCAGGCTTCATGGCCCTGACGGTCATCGGCGTCGTCGGAACGAAGCTGTTCGCCACTGCCTGAGCGGCCCTCGCGCCGCGTTGCAGCAAAGGGCTGACCCTGCGCAAATCTCCTGCTAAGGCGCGCGCATGCTGAATCTGAAGGACATCACCGTGCGCCTTGGCGGCCGCACCATTCTCGACCGCGCGAGCGCAGCCTTGCCGCCGCGCAGCCGCGTCGGACTGATCGGCCGCAACGGGGCTGGCAAATCGACGCTGATGAAGGTGATGATCGGTCAGATCGACCCGGATGAGGGCAGCTGCGACATGCCGCGTGACATGCGCCTTGGCTATATCGCGCAGGAAGCTCCGGCGGGCACGGCGACGCCGTTCGAAACGGTGCTCGCCGCCGACGCGGAGCGGGCGGCGCTGCTTGCCGAGGCGGAGCATACCGAAGACCCGGACAGGCTGGGCCATATCTACGAACGGCTGAACGCCATCGACGCCTATACCGCCCCGGCGCGGGCGGCGCGCATCCTTGTCGGCCTTGGCTTTGACGAAGAGATGCAAGGGCGCCCGCTCGACAGCTATTCGGGCGGGTGGAAGATGCGCGTGGCGCTGGCGTCGCTGCTCTTTTCCGAGCCCGACCTGCTGCTGCTCGACGAGCCGTCGAACCATCTCGACCTGGAAGCAACGCTGTGGCTGGAGAATTTCCTGAAAGCCTATCGCGGGACCGTGGTCGTGATCAGTCACGAGCGGGACCTGCTCAACAATGTGGTCGACTATATCCTGCACCTGGAGGGCGGCAAGGTCACCCTCTATCCCGGCGGTTACGATGCGTTCGAGCGGCAGCGGGCCGAACGGCTGGCGCAGCAGGAGGCCGCTCGCGCGAAGCAGCAGGCGGAACGGGAAAAGCTGCAAGATTATGTCGCCCGCAACTCCGCCCGCGCCTCCACGGCGAAGCAGGCGCAGTCGCGCGCCAAGGCGCTGGCGAAGATGCAGCCCATCGCCGCCGCGATCGAGGACCCCAGCCTGGCCTTCGCCTTCCCCAGCCCGCCCGAACTGCGGCCGCCGCTGATCACCATGGACATGGCGGCGGTAGGCTATGGCGACACGCCGGTGCTGCGGCGCGTCAATCTGCGCATCGATCCTGATGACCGGCTGGCGCTGCTTGGCCGCAACGGCAATGGCAAGACGACGCTGGCTCGCCTGATCGCCGCCCAGCTCGCGCCGATGGAAGGGACGATGAACAGTTCGTCCAAGATGAATGTCGGATATTTCACTCAGTATCAGGTTGAGGAACTGGACGTCGCGGACACGCCGCTTGAACATATGACGCGCGTCATGAAGGGTGCGACACCGGGCGCCGTGCGGGCCCAGCTCGGCCGGTTCGGCTTTTCGGGCGAGCGCGCCACGCAGAAGGTCGGGTCCATGTCGGGCGGAGAAAAGGCGCGGCTGGCGCTGGCGCTGATCACGCGCGACGCGCCGCACCTGCTGATCCTCGACGAACCGACCAACCACCTTGACGTCGATAGCCGTGAAGCGCTGGTTCAGGCGCTGAACGATTATTCGGGCGCAGTGGTCATCGTGTCCCATGACCGTCACATGATCGAACTGGTGGCCGACCGTCTGGTGCTGGTCGATGGCGGGACGGCCCAGCCATTTGATGGCAGCCTGGAAGATTATACCGACATCATCCTGCGAAAGGCCGATGGCAATGGCGGCGGCGATGCGCCCAAGGTCGATCGCAAGGCCGAAAAACGCAACGCGGCCGAGTGGCGCGAAAAGCAGAAGGTGGCGAAAAATGCCGTGAGCAAGGCTGAAAAGGAAATGGCGCTGCTGACGGCGGAGCGTAGCCGGATCGATCAGGCGCTGTTCGATCCTAAATCGGCAACCGGCGCGGAAGCGAAAATGACGATGACCGACCTGATGGTGAAGCGCGCTTCCGTCGAAAAGAAGCTGGAGGCCGCCGAGGAAGCCTGGATGGAGGCGAGTGCGGCGCTGGAGGAGCTTTGAGGCTCACCCATTTGCGAGACGTTTGAACTGGCCTCTTGCCTCGCGGGCACGTCCGCTACCCGGATGAATGCTCCAGCCCTATCGCGCTTCTTCCTTCGTCAACGGCCCCTCTATCCCGTCCCCCGTCCGCATCCGGGTCACGATGTTCCAGGTCGCGATGAAGAGGGCGGCGATTACCGGGCCGATGACGATCCCGTTGAAACCGAACATATCGATGCCGCCCAGCGTGGTAATCAGCACGACATAATCCGGTATCCGCGTGTCGCGCCCCACCAGGATCGGCCGCAGCAGATTATCAACAAGGCCGATCACGAACAGGCCGCAAAAGACCAGTATCACACCCTTGGCGATCGCTCCCGTCGCCAGCAGGTAGAGCGCTACCGGGACCCAGACCAGACCCGTTCCAACGGCCGGGATCAGGGAAAAGCACCCCATCAGCACGCCCCACAGCAGCGGTCCGGGGATGCCGAGCGCCCAGAAAACGACGCCGCCGATCAAGCCCTGGACCACCGCGACCACGATGCTGCCCTTTATCGTCGCGCGCGTCACGACGACAAATTGCTGCATTAACGCGCGTCTGTGGCTTGTCCGCAACGGCGCGGCGCGATCAAGCCGGGCGGCGAGCGACGGCCCGTCGCGCAGCAGGAAGAAGGTGAGATAGAGCGTGACGCTGAGCGCAACGAAGAAGCTGAACGCGCTCTGGCCGACCTGGAACAGTTGCGTGGCCACCGTGCGGAAGCTGGATGCTATCCCCTCGCTCAGCATCTCGCGCACGGCAGCGAAATTGGTGACGCCAAGCCGCGCGAGGAAGGCGGACGCCCAGTCGGGGAGTCGTGCCTGGAACTGAGCGAAGACGCGGGCGATGTTGATCTCGCCCGACTGGATGCGGCCGTAGAACAAGGTGGCTTCCTGCACGAGCGCGATCGTCAGGACGATGGCGGGCAGGATCACGACCGCCACGATGATGAGCAGTGTCAGCCCGGCGGCAGTGTTCGGACGGCCGGGCATCCGGTAAAGCAGATTGTGGTTGAGCGGCGTGAACAGGATCGCCGCTATCACCCCCCACAGGATCGCGGCGAAGAAAGGTTCGATCACCAGCGCGAAGGCGATGGAGACGATCAGTACGAAGCCGAGGAAAACGCCATCTTCGATGCGGACATTCTGCGGCTTGTGATTCATGTTTTCCGCTTTGGCAGAAGTCGGGCGGCAAATCCATGTATTGGCGGCGTCAGTCCGCCTTGGCGCCGAACTGGAAATTGACCGCGACTTGCGGGGCCAGGTTGGTGCTGCTGCCGCCATTGCCGACGCCGAACGGCAAACGGGCTATGCTGGCCGATCCCGCCACCTCGCGACTCTGGCCCGATCCCGACAGGGTGAAGCGGATCGCCTGCGGCCGGCTGACCCCTTTCAGACTCAGCGTGCCCGACGCGCGATAGCTGTTGCGTCCGCTGGCCTCAGCACCTTTGGCGGTAAAGACCGCCCTAGGATGCGCGGCGGTAGCGAAGAATTCGTCGCCCGCCAGCATGCCATCCTGATAGGCGTCGCCGACGCTTGCGCTGGTCAGGTCGATCTCCACGCGAATGTCGGCGCTTTCGGGACGATCGGGGTCCATGACGATCTTCGCCGTCCAGCGGGAGAAACTGCCATTGATCGCCTCGCCGCCATTATCCACCGAAAAGCCGATGCGGCCGCCGGGCTGCACGGTCCAGGACGGGGGCGGGGCAGTTGGCTCCTCCGCCGGTGGGGCCGCTGCATTGTCGGGCTGCGCCGCTTGAGGTTCAGCGGCAGGCGGCGCGGCTGCCGGGACGTCACCAGCCTTGGCCGTCTCTGGCGCGGTCGCTTGCGGCGGCGCTTTGGCGGGAGCGGCGACGGGAAGGATCGCCTTGCCCAATACCAGCCCGGCAAGGATCAGGCCGGGCAGCAGCACCAGTAGCAGGGGCGAGCGCGCGGGCATCATTCGCCACAACAGCCCGTCGCGCAGCAGGAAATGGTGGCGCAACGCCCCCGCGACATGCAGCAGGAAAAGGGCGATGCCGAGCCACGCCAGCAATCCATGTCCGCCCTCCGCCCATTCATGCGCGCTGGCAGGCAGCGGCAGATGGGGGAGGGGAATGACGCCAAAGATCAAAGTCGGCACTTTCACTCGCGCGGTCGACACCAGCGCCCATCCAGTCAGCGGCGCGCCCAGCATGAAGGCGTAAAGGCCGCCATGCACGGCTTTGGCGAGCGCGCCCTGCCAACCTCCTTCCACCGCAGCCGGACGCGGTTTCCAGATGCGCACACCGATGCGTATCAGGGTCAGGACAAGAATGCTGATGCCGATCGACTTGTGCAGTTGGTAAAGCGAAAAGCCGCGCGCCCCCAAATCTTCCAGCGCCCATCCCACGCTGATCTGAAAGGCGAGCAGGGCGGCGATCGTCCAGTGCAGGAAGATGGCGATCAGGCTGTAGCGGCGCATGGGATCTCCGGCCATTATGGGTCGGCGCGAGGCTATGCTTCGCCGCCTGCAAAGTCCATGTCAGTAACGGAAACGCAACGTTAATCGGCTTGGCTCTCCATATGGCGCTGTGTCAAAAAGGTCGCAGTTGCGCCAATTTTCCCTTGCTCATTGAATCCGGGCCTGCACGAGCTAAGACGGATAGGGATAATATATTGGAAAGCAGGACATGGCCAAACCAGAAGCCTGGCGTCTGAGCCCGGAAGCATATAGCTTCATCACCACGCTCGATACGCGCTTTCAGGATATCGACACGATGGGCCACATCAACAATGTGGCGATATCCGGCATATTCGAAACCGCGCGCATCCGGTTCCACCATCATCTGGGCCGTCACCCGCAGGAACAGGGCGTGCGCTGGCTGGTCGCAGCCGTTTCTCTCAACTTTGTCGAAGAGTCGCACTTTCCCTATCCGTTCGAAGTGCATTGCGGCATCGGCCATATCGGCCGCACGAGCTGGACGGTCAGTTCGGCCGCGTTTCAGAAGGGCGTTTGCGTGGCGACCTGCGACACGACGGTCGTGACTCATGGCGCGGAAGGCCGCCGGACCATCGATGAAACGCTGCGCGAGGCAATGGAGCGGAATTTCCTGCGCCAGCCGGGCTGAACGTCGCCGTGGAGCGAAGGGTCAGGCGAACCCGTCCATCCGCCGCGACCATTGGAAGGTGATGACCGCCGCCTTGGCCGGTTGGATCATCAGCGCCGCGAGAATCACCGCCAGTCCGGGCCATAGCACGGCCTGCACGCCCAGCGGGATCGAAAGGACGCTGTTCACCTCTATCATCAGCGGCACCAATATGTGCCCCAGCAGCAGAATGACGATATAGGCCGGGAAGTCGTCGGCGCGGGACACGTCCCATTTCTGGCCGCAATGCTCGCAGCCGGAGGAGGGCTTGAGGAAGCTCTTGAACATGCGTCCCTCGCCACAGGCCGGGCAGCGCCCGCGCAGCGCCAGCGACAGGGCCGGGCGCAGGGGCCGGTCGAGATTGCGTGCAGGGGGTGGCGCGTCGGTCATGGGTTGCTCCTATGGTCCAGCGGACGCGGCGGCGCAACCGGGGCAATAATGGCAGCAGCGCCCTTTCGCCCGCGCGAAAGACTGTTAAGAGGCGGTCATGCGTCTGCCGGGTCCTGACGAAGCCTTTGTCCTGTTCGATGACGCGCGGACGCGCAACGCGGCCCCGGCGCGCCTGTACCGCGATCCCGTCG
Organism: Sphingobium sp. DC-2; assembly: GCF_000722555.1. Lineage (NCBI taxonomy): Bacteria > Pseudomonadati > Pseudomonadota > Alphaproteobacteria > Sphingomonadales > Sphingobiaceae > Sphingobium > Sphingobium sp. DC-2. Next base: position 278,423 of record NZ_JNAC01000057.1, on the reverse strand, counting down.
CGGTCATCGAGGCGCAGAGGCTGGAAGACGTGCAGCCAGCGCTGGATCGTATCGCCGAAGCCGCCGAAGCCGGGTTCCATGCGGCGGGCTATCTAAGCTATGAGGCAGGGCTTGCGCTGGAGGACCGGCTGGCTCCGCTGGCGCAGCGGCACGAGCGCACTTCTTCCTCAACGCCGCTCCTGTGGTTCGGCCTGTTCGACGGGGTGCGGTTCATCAAGCCGCAGGCGATGCCGGGACTGCTGCCCAATCCCGCCGGGGTGAGCATCGATCCGCTTCGGCCCCTGATCGGCGAAGCTGACTACCGCGCCGCATTCGGCACGGTGCAGGAGTTCATCCGCGCCGGAGACATTTATCAGGTGAACCTGACCTTCCCCTGCGCCGCGCGGTTCAGCGGCGATCCGATGGCGCTCTACGCCGCGGTCAGGCCGCGTCAGCAGGCGGGCTATGGCGGCGTCATCCGCACGGGCGGGCATGACATATTGTCCTTCTCGCCCGAACTCTTCTTCACCAGCGTGCGCGGGCAGTTGACGGCGCGGCCGATGAAGGGAACCGCGCTTCGCAGCACGGATGCCGCGCGCGATGCGATGCTTGCCCGCGAACTTGAGGCCGACGCCAAGCAGCGCGCCGAAAACCTGATGATCGTGGACCTGCTGCGCAACGACATGGCCAGGGTGTCGCGCGCCGGGACCGTCACGGTGCCGGACCTGTTCCATGTCGAAACCTATCCCACGGTCCACCAGATGGTTTCAACCATCCGCGCCCGGCTTCTTCCGGGGCTGTCGCCGGTCGATGTGCTGCGCGTCCTTTTTCCTTGCGGATCGATCACCGGCGCGCCGAAGGTGAGGGCGATGGAAATCATAACTGAAGTAGAAGCCTTCTCACGCGGTGTTTATACCGGGGCCATGGGCTGGATCGATCCGAACGGTGACGCTGCCTTCAATGTTGCCATCCGCACCATTTGCGTTGAAGAAGGGAAGAGGGAAGGGCTTTTGGGGCTGGGGTCGGCGGTCGTCGCGGACTCCGATGTAGAGTCCGAATGGGCGGAGTGCCTGGCCAAGGGCCGTTTTCTGGCGGGAACCTGATCTTGAGCTACAGGGGGCTTGAATAGTTTCGATGTCAGTGGCTGACGGACGGTTCGACCTGCTGGAAACCATGGCCTTCGACCCGGTCGAGGGCATCAGGTTGCTGGAGCTGCATCTTGAGCGGATCAAGACCAGCGCGACGGCGCTGGGTTTCGCCTTCGACCGGCATGACGTCCGCAACGAATTGCAGGCCGCGACCTTCCGCCTGCGTGAGCGCAGCCGGTTGCGGCTGCTGGTGTCGCGGCGCGGATCGACGGCGATCGAGGTGCGCGAGCATCGCACCTGGCCGCAGGCGATCATGCATGTGGCGATCGTGCCGCGCGACGTCCCGGCGAGCGACCCGCGCCTGCTGCACAAAACCACCGACCGTTCGCTCTACCGCGACATCCTCAAGCGCGGCGGCACCTATGAGGTGCTGATGACCGATGCCGGCGGCTTTCTGACCGAAGGCTGCTTTTCGTCCATCTTCGTCGAGCGCGGCGACAAGCTGGTGACGCCGCCGTTGTCGCGCGGGCTGCTGCCGGGCGTGCTGCGCCGCAGCCTGATCGACATGGGCGAAGCGGTGGAGGACGACCTGCGCCCGTGCGACCTGCAACAGGGCTTCTTCATCGGCAATGCGGCGCGAGGCATGGTGGCGGCCTCCCTCGTCAAATAGCGGTTCGCCCCGCACCATGCCGCCATCGGCCAACTGGCGGTTGCCCCGTCCGGCTTAGCGCTCTAAGGAGCCTCGCGTCCGCCGCGCGCGGGCATGAGCATCTTTTGGGAAAGAATGTCACGATGAGCCAGACTTCCGCTGCCCTCGGCCGCATCCAGCCCTCCGCCACCCTGGCGATGAGCGCGCGTGTGAATGCCCTCAAAGCCGAAGGCGTGGACGTGATTGGCCTGTCGGCGGGCGAACCGGATTTCGATACGCCCGACTTCGTGAAAGAGGCAGGCATCGCCGCCATCCGCAACAACCTGACCCGCTATACCGATGTCGACGGCACCGCCGACCTCAAGGACGCGGTCGCCTTCAAGTTCAAGCGCGACAATGGCCTTGTCTACAAGCGCAGCCAGATCAGCGTGAATTCGGGCGGCAAGCACACGCTGTTCAACGCGCTGGTGGCGACGGTGGATACGGGCGACGAGGTCATCATCCCCGCGCCCTATTGGGTCAGCTATCCCGACATCGTGAACTTCGCGGGCGGCACGCCGGTGTTCATCGAAGCCCCGGCCGCGCAGGGCTACAAGATCACCGCCGCGCAGCTAGAGGCGGCGATCACCCCGCGCACCAAGTGGGTGATCCTGAATTCCCCGTCCAATCCTTCGGGCGCGGCCTATTCGGCGAGCGAGCTGAAGGAACTGGGCGAGGTGCTGCTGCGCAACCCCCATGTGCTGGTGATGACCGATGATATGTATGAGCATGTCTGGTATGCGCCGACTCCCTTCGCCACCATCGCGCAGGTGTGCCCCGATTTGTATGACCGCACGCTGACGGTGAACGGTTGCTCCAAGGCCTTCTCCATGACCGGCTGGCGCATCGGCTTTGCGGGCGGGCCGGAATGGATGATCAAGGCGATGGGCAAGCTCCAGTCGCAGTCCACCAGCAACCCCTGCTCGATCAGCCAGGCGGCGGCCGTGGCGGCGCTGACCGGCGAGCAGGACTTCCTGGTGGAGCGCAACGCCGCGTTCCAGAAGCGCCGCGACATGGTGGTGTCGATGCTGAACGATGCGCCGGGCCTCAACTGCCCGGTGCCCGAAGGCGCTTTCTACGTCTATCCCGACGCCAGCGGCGTGATCGGCAAGACGACGCCCAAGGGGCAGCTCATCGACAGCGACGAAACGCTGATCGGCTATTTCCTGGACGAAGCGAAGGTGGCCGCCGTCCATGGCGCGGCCTTCGGCCTCTCGCCCGCCTTCCGCATCAGCTATGCGACGTCGGAAGAGGTGCTGGCGAAGGCCTGCACCCGCATCCAGGAAGCCTGCGCCGCCTTGAAGTGAAGGGGGCATAGCTTCGGATCGGGATGATGCCGGCCCGTTCGGGCTGAGTTGTCGAAGCCTCTTCTTCGTCGAGGAGTGAGCCGTTCGACAAGCCCGGTGCGAGTGGAAATCCCGTAGGCATAGCGCCTTCTCCCCGCGTTCGTGGACGTGAGCGGCGATCCCGTTGCGGTAGCAGGGCCTCCATTTGGAAACGCATTTTTGCCATTCGCGGCCTTGTGGAAACGGGCTGGCGGCTTATATCGCGTTTCAATCTAAAACCTAAAGGCGCTTCCCCGCCGTTAAGCCGGGGCTAAGCCGCCCTCTGTTAGCCCGCTCATGCAAGGGCAAGATCGAAAGGAAGAAGGCCATGGTGGCATTTCTGAAGTCCGACCTGTTCCTCCGCTTTCTGGGCGGGTTCGTGATCGGCACGGCTGGCATGATCGCGCTTCAACCCAGCGATCCGCCCGCGCTGGTCAGCCCGGCCATGGCCGCTTCCGCGAATGCGGCGCCTGACGCCAGCCCGGCCGATGCGGCGCTCTGACGGCATAGCCCTTGCCGTCCTCGCGGCCCTTCTGGTCGCTTCCCCCCTGCGCGCCGAGCGGCCGGTCCTTGCGCCGGTGCCCGCCGTCGAAGCGCCGTCGCGTGAAAAGCTGGAGACGGCCGTCTTCGCGGGCGGCTGCTTCTGGGGCGTGGAAGGTGTTTTCTCGCATGTGAAGGGGGTGCGCTCCGCCGTGTCCGGCTTTGCTGGCGGGCCGAAGGGGCGCAAGGTCGATTATGAACGGGTCAGCAGGGGCGACACGGGTTTCGCCGAGGCCGTGCGGGTGACCTACGATCCCGCGCAGGTCAGCTACGGCACGCTGCTGCGCGTCTTCTTCTCAGTGATCGCCGATCCCACCACGCTCAATTATCAAGGGCCGGACCGTGGCACCCAATATCGCAGCGCGCTGTTCCCGTTGAACGCGGGGCAGGCGAAAGCGGCGCGAGCCTATCTGGCGCAACTGGGCAGGGCGAAGCTGTGGCGCGATCCTATCGTCACGCGCGTGGAAGGCTTTACCGGATTTCAGGCGGCCGACGCCTATCATCAGAATTTCCTGACCCGGAACCCGCGCCACCCCTATATCCAGCGCTGGGATGCGCCGAAGCTTGCGGCTTTCAAGGCGATGTTCCCGAACCTCTATCAGGTCAGACCGGCCGCCTGAGGATTTTTGATCCGAGGGTGGGGGGTGGCATTCCCCCGTCTTTGATGGCGTGGGAAGAGGGGCGGATAGCGGGCGCCGCCGGTTCGAAACCTCGCCGTCCCCGCGCAGGCGGGGACCTATCTCTCCGCACACGACTGGATTGCGGAAGGCGACATGGGTCCCCGCCTGCGCGGGGACGACGAGGATGGGTGAAGCGGACTGGCGGCTTTCGGAATAACATCGGAAAAGCAGCCATCACTATACGGCTACGAACGTTCGATTTTGGCTCGCTTCCACTTTACAGCGAGCGCCGCCAAGCCCAACCAAGAGACTACGGCAACGGCTAGCCATATCGCAGCGTAGATCGGCTCACCACCATCCACCAACTGGCCGCTGGCTCCCTCGAGTATATCGCACGCAGAACGATCAAAGAACCAGAACCCTATCGTTAGTTTGAAAGCGAAATTCGCCTGCCAAATGAGGATTGGCGCGAGTGGGATTAGTAAGATCAGAGCAAGGACGGGTTTGGATGTCTGCCGCAGGAATAGCACGCCGATCCCGTAGAATAGTAGGGAGAGTGCTCCTCCCCATAACCGACTGGCATCGCCTTGCGTGCACGTGCCGACTGTGAGCGCAAGAACAGCGTTTCCCGCCGCCAGATAAAACAACGCGAGTGCAGCCCCTAGCATTCTGCAAAGCTAACGAAAATACGTGAGTAAGCAAGCGATGCCTGAAACGTAGACGCCGCTGTCGGATCGGTGAATTTTCCGAGATACTGTCTGGCTATGGTCGAAAGCAGGCATTTCACCGTCGTCATGCTGAACTTGTTTCAGCATCCATCTGTCCTCACCGGCGGCAGCTTTATCTGGAGAAATGAACCTTAAACGCGTTCAGGGTGACGATGAAGGAAGGCGGGATATCCTCGCCGTCTGTCGGCCAGCAGCTTATGCAGCCCTGCTGATCAGGCATAAGCACATAAAAACGGGCGGAGCCTGTCGCCAAGCTCCGCCCGTTAAAGCTTTCGCTGTCCAGCCGCTTACTTAGGCGCCAGCACCATCAGCATCTGGCGGCCTTCCATGCGCGGATAGGCTTCGACCTTGGCGATCTCGCCGACATTTTCCGCGACGCGCTGGAGCAGCTGCATGCCGAGCTGCTGGTGGCTCAGCTCGCGGCCGCGGAAGCGCAGGGTGATCTTCACCTTGTCGCCTTCGCCGATGAAGTCGTGGACCTTCTTCATCTTCGTATCATAGTCATGATCGTCGATGTTCGGGCGCATCTTGATCTCCTTGATCTCCTGCGTCCGCTGGGTCTTGCGCGCGAGGTTCGCCTTCTTCTGCGCCTCATACTTATATTTGCCGATGTCGAGGAACTTGCACACCGGCGGGTCGGCGGTGGGCGACACTTCGACCAGGTCCAACCCGATCTCGAACGCGCGCTCCATCGCCTCCTGCGTATACATCACGCCCAGATTTTCGCCTTCGTCGTCGATCACCCGCACCTTGGGCACGGTGATGAACTCATTATAACGGGGACCGGACTTCGGCGGCGGCGCCATCGGACGGCGCATCATTGGGGGACGTATAGCGGCTTCTCCTATAGTGATTCACGAAAATGGCTTTGGCGGCCTTTAGCGCAAAGCCGAAAGGGGCGGCAAGCCCGCGCGCGCGGATTTACCGGCCCCATGTGGCATCGCTGCCTCACGCCATATCGGGAGCGCGCGCCTCTTTTGCAAGGCGGGCGATCACATCATCGACCGAAAGGACGCTCTGCCCCTCCTTGCCGAGTTCGCGCAGCGCGACCGTGCCCTCATCCGCCTCGCGGCGGCCGACCACCAGAAGGTTGGGCACTTTGGCCAGGCTATGCTCACGCACCTTATAGTTGATCTTTTCGTTGCGAATGTCGGTTTCCGCCCGGATGCCCGCCGCGCGCAGCTTCTCGACGACCTGCTGCGCATAGCCGTCCGCGTCGGACACGATGGTCGCCACCACCGCCTGCACCGGCGCAAGCCAGAGCGGGAACTTGCCCGCATAATGTTCGATCAGGATGCCGATGAACCGCTCATAGGAACCGAAGATCGCGCGGTGGAGCATCACCGGCCGGTGCCGCTCGCCATCCTCCGCGATGTAGGAAGCGTCGAGTCGCTCCGGCAGAACGCGGTCGGACTGGATGGTGCCGACCTGCCACGTCCGCCCGATCGCGTCGGTCAGATGCCATTCCAGCTTGGGCGCGTAGAAGGCGCCTTCGCCGGGCAGTTCCTCCCAGCCATATTCCGGCGTGTTGAGGCCAGCGGCGGCGACGGCGTTGCGCAGTTCTTCCTCGGCCTTGTCCCACATCTCCTCGGTGCCGAAGCGCTTTTCGGGCCGCAGCGCCAGCTTGATCGAGTAGGTGAAGCCGAAATCCTTGTAGATGCGGTCGGCGAGCGCGCAGAAGGCCCGCACTTCCTCGACGATCTGATCCTCGCGGCAGAAGATATGCGCGTCGTCCTGCGTGAACTGGCGCACGCGCATCAGGCCGTGGAGCGCCCCGTGCGGCTCGTTGCGATGGCAGCAGCCATTTTCGTAGAAGCGCAAGGGAAGGTCGCGATAGCTCTTGATCCCCTGACGGAAGATCAGGACGTGCGCCGGGCAGTTCATGGGCTTGAGCGCCATCCAGTCGGCATCGTCCGACACCAGCGGGCCTTCGTCGGCGACGTTGGGAACCTCGTCAGGGATGACGAACATATTTTCGCGATATTTGCCCCAGTGGCCCGACTGCTCCCACTGGCGCGCGTCCATCACCTGGGGCGTCTTGACCTCGCGATAGCCCGCCGCATCGATGGCGCGGCGCATATAGGCTTCCAGCTCGCGCCAGATGATATAGCCCTTGGGATGCCAGAAGACGGAGCCATGCGCCTCCTGCTGGAGATGGAACAGGTCCATCTCCGCGCCCAGCTTGCGATGGTCGCGCTTGGCGGCTTCTTCAAGGCGCGTGAGGTGCGCGTCCAGTTGCTTCCTGTTGAGCCAGCCGGTGCCGTAGATGCGCGAGAGCATCGCATTCTTCTGGTCGCCGCGCCAATAAGCGCCCGACACGCGCGTCAGCTTGAACGCGGCCGGATCGAGCTTGCCGGTAGAGGCGAGATGCGGCCCCCGGCACATATCCAGCCAGTCGCCGCCCGACCAGTAGACGGTCAGCTCCTCGCCTTCGGGCAGTTCGGCGGCCCATTCCGCCTTGAAGGTTTCGCCCTCGGCCCGCCAGCGCGCGATCAGGTCCTCGCGCTTCCATACTTCGCGGCGCAGCGGCTTGTCGGCGGCGATGATCTCCCGCATTTTCGCTTCGATCGCGGGCAGGTCCTCTTCCGTGAAGGGGCGGTCCCTGGGCGCGAAGTCGTAATAGAAGCCGTCATCCGTCGCCGGGCCGAAAGTGATTTGCGTGCCGGGAAACAGCGCCTGCACCGCTTCGGCCAGGATATGCGCGAAATCGTGGCGCGCCAGTTCCAGCGCGTCCGCCTCGTCCCGCGACGTAACCAGGGCGAGCTGAGCGTCCTGCTCCAGCGGGCGCATGATGTCGCGCAGTTCGCCATCCACCCGCGCGGCGATGGCGGCCTTGGCCAGACCCGGCCCGATCGCCGCCGCGATGTCCGCCGGAGTAGTGCCGGGCGCGACTTCACGCACGGAACCGTCGGGCAGGGTGATCTTGAGCATGGCGGACAAGGGTCAGGTCTTTCTGTCTATGGGATCGAGCAGCGCAAAATGCCGCGCTTTCCCCTTAAATGGGCGGCCCCGCCTGTCAATAGAAGGGCGCTTGCGAGTAACGGGCGCGAGGGATGAAGAGATCAGACGAGGAGCAGCCGTGCCTGATCGTCCGCCGCTTGCAGGAAAGAGACTGGTCCGCCGATCTCCACGCCGGGCGGGAGTTGGTCGGCGGTAAGCTGACAGAGGGCCAGTCCGCTCTGGCAGGCGAGCATAGTGACGCCCAGCGCCAGCGCCTCTTCCAACACCATGGCGAGGCTGGGCAGTCCGGCCGCCCGGTGCGTTTTGTCCAGCGGTGCGTCAATCGGGGGCCTGAGCAGCGCCACGGCATCCAGTTGCAGGAAGAGGCTCGCCCGCCCGCCCAGCGCCGCCTGCGCGCAGGCCAGGACCAGCGCGCCGCGCAGCCGTTCCGCGTCCGCCGTGGTGACGATGATCCTCAGGTCGCGCATAGTTCCGCTGCGCAGGCGGTGCAGGCGGGATCCTTGGCGATGCTGACCGTGCGGAAGCGCATGGAGAGGAGGTCGGCGAGCAGCAGCTTGCCCGCCATATCCGCGCCGAAGGGCACCAGCGTGCGGATCACCTCCAGCGCGGCGAGGCTGCCCATCATTCCGGTCAGCGCGCCGATCACGCCGGTTTCCGCGCAGTTGCGTTCCGGCGCGTCTTCGGGATGGCCGACAAGGCAGCGATAGCAGGGCTGGTCCTTTTCCCAGCCGCGATAGGTGGCGAGCTGTCCTTCAAACGATCCGACCGCCGCCGACACGAGCGGGATGCGCAGCCTTTGCGCGCAATCCGCTACCGCCAGCCGGGTCGCGAAACTGTCGCACCCGTCCAGCACCACATCGGCGTCGCGCAGCATCAGCGCGGCATTTTCCGCATCGAGCCGCGCGTTGATCGGGATCAGCTTTACATCCGGGTTGAGCCGCGCCGCTGCGGCCATGGCGCGCTCCGCCTTGGGCGCGCCGATGTCGTCGGTGCCGAACAGGACTTGCCGTTGCAGGTTGGACAGCGCGACATGATCGTCATCTATGACCCGTATCGTGCCGGCACCGGCGGCCGCCAGATAGAGGATAGCGGGACTGCCGATGCCGCCCGCGCCGATCACCGCGACATCGGCCGACAGCAGCCGCGCCTGCCCCGCGCCGCCAATCTCCTTGAGCACGATATGGCGGGCATAGCGTTCCAGCTGCTCGTCGGAGAGGGCGGCGGGGGATGGGGTCATGAGGAACGGACTCCGGTCGATCCGAAACCACCCGAACCCCGGACAGTCGAGTCCAGTTCCTCCACCTCGGCGAAGCGGGCCATCTGGACCGGGGCCGCCACAAGCTGCGCGATGCGGTCGCCCCGTGCGATAACGAAAGGCGCATCGCCAAGGTTGATGAGGATGATCTTCAATTCGCCGCGATAATCCGCGTCGATCGTGCCCGGCGTGTTGGGCAGGCTGATCCCATGTTTGAGGGCGAGGCCCGAACGGGGGCGCACCTGCACTTCATAGCCGGCCGGGATGGCCATGGCGAAGCCGGTCGCGACGGCATGGCGTCCACCGGGCTGCAACGTTACGTCTTCGGCCGAGACCACGTCCATCCCCGCCGCATGCGCCGTCGCATAGCCGGGTACGGGCAACCCTTCGCCATGCGGCAGGCGCTTGAGGCGGATTTCAATCGGAGCGAGATGCGAGGGCATGGGCGACCTTTTCGATGAGGCGGGCGGCAACGGCATCCTTGGGCAGATGATCCCAGCTTTCGACGCCCTGCGCGGTGACGATATGGACGCTGTTATCGTCGCCGCCCATCACATCCCCCGACACGTCATTGGCGACGATCCAGTCCGCGCCCTTGCGCGCCAGCTTGGCTTGCGCATGTTCGGCCAGCTTCTCCGTCTCCGCCGCGAAGCCGACCAGAAGCGCCGGGCGCTGCGCATGGCGGCCGAGCGTCGCCAAAATGTCGGGATTTTCGACCAGCATGAGCGGCGCGGGCTTGCCCGATCCGTCCTTCTTGAGCTTCTGCCCGGCGGCGGCATCGGTGCGCCAGTCGGCCACGGCGGCGACCATGATCGCGGCGTCGGCGGGCAGCGCCGCCTCTACCGCCGTCATCATCTGCCGGGCGGTCTCCACATCCACCCGGTCGACGCCGGGCGGGGTGGGCAGATGCACCGGCCCTGCGACAAGGGTGACGCGCGCGCCTGCCTGCGCTGCCGCAGCAGCGATGGCGAAGCCCTGCTTGCCCGATGAGCGATTGGCGATGTAGCGCACCGGATCGATCGGCTCGTGGGTCGGCCCGGCGGTGATCAGGATGTGGCGGCCCTTCAACCCGCTTTCGTTCGCTTTGCGCGTGTCGAGAAGCGGGGATACGCCTGGCTTCTCGACTGCGCTCGAAGCGAACGGCGGCTGGAGCACACGCGTAATCGCCTCGACAATTGCCTCAGGGTCAGGCAGCCGTCCCTTGCCGAACTCGCCACAGGCCATCTCGCCCTCGTCCGGCTCCAGCACATGGACGCCGTCGGCGCGTAGCTGCGCGATATTTCTCTGCGTGGCGGCATGGTGCCACATGCGCACATTCATGGCGGGCACGGCCAGCACCGGCTTGTCGGTGGCGAGCAGCAGCGTGGTGGCAAGGTCATCGGCGATGCCCGCCGCCATCTTCGCCAGGATATTGGCGGTGGCGGGCGCGACCACGACCAGATCGGCCTGCCGCGAAAGCTGTATATGTCCGATCTCGCGTTCTTCCTTGAGGTCGAACATGTCGCCATAGACATGGTCTTCGGTCAGCACGCCCAGCGACAGGGGCGTCACGAACCGGCTGGCGCTGTCCGTCAGCACGGCGCGCACGGCGATGCCGCGTTTCCTGAGCAGCCGCACCAGCTCCAGCGACTTGTAGGCCGCGATGCCGCCGGACACGATCAGGAGGATGCGGGGCTGAGTCATAGCTGAATGTGTAGCAGGGCGGTCGCCAGCGCTCCAGCCACGGCGGCTACCCCGGCGACGGCGGCATAGCGCCACCCCCCGCCGACGCGGATCAGCTTCACCTCGGTCAGCGGCGGCGGCGGCGGCGCGCCGCCCTTTTCGGGGAAGGCTTCCTCGATCCGCCGGACGAGGCCGGGCAGCCGCTGGAGCGTGCGCCAGTTTTCGATCAGCGCGTCAGCCGCCTTCGCCTCAGGCCCCAGTTCGGATCGCAGCCATTCCTTCACATAAGGGCCGCTGGTTTCCCACAGATTGATGTCGGGGTCGAGCGCCGTCGCGACGCCCTCCACCATGACCATCGTCTTCTGGAGCAGCAGCAGATGCGGCTGGGTCTGCATGTCGAAATCGCGGGTGATGGCGAACAGGCCGTCCAGCATGCCGCCGACCGACAGTTCGCGCACGGGCTTGCCGCGCATCGGCTCACCCACGGCGCGCAGGGCGGTCGCGAATTCCTCCACATTATGGTGGCCGGGCACATATTGCGCCTCGAAATGGATTTCCGCCACGCGCTTGTAGTTGCCGGTGATCAGGCCATAGAGGATTTCCGCCAGCCACATGCGCGCGCGCCGGTCGATGCGGCCCATGATGCCGAAGTCGATTGCCACGATATCGTTGTTCGCGGTGACGAACAGGTTGCCCTGATGCATGTCCGCGTGGAAGAAGCCTTCGGCAATGGCCTGCCGCAGGAAGGCGTTGACCAGCCGCGCGGCCAGTTCCTTGACGTCATGGCCAGCGGCGATCAGCGCGTCCCGGTCGGAAATCTTGATCCCGTCGATCCACTCCATCGTCATGACCTTGCCGGTCGTGCGATCCCAGTCGATCCGCGGCACGCGATAGCCGGGCATCGCCTGCATCGCTTCAGCCAGTTCGGAAGCCGACGCCGCTTCCCGCCGCAGGTCCAGCTCGCGCGCGGTCCAGCGCTTCATATTGGCGATGACGAGGCGGGGGCGCAGCCGCGCGATCTCGCCACCCAGCATCTCGGCATGGGCGGCCGCCCATTCATAGGTCTGGATGTCGCGGTTGAACTGGTCCGTGACGCCGGGGCGGATGATCTTCACCGCGACCTCGCGCCCATCGGCGGTCACCGCCCGGTGCACCTGCGCGATGGAGGCCGCGCCCACCGGATCTTCGTCGAAGCGGCTGTACAGCGCCTCAAGCGGCCGTCCGAAACTCTGCTCCACCTGCGCGCGGATGGTGGCGAAGGGGACGGGCGGCAGCGCATCCTGAAGGCGCAGCAGGTCGTTCGCCGCTTCCTCGCCGACCAGATCGGGGCGCGTCGCCAGCGTCTGGCCCAGCTTGATCGCCGCCGGACCGATCGCCTGGAAAGCGTCGGCATAGCGCGGCTGGCGCGGCACGCGGGCGCCGATCCGCGCCACCCTGACCAGCCGCCGCACGGGCGAGGGGGTCAGCGGATCACGCTCGATCCCCCGCAATGCGCCGTGGCGCGCCAGGGTGCGGCCCCATTTCAGCAGCCGCCATATATGCGTCACATGGGCAGGCACAGCCGCTCAGATCTTCCAGCCGCTGTGGATCGCGACCAGTCCGCCCAGGATCGGCTCGACCCTGGTCTGGACGAAGCCGGCCGCGCGGATCATCCTTTCGAATTCCGGCATGGGCGGAAAGCGGCGGATCGATTCGATCAGATAGCGATAGCTGTCCTCGTCATCGGCCAGCAGCTTGCCGAGCCTGGGCACCAGCCGGTGCGAATAGACGTCATAGACATCGGCGAAACCGGGCCAGGTGGTGGTGGAAAATTCCAGGCAGAAAAAGCGCCCGCCATATTTCAGCACCCGGTGCGCTTCCCGCAGCGCCTTGTCGATATGGGTGACGTTGCGGATGCCGAAGGCGATGGTGTAGGCGTCGAAGCTGCGATCGGAAAAGCCGAGTTCCTCCGCATTCTGTTCCGACCAGACCAGTCCTTCCAGTCCCTTCTTGCGCGCGCGCTCCATGCCGACGGCCAGCATTTCGGGATTGATGTCCGCGACGGTCACATGCGCGCCATGTTTCGCGAGGCGGAAGGCGATGTCGCCGGTGCCGCCCGCCATGTCCAGGATGGCTTCGTCCCGGCGCGGCTTCACGCGGTTGACGAACTGATCCTTCCAAAGCCGGTGCGCGCCGCCCGACATGGCGTCGTTCATCAGGTCATATTTGGACGCGACGTTGGAAAAGACGGCGCGAACCATCCCTTGCTTTTCAGTAGCATCGACATCGCGATAGCCAAAGGATGCGGTCTCGGTCATGGGCAACGCTCTAGCCACAGATTGGCCGCCATGCCAGCCGCCTTTTCGCGGGCCTGCTTCTCTCACGCCGCCCGAACGCCTAAATGGGTGCGATGCCTGAGCTTCCCGAAGTCGAAACCACCGTCGCTGGCCTGCGCTCCGTACTGGAAGGCAGCGTGTTGACCCGCGTCGAGCCGCGTCGCGCCGACCTGCGCTTCCCCATCCCCGCCGACCTGCGGCAGCGGCTTACCGGAGCCAGGGTGACGGGCCTGTCCCGGCGCGCGAAATATGGGCTGGTGGAGACGGACCGCGGCGACACGCTGATCTTTCATTTGGGGATGTCCGGGCGCTGGCGAATCGATCCAGCGGAGATCGGCGCGCATGATCATCTGTTGCTGGAAACGGAAGGCGGGCGGCTGCTCTCGCTCAACGATCCGCGCCGCTTCGGTTCGCTCGACCTGGTGCGCAGCGATGCATGGGCGGACTATGCGCCCTTCACGCGCATGGGACCTGAGCCGCTGGGACCGGACTTTTCCGCCGATGCCCTGGCGCGCGCGCTGGAGGGCAAGGCGGCGTCGATCAAGTCGGCGCTGCTCGACCAGCGCGTGGTCGCGGGGCTGGGCAACATCTATGTGTGCGAGGCGCTCAACATGGCGGGCATAGCGCCCACGCGCCCGGCGGGGCGGATCGGCCGCGCGCGCCTCATCCTGCTGGTCGAGGCCATCCGGCAGGTGCTGACGGCGGCCATCGCGGCGGGGGGATCGACCCTGCGCGACTATGCGCGGCCGGATGGCGAGCTGGGCTATTTTTCGAAGCAATGGCGCGTCTATGGCCGGGAAGGGGAAAGCTGCGCCTGCGGGGGCACGATCCGGCGGCGGACCGATGGCGGGCGGTCGACCTTCTACTGCCCCAAATGCCAGAAGTAGCGCCGCTCTGCCGGTTGACGATGGTGCCGAACCCCTGTAAGGGGCGCACCTTCACGGGGCTGGCAGGCGATTCCGGCTGGCTCCATTTCCGAGATTTGACGAGACCGAGGATTGTAAATGGCCAATACGCCGCAAGCCAAGAAGCGCATCCGCCGCAACGCCCGCCGCGCCGAAATCAACGGCGCCCGCATCAGCCGGATCCGCACCCTGGTGAAGAAGGTCGAAGCCGCTCTCGCCGCTGGCGACAAGACGGCGGCGGCCTCGGCGCTTCAGTCGGTGCAGCCTGAACTGGCGCGCGGCGTGGCGCGCGGCGTGCTGCACAAGAATACCGCGGCCCGCAAGTTCGGCCGCCTGACCAAGCGCGTCAGCGCGCTCGGCTGAGCCGCAGCCAAGATTTACCGTCAGATCGAGATGGCCCGTCCCGCAGATGCGGGGCGGGCTTTTTTCATTGGTCTGTAACAGAACGGCACGCCGGGAGGGCCATTGCGGCATGGCCGGATTCCCGCGATTCGAGCAAAACAGGGTCAGACCCTACCTACATAATATATTGAATATATTGCCATTTTTTAAATCTGGCGCATTTCCGCGGGTTTGTTGAGTCAACGGCTTTATTTCACATTTTTGACCCGGGCCGCCCTTGATCAGGCGAAGAAGGCCTGTCTATTTTCAACTCTCTGGCCGCCAGCGAATCGATTTTGGCGGCCGTCATACGGTTAGTCGGCACAGGTGCGTTGGAAGGGCGATGCTTTTCCAAATGGTTCTCTGTGTCTTGAAGCTCCGCTCCGGGGCACAGTTGATGGGGGTCGACTGTTTTATGAAGGGTATTGCGGCATTGACTGGAAGTTCGCCTGTTCAGGATGCGCAGGACCATGCGCGTCTGGATGCGGCCTGGGACGCCATCCGCGCTGGTCTGCGCCGCGACATTGGCGCGCGCATGTTCGACCAGTGGCTGAAGGCCGCCCGGCTGGGCGAATATTGCCCGGATTCGCAGACGCTGGACCTGCTGTTCGCGTCCGATTTCACCGCCAATTTCGTTTCGGGCCATTTCGGTGACCGGATTCGCATGGCCTGGCGTAGCGCGGCGGCCGGAGTGCGCGAAGTCCGCCTGCGCCGCGCGCCCAACGCCATGGGGCCGCGCCTTCTGGAAGTCGCGCCCGTGCAGGAGCTTGCCGAGCCGCAGGAATCAGAAGCGCAGGAAGGCCCCGCCGCCTGCAATTTCCAGCCGCGCCATAGCTTCGACGATTTCGTGACCGGCGAAACCAACCAGCTTGCCTGGTCGGCGGCCCAGGCGCTGGCGGGCGAGGCGCAACCCCGGTTCAGTCCGCTTTTCATCCATGGCGGCACGGGGCAGGGCAAGACGCACCTGCTGCATGCGATCGCGGGCAGCTTTTCAGGCCATTCGCCTGCCGCCCCGGTGCTCTATATGTCGGCCGAACGGTTCATGATGGAATTTGTGAACGCGATGCGCGCCAATGACACCATGACGTTCAAGGCGCGGCTGCGCGCGGCGCGGCTGCTGCTGATCGACGACATCCAGTTCATCGCGGGCAAGGGATCGACGCAGGAGGAGTTTCTCCACACGATCAACGACCTGATCGATTCGGGCGCCCGTATCGTCGTGACCGCCGACCGCGCGCCGCAACTGCTCGATTCGATCGATCCGCGCATCCTGTCGCGACTGGCCGGCGGCCTGGTGGCGGATATTCGCCCTGCCGGTCTGGACCTGCGCCTCGCCATATTGGAAGCCAAGCGCGCCATCGCGGGTGACCCGCCGGTGCCCGATGCCGTGATTGACTTCCTCGCGCGGTCGATCCGCTCCAACATCCGGGAACTGGAAGGCGCGTTCAACAAGCTGATCGCCTATGGCCAGTTGACCGGGCGCTCGATCGACCTGGAATTTGCCCAGGGGATGCTCGCCGACGCCGTGCGCGCCAATGCGCGCCGGATCACGGTGGATGAAATCCAGAAGGTCTGCGCCGCGCATTACAAGATCGACGCGGCGGAGATGCGTTCCAAGCGCCGCGCGCGCGCTGTCGCCCGGCCCCGGCAGGTCGCCATGTACCTCGCCAAGAAGATGACGCCGCGTTCGCTGCCGGAAATCGGCCGGATTTTCGGCGGACGCGATCACAGCACCGTGATCCACGCCGTCAAGACGATCGAAGAGTTGCGGCAGACGAATCCCGACATGGACGCGGACATTCGCGCGTTGCAGCGTCAGCTGGAAAACTGATCCTTGGAGAATAGGGCATGAGGGCGGTGGCGCGCGATTTCATCCGGCATGTCGCGCTGCTGCTGGCGGCGCTGCTGTGCCTGCCGCCTGCCCTCGCGCAGGTGCCTGCGGCTTCCCCGCCGCCCGCCGATGTGCGGGTGGCGCTGGATACGTCTGCGGGGCGCATCCTGGTCGCTGTCCACCTCGCCAAGGCCCCTGTCACCGCCGCCAATTTCCTGCGCTATGTCGATCAGAAGCGGTTCGACGGCACACTATTCTACCGCGGCGTCGGTTCGGCCGATTACGGCTTCGTGCAGGGCGGCGCGCAGAATGATCCCAAGCGCGTCCTGCCGCCGATCGCGCATGAGCCCACCAGCAGGACCGGCCTCACCCATGACGATGGAGCGCTGTCCATGGCCCGCTATGCGCCCGGGAGTGCGACGGGGGATTTCTTCATCGTGCTCGGCAAGATGCCGGGCATGGACGCGCAACCGCAAGCGCCGGGCGATAATCAGGGCTTCGCGGTGTTCGCCCATGTGGTCGAGGGCATGGACGTGGTCCGCGCGATCCTGGCCGCGCCCAAATCCCCGGCAGCGGGCGAGGGCGTGATGAAGGGGCAGATGCTGGAACAGCCGGTAAAGATCATCAGCGCCCGGCGCGTGCCCTGATCCGCAGCGGGCAAAGGAAAGCCCGGCGGTTTCGGGCCGCCGGGCGCTTCCATGCCGATGAGGAGCGTCAGCCCCGCTTTTCCGGCGGCAGCGTGATCTTCACCTGCTCCCCATTCTGACCGGGGAAGCCGGTGAACATGGCGTCGATCAGATTGGGCACCAGATAGGTCAGCCGGTTCGACAGCGACTGCGCCGTGGCCCGGCCTTCGAACAGGCGGCGGTTATCGGCAGCCCGATCGATCTTCATGCTGAGGTCGCTGGTATAGACGGTATAGCTGCTGACATCGGTATAGCCGGGGCCGAACAGCCAGGGATCATAGAAACCATAGCCCCAGGGGCGTCCCCACCGGCCGCGCCATCCCCAGCTGCCATAAAAGGGGTCTGGTCCCCAATTTGTCGACCGGACGCGCTCGCGCCCGTTGTCGACGCCATAAGCAACGCGAACGATCAGGTCCGCCCGCGCCGGATCATTGGCGGCGACATAGCCGGTCTGGCTCAGCCGCTGGCTGATCAGCCCGGCATATTGCGAAAATTCAAGGCCGCCCGCCAGACTGGGATCGTCAGCCACGATGGTGAAGCTCTGTCCGGCCGGGGCCGGTAACTGCTGGAATCGGGCAACGTCCGCCTTGAAGGAGGTGGCGCAGCCCGAAAGGGTCACGAGCGCCAGCGCGGGCGCCGCGATCAAACCAATCTTCTTGAAACGGCTCATGAGTTCGCGTCCTGTATCAGGCCAAGGCCTGGCTATCACTATTGCGCCCCGCAGTAGCAGAACGCAACTGAACATCATTTGAACGCTTCAAAGAGGCAAATGGACGCAAATCATGTCCGCCCGGCGGCGCGGCCGGGCGGACATTGCTCTGGATCAGCGCATCAGGCCCATGGCGTCATAGGCGGCGCGCAGCACCGGGTCCGCCGCAGCCCTCGCCCTGGCCGCGCCCTTTTCCAATATCGCGTCGAGCGCGGCGTCGTCGGTCCGCAAATCGGTAAAGCGCGTGCGGATGGGGCGCAGCGTTTCGACCAGCAATTCGCCCAGCGCAGGCTTGAACGCGCCGAATCCCTTGCCCGCAAATTCGGCGCATACCGCGTCCGCGCTCATCCCCGTCAGCGTCGCGTAGATGCCGACCAGGTTGCTGGCCTCGGGCCGTCCGGCAAGGCCCTGCGCATCGCTGGGCAGGGGCTCAGGATCGGTCCTGGCCTTCTTCACCTTCTGCATGATCGCATCGTCATCGTCGGTCAGGTTGATGCGGCTCATGTCCGATGGGTCGGATTTCGACATTTTCGCCGTGCCGTCGCGCAGCGACATGATGCGCGCCGATTCCTTGGGAATGATGGGGTCGGGCAGGGTGAACAGCTCAACGCCGAAATCGGTGTTGAACTTGGCCGCGATGTCCCGCGCCAGTTCCAGATGCTGCTTCTGGTCCTCGCCCACGGGAACATGGGTCGCGTTATAGGCAAGGATGTCGGCGGCCTGGAGCACGGGGTAGACGAACAGGCCGACCGAAGCGCCCTCGCGGTCCTTGCCCGCCTTGTCCTTGAACTGCGTCATGCGGTTGAGCCAGCCGATCCGGGCCGTGCCGTTCAGCAGCCAGCACAGCTCCGCATGGGCGGGAACTCGCGCCTGGTTGAACAGGACGGAACGGTCGGGGTCGATCCCCGCAGCGACCAATGCCGCCGCCATGTCGCGCACGTTGCGAATGCGCTGCTCACGCGCCTCATGCACCGTGATGCTGTGCATGTCGGCCAGGAAGAAGAAGCATTGGCTTGTCGAATCCATCTCGTCCTGCATCCGCACCCAATTGCGGATCGCGCCCAGATAATTGCCCAGGTGCAGATTGCCGGTCGGCTGGATGCCGGAAAGGACGCGCATTCTTCTATCCGTTCTTAGCTGTTGCTGGTGGAACCCTTGCGGCGGATCAGCGCCTTGAGGTCGGACACCCGATAAGCGCCCGTGAGGAAACAGGCTAGCCCGTAAAGCGCGATGCCCGCGCCCACCAGCAGGACGAGCGCGCCATAGCGCATCATCATGGTCCCGCCGAGCCACGGATCGAGCAGGTCTTCGCCAGCGAACAGGGCTGCGCCCATGACGATGGCCGCCAGCGCGAGCCGGGGCAGGCGGCGGCGCAGCTGCGCGTCGGCGGCGAAATGCCCGCGCTTGACCAGCGTCGAATAGAGCATCGCCACATTGACGGTGGAGGAAAGGGCGGTAGCGAGCGGCGGGCCGACATGCCCCGCAAGCGGAATCAGCACCAGATTGCCGGCGATGTTGATGACGATCGACAGCATCGCATAGCGCACCGGCGTTTTCGTGTCGCCGCGCGCATAATAGCCGGGCGTCAGCACCTTCACCAGCACATAGGAGGGCAGGCCGATCGAAAAGGCGGACAGCGCCCATCCGCATCGCTGCGCATCCTCCGCCGTGAAGCGGCCATATTGGAACAGGCCGCGTACGATCGGTTCGGCGACCGTGATGAAGGCCACCGTGGCGGGCAGCGTCAGGAACAGCGCCAGTTCGATGCCGCGATTCTGCGTTTCCATGGCTTGCTCGTCCTGGCCGGTCGACAGCAGGCGCGAAATGGTGGGCAGCAGGATGGTGCCAAGGCCGATGCCGATCAGGCCCAGCGGAAGCTGGTTCAACCTGTCGGCATAATAGATATAGGTGATCGACCCCGCCGCCAGCAGCCAGCCGGACAGCGCCGTCGATATCAGCAGGTTGATCTGTTGCGCGCCCGCGCCCGCCGCGGCAGGCACGATCAGGCGCAGCAGTTCCCGGACGTCGCCATCAAGGCGCGGCCGCCGCAGGCGCATCGACACGCCCGCCCTCCGGCACGCCCAGATCAGCCAGAGCAGCTGGAGCGCGCCGCCCACGGTGACCGATATCGCCTGCACCCGCGCGGTCGCATATTCGTCCGGCCCGTGGAAGAACCACAGGCCAGCGATCATGGCGACGTTGAGCAGGATCGGCGCGGCGGCATTCACCCAGAATTTGTCGAGCGAATTCAATATGCCGCCCAGCAGCGACGCAAGGCTGATCAGCGCCAGATAGGGCAGGGTGATGCGCGAGAGGGTGACAGCGAAGGCGAACTGTTCGGGCGTCGGGTTCTGCCGCGAAAAGCCCCCCGACAGCAGCCAGGTGATCGGCCAGGCAGCGGCGATGAGCGCGATCGTGAAGAGGATCAGCACCGGCAGCAGGACCGCCAGCGCGCGCTCGGCGAAAAGATATGCCCCGCTCATGCCGTCCGGCCCGGCCGCCTTGCGGTTGAACAGCGGAATGAAGGCAGCGGAAAAGGCGCCTTCGGCAAACAGCGCCCGGAACATATTGGGCAGGCGGAAGGCGACGCCATTGAAGGCGTCGGACGCAAAACCCGCGCCGACATAACGGGCGGCCAGAGAATCGCGCACCAGCGCGAGCACGCGGCTGGCAAGCGTCAGCCCGCCTACCGATCCCAGCGCCTTGACCAGCTTCATGCCGGAATATCTCCGCCCGTCCGGGCCGGGCCTTCGCACGCCCTGTTCTTTCCCGAAGAAAAAGGCCGCCCCGGCTCAGGGCGAACGGGAGCGGAGATCATCTCCGGCCTCAGGCGTGGCCCGCCGGTTCGCCCGCCGTCTGCGTCATCGCCTGCGCCTGCTGCATGTAGAGCGCCCCGAAATCGATCGGGTCGAGCAGCAGCGGCGGGAAGCCGCCGTCGCGGATGGCGTCGGCCAGCACGCGGCGCGCGAAGGGGAAGATGAGGCGCGGCGCTTCGGCCAGCATGAACGGCTGGACCTGATCTTCAGGCACGTTGCGCATGCCGAAGATGGCGGCATAGACCAGTTCGACGGCAAAGGCGGTGCCCTGCGGCGCGGTTGCCTTGACCTCGACCTTCAGGGACACTTCGACGACTTCCTCACCCACCTTGTCCGCGCCGATGTTGAACTGAACGTCGATCTGCGGCTGGTCCTGCCATTGATAGACGGCCGGGGCGTTCGGATTTTCGAACGACAGGTCCTTCACATATTGGCTGATAAGCGCGATCTGCGGCCCGTTGTCGGCGCCGTTGCCCGTGCTGGCGGTCTGGATGGTATCGGCTTCGTCGGCCATTTGCGCTTCCTGATGATCCCTGTTGGACAGCGGGCGGCGTGCCCGCCCGTCGATGGGCCGTGCGTCTAGCAGGGGCGGCGGGGCAGGGCAATGGCGGCGCGGAAGCGGCATTTGAATATGCGCGGAAACATGCCTATGTTGGCTGCGTTACTGTTTTTCGTGCTAGCCAAAGGGTGTTCTGCCCCGTGTATGTGATTGTTATCCTCGCGCTGATCGCCGGCTTCCTGGCGTTGCGGCTTTATTCCGTCCTGGGCAAGCGGACGGGGCATGAGCAGGAGCCTGCGCTGCGCCCGGCGGAAGAACGCGCCAAGGTCGCCGTTCTCCAGCCCCGCACCGTCACCGACATGCCCGGCGATTCGATCCGCCTTTCGGACGGCTTCATCGCGCCCGGCGGCGAAGCGGGCGTGCGCGCGCTGATCGCGGCCGACCGCAATTTCGACGTGCCCCAGTTCATGGAAGGCGCGAAGAATGCCTATCGCATGGTGCTGGAGGCTTTCTGGCGCGGCGATCGCCAGGAACTGGAATGGCTGTGCGACGCCGATGTGCTTGCCTCGTTCGAAGAAGCGATCGCGGCGCGCGAGGCGGCGGGCCATGTCCTCGACAACCGGCTGGTCCGCATCGAAAAGGCGCAGATCGTCGACGCCAGCGTCAACGGCCGCATCGCCGAAGTGTCGCTGCGGTTCGAGGCGGATATCGCGGCGGTCACGCGCGACAAGGATGGCAATGTCGTCGCCGGGTCGCTGACGGACGCGGTGAGCACGAACGACATCTGGACCTTCACGCGCGACCTGCGCAGCACCGATCCCAACTGGAAGCTCAGCGAAACCGACGAGGCGGCATGACGCTGCGCCAGTCGGGGGGCGCGCTGCTGGCGGCGCTGCTGCTGTCCGCCTGCGCGGGCGGCGTGATTCCGCCGGGCGCCAGCG
Source organism: Sphingobium sp. DC-2 (assembly GCF_000722555.1). NCBI lineage: Bacteria > Pseudomonadati > Pseudomonadota > Alphaproteobacteria > Sphingomonadales > Sphingobiaceae > Sphingobium > Sphingobium sp. DC-2. Next base: position 256,494 of record NZ_JNAC01000057.1, on the reverse strand, counting down.
GCCCCGCTCCCTCCCGCCCCGGCACGAGCGCGGGCGGTGCGGCGCGTCCGGTCCCGGCGACGCCTCGCCCTGCGCTTCCCGTAACGCCGCCAGCAGGTCCCGCTTCCACCACCGGAACAGCAGTCGCCGCGGGCATCACCCCCGGTCCCGCCATCGCCGAGCTGATCCCGGCGGGGGAACGATCGCGCAAGGCGTTGCAGGCGTTCCGCCTGTCCTGCCCGTCGCTGATGCGCCGCGCCGATCAGAGCGGCCTGACGCGCGGGTCCGACTGGAACAACGCCTGCGCCGCTGCGTCGAGCTGGCCTGAGGACAGCGCCAGCGAATTTTTCGCGCGCCATTTCGAAGCGGTGCAGGTGGGCGATGGCGCTGCCTTCGTCACCGGCTATTATGAGCCTGAGATCGCCGGATCGCGCACGCGCCAGCCGGGCTATGAGGTGCCGATCTACCGCCGCCCGCCCGACCTGATCGACGTCAACCTGGGCCAGTTCAGCGACAGCCTGCAAGGCAAGACCATTCGCGGCAAGGTTCAGGGCAGCAACCTGGTGCCCTATGACGAGCGCGCGCAGATCGTCGCCGGGTCGCTCGCAGGGCGCGGCCTTGAACTCGCCTGGGCCGCCGATCCGGTCGAATTCTTCTTCCTCCAGGTGCAGGGCAGCGGCAGGCTGCTGCTGCCCGATGGCGGCGTCATGCGCATCGGCTATGACGGGCAGAATGGCCGCGACTATGTGGGCATCGGCAAGCTGATGAAGGATCGCGGCCTCATTCAGGCCGGGTCGATGCAGGACATCATGCAATATCTGCGCGCCCATCCGGTGGAGGGCGCGGCGATCATGGATGAGAATAAGAGCTTCGTCTTCTTCCGCGAACTCACCGGCCCCGGTCCGCTGGGCGCGATGGGCGTGCCAGTCACCGCCGAGGCAAGCGTTGCCGCCGATCCCAAATATGTGCCGCTGGGCGCGCCCGTGCTGCTCTCGCTCGACCGCGCGGAGCCCAACGGCATCTGGATCGCGCAGGATACCGGCGGGGCGATCAAGGGCCCCAACCGGTTCGACAGCTTCTGGGGCGCGGGCAGCCGGGCGCGCGGCATCGCGGGCGGCATGTCGGCGCGGGGCAGCGCGCTGATCCTGCTGCCGGCCGGGTCGGCGGCGCGGCTCGCTCGCCCGTAAGGCCGCCTGCCGTGGCGCGGCGGCATCTTTCGCCGGAGGAGCAGGCGCTTTGGAACGTCCTGGCCCGATCGGTCCGTCCGTTGCGCCCCGCCGCGCGCTTGCCCGATCCGCCTGCGCCGCAGCCTGTGCCCAGGCAAGCGCAAGGGTTAACGGTTGCCCCGCCTGTCCCTGTCGCCGCTCCGCCCCAGCGCACGCCCGCCAAGGTGCTGGACGCGAGCTGGGAACGCCGAATCCGTAACGGCACGCTGGTGCCTGACATGACCATCGACCTGCATGGCCACAGCCTGCCGGCCGCCCACGCGCGGTTGAATCAGGCGCTGGGCATCGCCCTGTCGCGGGTCGTTCGCATAGTGCTTGTCATCACCGGAAAGCCGCCCAAATCCGCCGATCAGGGGCGCGAGTCGCGGCGCGGCGCGATCCGCGGCGAGATAGGGCACTGGCTGGAAACCAGCGCTTATGCCGACCGGATCGCCAGCGTCCGGCTGGCGCATCCGCGCCACGGAGGGAACGGTGCAATCTATGTTATACTGCGCCGCAAAAAATAGCGTTGGGCGGCAACTGCTGACCCTTTCTTAACCAGCGTCCTTCATATCGGCCTCATGGGCGGTCCACAGGCGGACCCCATGTCTGGCAGGAGGCGCATGCAAGGCGTGACATTGAAAAGCCGCGCCACTGCCTTCGCCTGCGCCGCGGGGGCGCTGGTGTTCATCCTCTCGCTCGTGCTGGGACAGCAGCAGGCCACCGATGTCGGGGGCGTCGGCCGCTCGCTGATCATCGCGATCCTGTGCGGCACATTGAGCTGGGCATCGGCGCGGCGCAACGTCGCGACCACTGCCGCCGCCATCGACAGCGCCACCGAACGGCTGGTCGCGGCGGCGCATGGCGACCTGCAATCCCCCGTTGAGCCTGAGATCGCTGCGGAAATGCCTGATCTTGCCGTGGCGATGGAAAGCCTTTTCAGCCAGGTGCGCACCAATCTGGATCATGTGCAGGCGCTGGCGCTGTTCGATCAGGTCACGGGTCTTGCCAACCGCGCCAGCTTCTGCCGCCAGGTGGAGCGGCTGCTCGCGGAAAGCCCGGAGGATTGGCGCGGCGCGCTGTTCTTCATCGATCTGGACGGGTTCAAGGGCGTCAACGACACGCTGGGCCACGCGGCGGGCGACCAGCTGCTCGCGCGCGTCGCGGGGCGGCTGCGCGAAGTCGTGATGGCGCAGGTCAGCGCAGGCATGAGCGATCCGGTGATCGGCAGGCTGGCGGGCGACGAATTCACCATGTTCTTCCCCAATGTGCCCGGCCATGCAGGCGCGGCACGGATCGCCCGCGCGATCCAGTTCGCGCTCGGCGAGCGATTCGATCTTGGCAGCCAGCATATTGACCTGGGCGCATCGATCGGGATCGCCTGCTACCCCGATCATGGCGACACGCTGCCCGCGCTGCTGCGCTCCGCCGACATCGCCATGTATCATGCCAAGCATCAGGGGCGCGGCCGGGCGGAAATGTTCACGACCGAACTGGCGCTGGAGGCGGCGGACCGGGCGGAGCTGGAGCGCGACATGCTGCTGGCCCTGCAACGCGACGAGTTCCTGCTGGAATTCCAGCCGCAGATCGAGATCGGCAGCGGCCGGATCGTCACGGCCGAAGCCCTGATCCGCTGGGCGCACCCGGAGCGCGATCTGGTTATGCCCGGATTCTTTGTGCCGGTGGCGGAGGAAAGCGGCGCGATCGTGGCGCTGGGCGATTGGGTGATGAGCCGCGTGTGCGAAACGGCGGCGCGCTGGTCGCAGGCGGATGTGGGGCAGCGCATCGCCGTTAACATCTCCTCGCGCGAATTGTCGCAGGGGGACTTCTTCCTGCGTCTGCGGCAGGCGATGGCGACGCACCGGACCCCCGCGCACATGCTGGAACTGGAGATCACCGAGTCGCTGGCGATGGAAATGGATGCCCGCGTGCTGGAGCAGCTGCGCGCGCTGCGGAAGGAAGGGGTGCGGATCGCCATCGACGATTTCGGCACAGGCTATTCCAACCTGTCGCGCCTCAGGGAATTGCCGGTGGACCGGGTCAAGATCGACCGCAGTCTGGTGCGCGACATCGCCATTTCCGCAGAAGCCCGCACCATTTGCAGCGCGGTCGTCGGCCTGATCCAGGGGCTGGGCATGGAAGTGGTGGTCGAGGGCGTCGAAAGTGAAGCGCAGATGGACATGCTGCGCGTGATCGGCTGCACCCTGTTCCAGGGCTATCATGTCGCGCGTCCTACGGGGGAGGAAAACTACCTCTCCCGCTTCGCGCCGCAGGCGCTGGCGCAACGCCGCGCGGGCTGACGGGGCGTCAGCCGCCCAGGGCGCGGCGCACGATCAGCGCATAGATGCGCTCCAGATCCTTCAGATCGTCGATCGCCACGGCTTCATCCAGCTTGTGCATCGTCCCGTTGTTGAGGCCGAATTCCACCACGGGGCAAAGGCGCGACAGGAAGCGCGCGTCCGATGTGCCGCCGGTGGTCGAAAGCTCCGCTTCCACGCCGGTCACCTCGCGGATCGCGCCCGCCACCAGAGCGGACAGGCTTCCCGGCTGCGTCAGGAAGGGCTCGCCGCTGATCTTCGCCGTCACCACGCCGCCTTCGGCCGATGCGATCGCCGTGATCCGCTCAACCAGGCTGGCGCCGCTATGCCGGTCGTTGAAACGGATGGAGATGCGGGCATGGGCGGCGGCTGGGATGACATTGGTGGCCGGATTGCCTACCTCAAGGTCCGTGATCTCGATATTGCTGGGTTGGAACCAGTCCGTCCCTTCGTCCAGAACGATGCCGTCGATCGCCGACAGGATGCGGACGAGCCGGGGGACGGGATTGTCGGCCAGATGCGGATAGGCGACATGGCCCTGCACGCCTTCCACCTTGATCCACATATTCACAGAGCCGCGGCGGCCGATCTTGATGACGTCGCCCACGCGTTGGGACGATGTCGGCTCGCCCACAAGGCACAGGTCAGGGCGCAACCCATGCGCGGCCATCCGCTCCATCAGCGCGAGCGTGCCGTGGACCGCCGGTCCTTCCTCATCGCCGGTGATGATCAGGCTGATCGTGCCGGGCAGTTCGTCCGGGATACCGGCCAGCGCGGCGACGAACGCCGCGATCGCCCCCTTCATGTCGACAGCGCCCCGGCCATGCAGCAGGCCGCCGCGAATGTCCGGCGTGAAGGGATCGCTGGTCCATCCATTGCCGGGCGGCACCACGTCCAGATGCCCGGCAAAGGCGAAATGCGGCCCCGCGCCGGTGGTCCGCCAGGCGAGCAGATTTTCCACCGGCCCGTCAGGTTCCTGACCCGCCACGAAGCGGTCGACCGTGAAGCCCAGCGGCACGAGCAGCGTTTCCAGCACCGCGAACACCTCGCCCCGCGCGGGCGTAACCGATGGGCAGGCGATCAGCCTGCTGGCTATGTCCACTATGCCGGGATTGGTGCTGGTCATGTTCATGGCGCTGCGTTAGCGAAAGGCCAGCGCCTTTGCCAGCGGAAGGGAAGATCATGCCCAAGATCGATCTTGCAGCGATAGAGCAGAGCAATCGCACCGGCTATCCGGCGGAGTTCGCCGGGGCGGTCGCGGGCCGCTGGGTGCGCAGGCTCGGCCCGGCGGCGGGCCTCGCTGATTTCGGCGTCAGCCATGTCGTGCTGAAGCCGGGGGCTGCGTCCTCCCAGCGTCATTGGCATGAAGAAGAGGATGAATTCGTCGTGATGCTGAGCGGGGAAGCCATGCTGGTCGAAGAGGACAGCCGGGTGCTGTTGAAGGCCGGTGACATGGCGGCCTTTCCGAAGGGGCGTGCCAATGGGCATCATCTGGTGAACGAAAGCAGCGGCGATTGCGCGTTCCTCGCCTTCGGCCGCGTGCCGTCCGGCGCCGCTCATTATCCCGATATAGACCTTCATTGGTCGGGGAGCGCGTACAGCCATAAGGACGGGCGGCCATTTTGAGCAAGGCGATGGGGCTGGACCGGCGCATGATGCTCGCCGCCATGGGCGGAGCGCTGGCTGCGGCGAAGGCTCCCGCGCCCCGACCACCGGAAAAGCCGCCCCGCCTGCGCCCCGGCGACACCGTGGGATTGATCGAGCCCGCTGGCTTTACCGACGATCTGTTCGACCTTGATCTGGTCAAGGAAACCGTCGCCGCCATGGGGCTCAAGCCAAGGCCCGGCAGGCATCTCGCGCAAAGGCAGGGCTATCTGGCGGGCAAGGATGCCGACCGCGCCGCCGACGTCAACGCGATGTTCGCCGACCCCGAAGTGCGCGCCGTCTTCGCCGTGCGGGGCGGGTGGGGCTGCGCGCGCATATTGCCTTATCTCGACTTCGCCACGATCCGCGCCAATCCCAAGCTGCTGGTGGGTTTCAGCGATATCACCGCCCTGCATCTGGCCTTTGCCGCCCGCGCGGGATTCCCCACCATCCACGGTCCCAACGCCGCGAGCAGCTGGCCGCGCTTTTCCTGGGACGCCTTTCGCGCGATCGCCTTTGACGGCGCAACGCCGCTGCTGGTCAATCCGGTCGCGCATGAAGACCGGCTGGTGCAGCGCAGCGGCCGCATCCGCACCTTTCGCGGCGGGAAAGCGGCGGGGCGGCTGTTGGGCGGCAACCTGACGGTGCTGGCGGCGCTGGTGGGCACGCCATGGATGCCCGCTTTCGATCGCGCGATCCTGTTCATGGAGGATGTGGGCGAAGCGCCCTACCGGATCGACCGGATGCTGACCCAGTTGTCGCTCGCCGGGCTGCTGGGCAAGGTGGCGGGCGTCGTCTTCGGCCAATGCACCAACTGCGCTGCCAGCGATGCCTCCTATGGCGGCTTTACCGTGTCGGAAGTCCTGCAACAGCATCTGGAACCGCTCGGCGTGCCAGCGTTTCAGGGCGCGGCGATCGGCCATGTCGCAAGTCAGTTCAGCCTGCCCGTGGGCGTCCGCGCGGAAATCGATGCCGATCTGGGCAGCATCCGCCTGCTGGAACCGGCGGTGCGCTGAAAAGAAGCGGTCGGGCGGGTCAATCCCGCTCGTCCGGCGGCTTCCTGTAAGCGCCGCGCCCGTCCGGCGGGATCAGCACGCTGTCCTTCACCGTCAGCACCAGCGTTTCGAACCCCGGTTCGGGCACGTCCTTGCTCTTGTGCGCGGTCAGGACGACCTGCCCGTCCGCTTCCTGCCACCGGCCTTCGGCGAACAGGTCGAGCGCGCCATAGACGAGATACCATTGAAAGCGGCCATCGGGATGGAGCATCAGTTCCGACCCCGTCTCCATCACGCCTTGCAGATAATAATGACCCGCGCGTTCCGCCTGTCCGGCCCATGCAGGAGCCGCGACGAAGGCGGCGAGCGGAAGCAGGGCGGTCATGATGCGCATGGCGGCATCCTATCACGGCAGGGGCAGCGCGTCCCCATCGCTCAGGCGGCGGCGAACGGGATCAGCGCTTCATAGACGGGAAGGGGCGGCTTCCCCTCCACCCGCGCGCCGCGCCGCAGCAGGAAGCAGTGGCGGACGATCTCCGCCTGCTGCTCCAACCCATAGCGGCCGAAGGGGCGGCCCGGCACGATGTCATAGCGATAGCGGCAGAAGGGATGGCGCATCAGCGGCAGATACCATTTGCCGCCTTTCTGCGCCTGCCAGACGTGGGTCATTTCATGGATGAAATGCCCTTGCAGATGCAGCGGCGCTTCGCAGAAGTCGGGACAGAACATGCCGCTGCCCGGATGGAACCACAGGTCTCCGTCGGGCGCCATCGTCACACCGCGCGGCTGGAGCGGCCACCATTTGCGGTTATGCACCCGCACCCTGTCATAGGCGATCGCCCCGCCGAAGACCGAGCGGGCAAGCGCGGTTTCGGCCGGGGTGAGGGCGCGGCTGGTCAAGGCTGCTTCTGCGCCCCGCCGCCCGCCCCGGCGGGAGCGGCCGCGCCCGGCTTCTGGATCACGGCATCGACCAGCAGCCGGTCGCCGTTGGACAGCAGGAATGTCAGCGTCATCTTTCCCCGGCTGATCGCCGTGTCGTTGACGCCCCACAGCATCAGATGCTTGCCCCCCGGCGCGAAGGCGACCTTGGTCTTGGCCGGGATGTCCACCGAATCGATCGGCTTCATCTTCATGACGCCGCCCTCGCTGACGGTTTCGTGCATTTCGACCTTGATCGCATAGTCGGTCAGCACGCCGCGAAGCTGCGTATCGGCATCACCCCCATGCGCGACGAAATAGCCAGCGGACGGCGTATCCTTGTTGGGGCTCAGCCGCACCCACGCCTGATCGATATAGGTGGGCGCGGGATCGCCGCAGGCGGTCAGCAAAAAGGGAGCAGCAAGGGGAAGTAAGGATAGGATGGGACGCATTGCTCTCGCTTTCATGACTGTCTCGTTTCCGGTCGATTGTTACGGTAATCACCCAGGCTTCTTGTGCCAAGGAAGATCGCGCCTATATCCCATCCGCAAACGGCCTTGCCTTGGCGCTTTCGTGAGGTATGGGGCCGTCAACCGCTGAATGTGATTTGGGGTTCGAAGAGGACAAAAATGGCAAAAGTAATCGGCATTGACCTTGGCACCACCAACAGCTGCGTGGCTGTGATGGACGGCGGCAAACCCAAGGTGATCGAAAATGCGGAAGGCGCGCGCACGACGCCGTCGATCGTCGCCTTCACCAAGGATGGCGAACGGCTGATCGGCCAGCCCGCCAAGCGTCAGGCCGTCACCAACCCGGATAATACCATTTTCGCCGTGAAGCGCCTGATCGGCCGCCGCTTCGACGATCCGACGACGAAGAAGGATATGGAGCTTGTCCCCTATCACATCGTGAAGGGCGCCAATGGCGACGCATGGGTGCAGGCGGGCGGCAAGGATTATTCGCCCTCGCAGATTTCCGCCTTCACGCTCCAGAAGATGAAGGAAACGGCCGAGAGCTATCTGGGCGAAACCGTGACGCAGGCGGTCATCACCGTCCCCGCCTACTTCAACGACGCCCAGCGTCAGGCGACCAAGGACGCCGGCCAGATCGCGGGCCTTGAAGTGCTGCGCATCATCAACGAGCCGACCGCGGCCGCGCTCGCCTATGGCCTGGAAAAGCAGGACGGCAAGACCATCGCCGTCTACGACCTTGGCGGCGGCACCTTCGATATCTCGATCCTGGAAATCGGCGACGGCGTGTTCGAAGTGAAGTCGACCAACGGCGACACCTTCCTGGGTGGCGAGGATTTCGACGCCAAGCTGGTCGAATATCTGGCCGAAGGCTTCAAGAAGGATGAGGGCATCGACCTCACCAAGGACAAGCTCGCGCTCCAGCGCCTCAAGGAAGCGGCCGAAAAGGCTAAGATCGAACTGTCCTCCGCACAGTCGACCGAAGTCAACCTGCCCTTCATCACCGCTGACCAGAATGGTCCCAAGCATCTGGTGAAGACCATCACCCGCGCCGATCTGGAGCGTCTGGTGAGCGACCTCATCAAGCGCACGATGGAGCCGTGCAAGAAGGCGCTGGCGGACGCGGGCGTTTCGGCCAGCGACATCAGCGAAGTGGTGCTCGTGGGCGGCATGACCCGCATGCCCAAGGTGCGCGAGGCCGTGAAGGAATTCTTCGGCAAGGAACCGCACACCGGCGTCAACCCGGACGAAGTCGTCGCCATGGGCGCGGCGATCCAGGCGGGCGTGTTGCAGGGCGACGTCAAGGACGTGCTGCTGCTGGACGTCACTCCGCTGTCGCTGGGCATCGAAACGCTGGGCGGCGTGTTCACCCGCATGATCGACCGCAACACGACGATCCCGGCCAAGAAGTCGCAGGTCTACTCGACCGCCGACGACAATCAGCAGGCGGTGACGATCCGCGTGTTCCAGGGCGAGCGTGAAATGGCGGCGGACAACAAGCTGCTGGGCCAGTTCGACCTGGTCGGCATTCCGCCCGCGCCGCGCGGCGTGCCGCAGATCGAAGTCACCTTCGACATCGACGCCAACGGCATCGTCAACGTCCATGCCAAGGACAAGGGCACCGGCAAGGAGCAGCAGATTCGCATCCAGGCTTCGGGCGGTCTGTCCGACGCCGACATCGAACAGATGGTCAAGGATGCCGAGCGTTTCGCCGAAGAGGACAAGAAGAAGCGCGAGGCGGCCGAGGCGAAGAACAACGCCGAAAGCCTGATCCACACCACCGAGCAGCAGCTTTCCGAGCATGGCGACAAGGTGGATGCGGCCCTCAAGTCCGAGATCGAGACGGCGATCGCCGCGACCAGGTCCGCTGTCGAAGGCGGCGATGTCGAAGCGATGAAGTCCAAGGCGCAGGAACTTGCCCAGGTGGCGATGAAGCTTGGCCAGGCGATCTACGAGAAGGAGCAGGCTGCGGCCGCCGCTCCGGGCACTGATGCTCCCAAGGCTGATGATGACGTCGTGGACGCCGAATTTTCGGAAGTGGACGACAACAAGGCGTAAGGCCCGATGAAACGCTTCTCGACTTCGCCTCGGGCGGACGGCATGGTGTTTGACCATGCAGCCGTCCGGGGCGAAGCCGGGGGACGTGCGCGCCCGGGGGCGATATGACTACCGAAGTTGATTATTATTCATTGCTCGAAGTCGAGCGGACGGCCGATGCCGGGACGATCAAGAGCGCCTATCGCAAGCTTGCGATGAAATATCACCCCGATCGCACCGGGGGCTGCACCGACAGCGAAGCGAAGTTCAAGGCCGTTTCCGAGGCTTATGAATGTCTCAAGGACCCGCAGAAGCGCGCGGCCTATGACCGCTACGGCCATGCGGCCTATACCAACGCCCAGAATGGCGGCGGCGGCGGTTTCAACGGACGCGGCGCGGGTGGCTTTTCCGACCTTGGCGACATTTTCGAGACGATCTTCGGCCAGAGCGGCTTTGGCGGCGGGCGTCAGGCCCAGCGGCGCGGCGCGGACCTGCGCTATGATATGGAGATCAGCCTCGACGACGCCTATCACGGCAAGCAGACCGAGATAGAGATCGAGGTTTCCGCGCCCTGCGACAGTTGCGACGGTTCAGGCGCGCAGCCGGGCACGGGGGTCAAGACCTGCACCACCTGTCACGGGCATGGTCAGGTCAGGGCGCAGCAGGGCTTCTTCGTGGTCGAACGCACCTGTCCGGGTTGCCACGGCGCGGGTCAGGTGATCGAAAGCCCCTGCCGCGCCTGTCGCGGCGAGGGGCGGGTGGACAAGCCCAAGACGCTGTCGGTCAACATTCCCGCAGGTGTCGATGAAGGCACGCGCATCCGCCTTTCCGGCGAGGGTGAGGCAGGCGCGCGCGGCGCACCGCCGGGCGACCTCTACATCTTCCTGCATGTGAAGCGGCATCCGATTTTCGAACGCGAAGGCACGACCCTCTTCTGCCGCGCGCCGGTCAGCTTCACCACGGCGGCGCTGGGCGGCTGCATCGAAGTGCCCGGCCTGGACGGCCAGCGCCACGAGATCAAGATTCCGAGCGGCATCCAATCGGGCAAGCAGATCCGCCAGCGCGGCGCAGGCATGCCGGTGCTGAACGGCCGGGGGCAGGGCGACCTGGTGATTCAGGTCGATGTCGAAACCCCGACCCGCCTCAGCGCCAAGCAGCGCGAACTGCTCGAAGCCTTCCGCGAGACCGAGACCGGCGAAGAATGCCCGCAATCGACGGGCTTTTTCAGCAAGCTCAAGGAATTATGGGGCGATTGAAGCCTCTATAAACGGGCGCCAAAATCCTCCCTGCGCCGATAGGCGTGGGGAGGATGTAGCCAAGGCCTTGCGCGTCCGGCTCCTCAAGCCGCCAGGAACATATCCGGGTCGATCGCCATCAGGCTCTCCGCGCCGCCCTCGATCTTCCGCCGCAGCGCGCCCGCATCGGGCATGATGCGTTCGGCAAAGAAGCGCGCCGTGACCAGCTTCGCCTCCAGATAGCGCGCATCGCCTTCGCCCGCCTTCAGCAGCGTGGCGGCCGCCTTTGCCATGCGCAGCCACATGAGGCCGGTCGAAACGATGCCGAGAATGTGCATATAATGCACCGCGCCAGCCCCGGCATTGTCGGGGTTCTGCATCGCATTCTGCATCAGCCACATGGTCGCCGCGCCCAGCTGCCCGCTGGCCTTTTCCAGCGCTTCGGCAAGGCCTGCCACCTTCTCATCGCCCTTGGCCGCAGCAACCTCGTCCGCGACGATTTTCAGGAAGGTCTGCAACGCGCGCCCGCCATTCATCGGCAGTTTGCGCCCCACAAGGTCCATCGCCTGCACGCCGTTTGTGCCCTCGTAAATCTGGGCGATGCGGGCGTCGCGCACATATTGTTCGACGCCATTTTCCCAGATGTAGCCATGGCCGCCGAACACCTGCTGACACATGACCGTGACGTCAAAGCCCTTGTCCGTGCCATAGCCTTTCAGCACCGGGGTCAGCAGCTGGACCATATCGTCGGCCGCCTGCCGTTCTTCCTCGCTCGCTGCATGTTGCGCCAGATCGACCTGGAGCGCGCCCCACAGCATCAGCGCGCGCAGCCCCTCGGTCAGCGCCTTGGCTTCCATCAGCATCCGCCGGACATCGGGGTGGACGAACAGCGTGTCGGCTTTCTCATCCTTGTCCCTGGGGCCGGTCAGCGCCCGGCCCTGCCGCCGCTCGCGCGCATAATGGACCGCGTTCTGGAAAGCGATTTCCGCCTGGCCCAGCCCCTGCATGCCGACCCACATGCGCGCGGCGTTCATCATGATGAACATGGCGGCAAGGCCCTTATTCTCCTCGCCCACGATCCAGCCCTTGGCGCCGTCATAGTTCATGACGCAGGTCGCGTTGCCGTGAATGCCCATCTTATGTTCAAGCGAGCCGCAGGACACCGCGTTGCGTTCGCCGAGTGACCCGTCCTCCTTCAACAGCACCTTCGGCACGACGAAGAGGGAGATGCCCTTGCTGCCTTCCGGCGCGTCCGGCGTCTTGGCAAGGACGAGGTGGATGATATTCTCGGTCAGGTCCTGCTCGCCCGAGGAAATGAAGATCTTCGTGCCGGTGATGGCATAGCTGCCGTCATCCTGCCGCACCGCCTTGGTCTTGATGAGGCCAAGGTCAGTACCGGCATGGGGCTCCGTCAGGTTCATCGTGCCGGTCCACCGGCCTGACACCATGTTGGGAATATAGGTCTGCTTCAATTCGTCGCTGCCTTTGGCGAGCAGGGCGGCGACCGCGCCGCTGGTGAGGCCATGATACATTTCGAAGCTGTGATTGGCCGACAGCACATATTCGCCCACGGCGCTCGCCACGACATTGGGCAGGCCCTGGCCGCCATATTCGACCGGCGCATGCAAGGTCGTCCAGCCGCCCTCCACATAGGTATCGAACGCCTGCTTGAAACCGGGCGGGGTGGTGACGCTGCCATCGGGATGGCGGGTGCACCCTTCCTTGTCGCCCACGGCGTTCAGCGGGAACAGCACCTCCTCCGCGATCTTGCCGCCTTCGGCCAGTATGGCTTCGATCAGGTCGGGCGTCGCATTTTCGAAGCCCGGAAGATTGGCATAGCGGTCCAGCCCCAGCACATGATCGAGCACAAAACGGGTCTCACGGATCGGGGCGGTATAGCTGGGCATGATCTTCTCCGGGAATATTGTCGTTCTGATGAAGCGTTATTTTTCGAGCGCGGCGACGAAACCCGACAGTTCGGCGATTGCTGCGTCGATATCGTCCTTCTGCCGGGTGAGCAGTTCGATGCGCGCCTTGCACTTGGCAAGAGTGACGCGGCGCTGCTCCTCATGCTCTTCATCGGCGTCGTACAGGTCGATCATCTCGCGAATGTCGGCCAGGCTGAAACCGACCCGCTTGCCGCGCAGTATCCACGCCAGCCGGGCGCGGTCGCGGCGCGAATAGATGCGCGCCAGGCCCTGCCGCTCCGGCGCGATCAGCCCTTCATCTTCGTAGAAGCGCAGCGCCCGCGCGGTGACGCCGAATTCTTCCGACAGGTCGGTGATGGTATAGCTTTGCCGTTCGCGTTGATCCGGCACCTCTATGCCGGCGATGCTGCTGCGCTGGTCCATGGCGGGCAATCTAGGGACACCTTACGTTTACGTCAAGGTGAGTGCGCTGGCCGCATGATATCCAGATGACAAGAGCCGCCGCTGGCGCTAGGGGCAGCAGCATGACGGGGGCGATCAGACAATCGGAAGCCGCGCGGGGCCTTCTGGCCGCGCTCGCGCTGCTTGTCCTCGCCATCCAGCTAGTCGCCCCGTCCGGCTTCATGCCGGTGCGCACCGACCGGGGCGTCGTCGTGACGCTGTGTACCGGGCAGGGCGCGGTCAATGTCGTGGTCGATCGTGACCATGCGCCCGGCAAGCCGCATCCCAAGGGCGATGCCGCGCCTGTTCAGCAGCATTGCCCCTTCGCCGCGTCGGTCCAGCCGCTGATCCCGCCGCTGGCCGCCGCCGATCTTGCCCTGCCTGCCTGGCAACTTGCGTTCGGGCCGATCGCCTTCGCGCTCAAGACGGGCCTTGTCGCCCGGCTGGCCGCCCCGCCGCCGCCTTCATCGGGGCCGCCTTCAACCTTCTAGAAAATTCATTTTGCGCGCTGCCATGCCGGTGGCGCTGGCGTTGTATTTTCATGAGGTTGTCCTGTCATGTCCGTCATTCTTGACCTGCGCAGCGTGTCGCTGTGCGCCCTTGCCTGTTCTCTCACGACCCTGCCCGCGCTGGCCGATGAAGCGCCCGATCAGGGGAGGATCATCGTCACGGCCCTTCCCATGATCGAAGACGCCCAAGCGCGCGTGGACCGCGTAGCGGGCGGGGCGGATGTCGTCGCGGCGCAGGAATTCGAAGACAGGGTGGCCGTGTCGCTGCGCGACGCGCTCAGCTTTTCGCCCGGCGTCTATACCCAGCCGCGGTTCGGGCAGGAGGTGCGCATCTCCATCCGCGGATCGGGCATTTCACGCGGCTTCCACATGCGCGGGCTGACGCTGTTGCAGGACGGCATTCCGATCAACCTTGCCGATGACAATGGCGATTTCCAGGAACTGGACCCGCAGGTGTTTCAGCATCTGGAGGTCTATCGCGGCGGCAATGCGCTGCGTTGGGGCGGATCGACGCTGGGCGGCGCGATCAATGCCGTCACCCCGACAGGGCGGAGCGCGCCGGGAGCGGAACTGCGCATCGACGGCGGATCGTTCGATACGCTGCGCGCCAAGGCGGCCTATGGCTATGCCGGTGCGCGCGGCGATGCCTGGATGGCGATCACCGCCGATCGTTCGGACGGCGACCGCGACCATGCGGCGCGCAAGGCAGTCCGTTTCAACGGCAATGCCGGGTTGAAGATCAGCGATACGGTCGAGACGCGGTTTTACGCGAGCGTGCAGAGCATTCGCCAGAGCCTGCCGGGCACCCTGTCGGAAAGACAGGCGCTGAACCGTCCAGCCGCCGCCAACCCCGCCAGCGTCACGGGCGATCAGGCGCGCGACATCGATTCCATTCGCTTGCAGAACCGCACGACCGTGCAACTGGGCCGTGGCGCGCTGGAAGGGGGCGTGTTCCTGAACGTCAAGGATCTGTTCCATCCCATTTTTCAGGTGGTGGACCAGAAATCGACCGATTACGGCCTCTATGGCCGATATGATCTGGAAGCGGGGCCATTCGGCCTCACCCTCGGCAGCACAGCCCGGTTCGGCGAGGTTCGCTCACGCCGCTTCGTGAATGCGGCAGGCCGCCGCGCTCCGGGTGCTGCGCCAACGTTCGATGCCCGCCAGCGGGCGCAGACGATCAACAGCTATGGCGAACTGCGCTACCGTCCCGCAGACAGGCTGACGCTGATCGCGGGGGGCATCTATACCCATGCTGAGCGGGAACAGGATCAGCAGATCCCTGCCTCCGTCAGCGCGCGGGTCGATTATGATGCGTTCGCGCCAAAATTCGGCCTGCTGTTCGAGCCGGGCGAGGCCGTGCAATTCCATGCCAATTACAGCCGTTCCGTCGAGATGCCGGGCTTTGGCGAAGTCGCGCAGATCGCGGCCTTCGTGCCCGTGCGGCCGCAAAAGGCGTGGACCGTCGAGGTGGGCACAAGGGGACGTTCCGGTATCGCCGCGTGGGACGTCAGCCTCTATCGCGCGGATCTTAAGGACGAAATGCTGCAATATACGGTGAACCCCGCGCAGGGCATTCCAGCCGCAACCTTCAACGCGGATCGCACCCTGCATCAGGGGATCGAGGCGGGTCTGGACCTGACGCTCGCTCCCTGGGCGATGCTGCGGCAGGTTTATCAGTATAGCGATTTCCGCTTCCGGGACGATGTGCAGTTCGGCGGCAATCGCCTGCCGGTGGTGCCGCGCCACTTCTATCGGGCGGAACTGCGGCTGGGCACGGACCGGCTCAGCCTTTCCCCCGCCGTGGAATGGGTGCCGCAGGGGGCATGGGTGGACTATGCGAATACAAAGCGGATCGGCGGTTATGCGATGCTCAACCTCGGCGCGCAGGCGGAGGTTAGGGAGGGCGTGACGCTGTTCCTCGACGCGCGCAACCTGACTGGAAAGCGTGCGATCGGGGATATCAGCGCGATGGTCCGCTACGTGCCGGATAATCCGGCTACCCCGGCCGATGAAGGCAGCGCCGCCTTCTACCCGGTTGAGCGCCGCGCCATCTATGGCGGGCTGCGCGCCCGTTTCTAAGGCGCGCTCCCCTCATCCTCATGGGGGGCTGGAGCGGGCGGGGAAATGGGTCTAGGGGCGGGGCCATGTTGCGTCTGTCCGGCCTGAAACTGCCCCTCGACCATCCGGCCGAAGCGATGCCCGCCGCGATCTGCGCGCGGCTGGGCATCGCGGCGGCGGACCTGATCAGCCATGCGGTCGTGCGCCGCGGCAACGACGCCCGGCGCAAGAATGCCATCCAGCTCGTCTACACCGTCGATGTCGAACTGGCGGACGAAGAGGCGGTGCTGGCCCGCTTCGCCAGTGATCATGATGTCCGCCCCCGTCCCGACACTGATTATCGCTTCGCCGCCCATGCGCCTGACGGGTGGAGCGGCAAGCGGCCAGTGGTGATCGGCGCGGGGCCGTGCGGCCTGTTCGCCGGGCTGATCCTGGCGCAGATGGGTTTCCGCCCGATCATCCTGGATCGCGGCAAGGTGGTGCGCGAAAGGACCAAGGATACCTGGGGTCTGTGGCGGCGCGCGGAACTGAACCCCGACAGCAACGTGCAGTTCGGCGAGGGCGGGGCTGGCACCTTTTCCGATGGAAAACTCTATTGCCGGGTCAAGGACCCCCGTTTTCTGGGCCGCAAGGTGCTACAGGAATTCGTCGCGGCTGGCGCGCCCGCCGATATCCTGACCGAAGCGCATCCGCATATCGGCACCTTTCGCCTCGTCACCATGGTCGAAAGCCTGCGCCGCCAGATCGAGGCGCTGGGCGGCGAATATCGCTGGCAGCACAAGGTCGAGGAACTGGAACTGACGGCCGGGGGCGATGGCAGGCAGCGGCTGCGCGGCGTGCATCTGTCCGATGGCGGCTTTATCGAGGCGGATCATGTCGTGCTGGCGGTGGGGCACAGCGCGCGGCCGACGTTCGAAATGCTCCACCGGCGCGGCGTGCATATAGAAGCCAAGCCCTTTTCCATCGGCGTGCGCATCGAACATCCGCAAAGCTGGATCGACCGGGCGCGTTACGGCAATTGCGCGGGCCATCCGTTGCTGGGCGCTGCGGCCTACAGCCTTGCGCATCACTGCGCCAATGGGCGCACGGTCTACAGCTTCTGCATGTGTCCGGGCGGCCGCGTGGTCGCCGCCACGTCGGAGGAAGGGCGTGTCGTCACCAACGGCATGAGCCAGTACAGCCGCGCCGAGTTCAACGCCAATTCCGGGCTGGTGGTCGGCATCGACCCGGAACGCGACTATCCCGGCGGCCCGCTGGCAGGGATCGAGCTTCAGCGGCACTGGGAAAGCATGGCCTATGAGGCTGGCGGATCATCCTATTGGGCGCCGGGGCAGAAGGTCGGGGATTTCCTTGCGCGCCGTCCCTCGACGGAGTTGGGGGAGGTCATCCCCTCCTACAAACCAGGCGTCACCATGACCGACCTGTCGCGCTGCCTGCCCGATTTCGTCATAGAGGCGTTTCATGAGGCGCTGCCCGCCTTCGGACGGCAGATCGCCAATTACGACCATCCCGATGCGGTCATGACGGGCGTCGAAACCCGCACCTCTTCGCCCATCCGCATCACGCGCGGTGCGGATTATCAGAGCCTCAACGTCACCGGGCTCTACCCGGCGGGCGAAGGGGCGGGCTATGCTGGCGGCATCCTGTCCGCCGCCATCGACGGGATCAAGGTGGCCGAAGCGATCGGCCTCGCGATCAGTGCCGATGGCGCGCCTTAACCAGCCTTGCGGTCTGCCTGAGTCGGGGCCGTGGATGCTGTAGCGTCCGGCAAAAGGCAGTGGCGCCAGACGCTTGCCCAAGGCGTACGTCTTTAGTTCGATTATTTCGTCTTTCTGGTTCTTCTTGATATTTGTACTATGTGGATGAGTTTGAAGGCGTAAAATGATTATTCCGCACTGTGTTGCGGGTCTATATAGCCTCTCTGCTCTCGGCCGGTCCGATGCTGCCGCAGCAGTCCCAATGACAATCGAAGAGAAAGCAGAGGAGGCCATCATGCATGCCAAACCTGTTGTCGTAGCGCTGTGCGCCTGTCTGGTTGCGCCTGTCGCTGCGGAAGCCCGGCAGGGACCGGGGCAGCTTACCGTCGTCGCGCCGGAAAAGGATGCGGCCAGTTATGAAGCCTGGACCGGAAGGACGGCCGCCCGGCTATCCCGCAGCATCCGCAATGCCAGCTGGCTCTACCGTGACGCCAGTTCCACTGGCTACAGCCGGGTCCAGTTCCGCCTGGACGATCAGGGAAGGCCGCAAAATGTGGAACTGGCGGGTCCCTCCACCTCGCGCAACATCAACCGCATCTCCATGCGCGCGGTGAAGGCCATGGGATCGCTTCACCCCTTGCCCGGCAATGTGGGCGCGAACCGCAAGTTCGAAGCGTGGATCATCGTTGCGCGCGATGACACGGAAAAGGAGGGCATGCTGAGCGCCCTGCGTTCGCAATACCGGGCGCAGACCATGGCACAGGCGGAAAAGGATCGCCCCATCCTGATCGCGCAGCGCTGAAACGCCCGCGCTACAGCGCTTTGCGGCAAGGGAGCGCGTTGCCGGTGCGGCGCGCTCCCTCCGCTTCTTTCCACCGGGCCGGTCATCAAGTGCAACTTACCGCCTTGGGCGGCGTTCGATAGCGATGCCCTCACCCCCTTCCGGCTTTCAGGACGGCAACGGGTCCAGCCATTCGGACCCCGGTCAAGGCCGCTGCGCGTCCGCCATGGCAGGCGGGCGGGGCCGGGCCGTCGCGGCGCGGTCAGGGGCCGCCCGATGATCGAACGTCATCTCGCCCGGATCAAGGCCCGGCACTCCCTTTCGAAGGAAGAGGAGCAGGCGATCCTTGCGCTGATCCCTCCCGCGCGCCCGGTGTCCAGGAACAGCGTCATCGTGCGGGAAGGCGAACTGCTGGAGGCCAGCACCCTCCTGCTCGACGGGTTGCTGTGCCGCTACAAGGATCTGCCCGATGGCAAGCGGCAGATCACCCAGTTGCATGTCGCGGGGGATTTCGCCGACCTTCACGGTTTCACGCTCAAGCGGCTCGAACATAATATCATGGCGCTCACTGACTGCATGCTGTCGCGTGTGCCCCACGAAAGCATCCGCGAACTTATCGAGGCTCATCCACGGCTTGGCCGCATCTACTGGTTCAGCACCAATCTGGACGCGTGCATGAACCGGGAATGGGAATTGTCGCTGGGCCAGCGGTCGGCAGCGGGGCGGCTGGCGGCACTTTTCTGCGAATTGCATGAGCGGTTGGCGATCGTCGGGCTGAACGGCGAACGCTTCACCCTGGGCATGAACCAGTCCCAGCTTGCCGATGCGCTGGGCATGACTTCCGTTCACGCCAACCGGACGCTGCGCCTGCTGCGCGACCAGCGCCTGCTCGACTATAATCGCGGGGAAGCGCGCATCCTGGACCTTGATGGCCTTAAGCTGATGGCGGAATTCGACCCCAGCTATCTTTATCTCGATGCTGAACCCTTGTGATGGCGGGAACCGTCTGCCGATGATTCATTCTCCTATCGACCCGGCTGACGCCGCGCTCGCCGCCCTGCTTCAACTGCTCAAGGCGCGTGATTACCATTTCGTGACGCCCACGCCCGCTACTCACGGGCTGGTCCTGAGCCGCCCGGACCGGCGCGAGGCGCGCAAGATTGAGGATGTGCTGGGATGGAGCCTGCCATTCGGCACGTCTCTGCTGGATCGCGAGGTCATGCAGTTGCTGAAAACGGCGGGCGCGCTTGAGGAAGCGGGGGAGGGGCGCTGGCGCTCCCTGTTCCGGGTCTCCTCTTTGGGCGGTGCGCTGTTCCTCCATTCCGCTTACCCCACGGATGATGAGGATGCCGTCTTCTTCGGTCCTGACAGCTATCGTTTCGCCCGGCTGATCATGTCGGAACTCAGCGCCCGGCCGCCCGCCGCGCCTGTGCGCCTCGCCGACATGGGCGCAGGCGCTGGCGTCGGCGCGATCGTCGCGCACCGGCTGTGCCCCGGCGCGCGGCTGATCATGACCGACATCAATCCAAAAGCGCTGCGGCTTGCCCGGATCAACGCAGGCGCGGCAGGCGTCGAGGCGGAATTCATCGAAAGCGACGGCCTGACCGGCGTCGATGATCCGATTGACCTGGTGCTCGCCAACCCGCCCTATATTATCGACCCGGCCAAGCGCGCCTACAGGGACGGCGGCGCATTGCATGGCGGCGCGGCGGCGCTCGACATGACGCGCCAGGCGCTCGACCGGCTGGCGGACGGCGGCCGCTTCATCCTCTATACCGGATCGGCGATCGTGGACGGCAAGGATGTTCTGCGCGAGGCGCTGACCGGGATGGCTGGCGCGGCGGGCTGCGCCATGCGCTATGAAGAACTGGACCCGGATGTATTCGGGGAGGAACTGGCGAACGAAGCCTATCAGGAGGTTGACCGGATCGCCGTGGTGGGCGCCGTGTTCCAGCGTTGATGCGGATCGTCCCTGATGGAAACCAACCGCCTAATCATGAAGTGAAGCGCTTCGACAGGCTCAGCCTGCGCGGATTTTAGTTCAGCAAACAGATATTCCGCCCAAGAAAAAGGCGGCATCCCCGAAAGGACGCCGCCCGATTTTCCCCGGCACAGCCGGTCAGCGAGCCCCGCGCAAGGCGGGGCGCACCGATTACTTGAGCTCGACGGTCGCGCCGGCTTCTTCCAGCTGCTTCTTGAGCTTTTCGGCTTCGTCCTTGCTGACGCCTTCCTTGACGGCCTTCGGCGCGCCTTCGACCAGAGCCTTGGCTTCGGTGAGGCCCAGGCCGGTGATGGCGCGGACTTCCTTGATGACGTTGATCTTCTTGCCGCCGTCGCCGGTCAGGACCACGTCGAATTCGCTCTGCTCTTCAGCAGCCGGAGCGCCGCCAGCAGCGCCACCGGCCGGAGCGGCAACCGCCACGGCAGCAGCGGCCGAAACGCCCCACTTTTCTTCCAGAGCCTTCGACAGCTCGGCGGCTTCGAGTACGGTCAGGGCCGACAGCTGATCGACCAGAGCATTGATATCTGCCATGTTAATCTATTCCCTTCTGGGCGGGGCGCAGCGCCCCTAATGAGAGTGTGAAAAGGTTATTCCGAAACGTCCCGCTGCCCTTAGGCCGCGTTCTTTTCCGCATAGGCGTTGAAGACCCGTGCGAGCTGGGCCGCCGGCGCCTGGGTGACGGTCGCGAGCTTGGTCGCGGGTGCAACGAGCAGCCCGACGATCTTCGCGCGCAATTCATCCAGCGACGGCATCGAGGCGAGCGCCTTGACGCCCTCCGCGTTCAGCAGCACTTCGCCCATCGCGCCGCCAACGATCTCAAGCTTGTCGTTGGTCTTGGCGAAATCGACCGCAACCTTGGCGGCTGCGACCGGATCGGCCGAGGAGGCGAGGCCAACCGGGCCGGTCAGCAGGTCGCTGATGCCGGTGTAGCTGGTGCCTTCAAGGGCGATCTTGGCGAGGCGGTTCTTCGTAACCTTGTAGGTCGCACCGGCATCGCGCATCTTCTGGCGCAGGTCCGTCGACTGGGCGACGGTCATGCCGAGGTTGCGGGTCACGACGACCACGCCAACCTCTGCCAGATGTGCGTTCAGCGCGGAAACGACCTCAGCCTTCTGATTACGATCCATGCCATTCTCCACTTCATGTCCGCCCGGAATGCCCGGACGAACGGCAAAAACCCGCGCTTGCACGCGGGGCATTAGTCCGAAGGGGAGAGATCGACTGGCCCGCATCCTCATGGGAAAACAGGCAGACCCGGACAGGTCGAACCCGGCCGGTAAAGAACTTTTCCCCGTCTAGGTTGGAGATTAAGAAGGACCGATTTCCTTCGCCAACTGTCTCGGACGGAAGACCCCAAGGGGTCTGCTGCGGGCGCCTTTAGCGGCAAAGCAGCGCGGAGTCACGCATATTCTGATCCTCCCCATCGCAGACGGGGAGGATGCGTTTGCGCTCTTAGACCCGGTCCGCCTGCACCACCGTGTCCAGCGCCCGCAGCGCCGACAATATCCGGTTCAGATGCTGGGCGTCGTTCACCTCAAGGTCGATCACGTCGGTGTGGAAAGGCCCGTCGCGGTTCACCAGTTGCAGGTTGAGGATGTTCGCCTTGGTCGCGCCGAACACGTTGGTGACCGCCGCCAGCGCGCCCGGCTGGTTCTTGACGATGACCTGGAGCCGCGCCGTGCCGCCCTTGGACTTGCTGTCCCAGGCAAGGTCGATCCAGTCGTCATCCTGCCCCGCCTCCAGCGACCGGCAGTCGATCGTATGCACCTCGATCGGCTCGCCGGTGCGGCGCACGCCCACGATCCGGTCGCCGGGAACCGGATGGCAGCAATCCCCCAGATTATAGGCGATGCCCGGCGTCAGGCCGCGGATCGACACGGGCGCGTGCTGGCGCGGATGCGCTTCCTCTACGCCTTCGGCGCTGGTGGAGCCGGGGACCAGCGCCTCCATCACCTCGAAATCGCGCAGCCGGTGGGTGGCGATGGCGATCATCAGGGCAGCGCGATCCTCCAGCTTCAAGCGCTTGAGCGCGGCCTTGAGCGCCTTTTCGCCCAGTTCGCTGGCCAGTTCGGGGGAAAAGCGGCCAATGATCTCCTCATACAGCTTTTCGCCCAGCGCAATCTCTTCCCCGCGCTGCTTCTGGCGGATGTAGCGGCGGATGGCGGCGCGCGCCTTGCCGGTCACAGCAAAGGTCAGCCAGCCCGGCTGCGGCTCCTGCCCCTCCGATTTCAGGATTTCGACCTGATCGCCATTTTCAAGGGTGGTGCGCAGCGGCACCACGCGCCCGTTGACCTTCGCGCCTACAGTCTGGTTGCCCAGCGACGTGTGCACCGCATAAGCGAAGTCCACCGGCGTCGATCCCTTGGGCAACTGGTGCAGCTCGCCCTTGGGGGAGAAAGCGAAGATGCGGTCCTGATACATCGCCATGCGGGTATGTTCGAGCAACTCGTCCGCGTCCTGGCTCTGTTCCAATATCTCGACCAGATCGCGCAGCCATGCCGCCTGATGGTCGCGCGCGTCGCTTTTCTGTTTGTAGGCCCAGTGCGCCGCCAGCCCCAGTTCCGCGTCATGATGCATGTCGCGGCTGCGGATCTGCACCTCGATGCGGGCATTGTCCTGATGGATGACGGTGGTGTGCAGCGACCGGTAGCCGTTGCGCTTGGGGGTGGAGATGTAATCCTTGAACCGCCCCGGCACCATTTTATAGGTCTGGTGGATGACGCCCAGCGCGCGGTAGCAATCCTCCGCCGTTTCGGTGATGACGCGGAACGCCATGACATCGGTCAGCTGTTCAAAGCTGATGTGCCGCTCCTGCATCTTCCTCCAGATGGAATAGGGATGCTTTTCGCGGCCTGACACGGTGACCGGCAGCCCCTTTCCGCCCAGCAGCAATTGCAGTTCCGCGCCGATGCGGTCGACCTTGTCGTGGCCGCCTTCCTTCAACTGCTCCAGCCGCTTGGTGATGCTGTCATAGGCTTCCGGCTCCAGTTCGCGGAAGGCCAGAAGCTGCATTTCGCGCATGAAGTCGTACATGCCGATCCGCTCCGCCAGCGGGGCGTAGATGTCCATCGTCTCCTTGGCGATGCGGCGGCGCTTGGTTTCATTCTTGATGAAGTGCAGCGTGCGCATGTTGTGCAGCCGGTCGGCCAGCTTCACCAGCAGCACGCGGATATCGTCGGACATGGCGAGCAGGAACTTGCGGAGATTTTCCGCCGCCCGCTCATTCTCGCTCATCGCCTCGATCTTGCTGAGCTTGGTGACGCCGTCGACCATGCGCGCGACATCCTTGCCGAACGCGCTCTCTATCTCGTCATAGGTGACCAGCGTGTCTTCGATCGTGTCGTGCAGCAGCGCGGTCACGATGGTCTGGTCGTCCAGGTTGAAGTCAGTCAGGATGCCCGCCACCTCGATCGGGTGGCTGAAATAGGGGTCTCCGCTGGCGCGTTTCTGGCTCCCATGCTTCTGGACGGAAAAGACATAGGCGCGGTTGATCATCGCTTCGTCCGCGTTCGGATCGTAGCGCTTCACGCGTTCGACAAGTTCGTACTGGCGTAACATCGTTTCCCGATTGTGTGGGAAGCACCTTGCTGTGCAACAAAAAAATCCCATCTTGGGGCAAATAGGCTGCGCTTTTGCAACGGCTGTGGCTTTGAGCTATCTAGGCGGAACGATGAAGCACAATCTGGCGCAGGATCTGGAACAATGCGCGCTGCCCAGCGCGCTGGAGATGATGGGGGAGCGCTGGTCGTTCCTCATTCTGCGCGGCGCGCTGTCCGGCATCCGCCATTTCGAGGAATTTCAATCGACCCTGGGCATCGCCCGCAACATCCTTGCCAACCGGCTCGCCCGGCTGGTGGAAAACGGCATCATGGTGCGCCAGCCGATGCAGTGCGACCGGCGCAAGGTGGAATATCGCCTGACGGAAAAGGGGCAGGAACTCGCCCCCGCCATGATCGCATTGCGGCAATGGGGCGAAAAATGGGGCTGCGGCACCTTGTCCTGCCAGGTGCTGGCGGACCGGCGGGACGGAAAGCCCATCCGCAAGATCGTGATCCAGGCGCATGATGGCCGCGCATTGGAACTCAGCGACCTTGTGTGGCTGTGCCCCGACGAAATCACGCCGGTCGCAGAGGAACCGGCGGCGGCGGCCTGAACCCGCGTGGTTCGCGGCGCGGCTTCACCCCTGCCATGAAATCGCCTAGGCTGGCGGCAATGTCTGTCCATCGCATCCAGCCTCAGCCCTTTTTCGCTGACAAGAACCGCGCCTTCTGGAACCTGCAATTCGCCGGGTGGGCGGGCGCGTTCCTGCTGCGCGGGTCGTCCACCATCGCCAATGGCCAGCCGCTCTCCAGCCTGATCCCGGTGATGATATCGACCGTGACGGGCTATTCGGTGACGCTGCTGATCGCGGTCGTCTTCCGCTTCCTGCAACGGCAACGGCCGATCGTCACCTGGGGCGCTTCGATCCTGACCGTGGTGCTGGCGGCGGGGCTGGTCGCCTTTATCGACGCCTGGGTCTTTTCGACCCAGAACCGGGCGAGCGAGACCGCCGGGCTGCAACTGTTCCTGGGCGCATTCTACCTTAGCATCACGCTGCTGGGGGCATGGTCGGCGCTCTATTACGCCATCAACTTCTATCTGACGGTGGAGGAGCAGGCGGACCAGCTTCTGCGTCTGGAAAATCAGGCGTCCAGCGCCCAGCTCGCCATGCTGCGCTACCAGCTCAATCCGCATTTCCTGTTCAATACGCTCAACAGCATCTCGACGCTTGTCCTGCTCAAGCAGACCGACCGGGCGAACGCCATGCTGTCCCGCCTGTCGTCCTTCCTGCGCTACACGCTGATCAACGAACCGACCGCGCAGGTGACGATCGAGCAGGAGGTGGAGACGCTGAAACTCTATCTGGAGATCGAGAAGATGCGGTTCGAGGACCGCCTGCGCCCGGTCTTCAACATCGATCCGGCCGTGGCGCAATCGCGCCTGCCGTCGCTGCTGCTCCAGCCGCTGGTGGAAAATGCCATCAAATATGCCGTCACGCCCAAGGAGGAGGGGGCCGAAATCTCGATCACCGCGCAGCCTGCCGGTGAAAATGTGCGGATCGTCGTATCGGACAGCGGTCCGGGATTGAACGAGGGGTTCACCCGTCCGAACAATCCCGCCAGCGAAGGAACGGGAGTTGGCTTGGCGAATATCCGCGATCGTCTGATTCAGGCCTTCGGGGAACGACAAAGCTTTGAGACGCGTTCCACGCCAGGCGGTTTTTCGGTCGTGATCGAAATGCCGCTTAATCTGGATGAACCATCGAAAGTGGCCGCATGACCATCAGAACAATCCTCGTCGATGACGAAAGCCTGGCTATCCAAGGCCTGAAGCTCCGTCTGGAAGCGCATGAGGATGTCGAAATCGTAGAAACCTGCTCGAATGGCCGCGAAGCCATCCGCGCTATCAAGACGCATAAACCCGACCTTGTGTTCCTCGACATTCAGATGCCCGGTTTCGACGGCTTTTCCGTTGTGCAGGGGCTCATGGAGGTGGAGCCGCCGCTTTTCATCTTCTGCACCGCCTATAGCGACCACGCGATCCGCGCGTTCGAAGCGCAGGCGGTCGACTATCTCATGAAGCCGGTGGACGAGGGCCGCCTTGCCGACGCGCTCGACCGCGTGCGCCAGCGCCTCACGGAAAAGCGGCAGGTGCAGGAAGCTGAAAAGCTGCGCGAAGTGCTGGCCGAAGTCGCACCCGATGCGATGAACGAGTTCGCCGCCGACGAGGAAGCGCCTTCGTCCAACCGCTTCGAAAAGCTCATCAACATCAAGGATCGCGGGCAGATTTTCCGCGTGGACGTGGATTCGATCGAGCGGATCGACGCCGCGGGCGACTATATGTGCATCTACACCGCCGACAATTCGCTGATCCTGCGTGAAACGATGAAGGATCTTGAGAAACGGCTCGACCCGCGCAACTTCCAGCGCGTCCACCGCTCCACGATCGTCAACCTGAGCCAGGTGCGCCAGGTCAAGCCGCACACCAACGGCGAATGCTTCCTGGTGCTGGAATCCGGCGCGCAGGTAAAGGTCAGCCGCTCCTATCGCGACGTGGTGGCGCGCTTCGTGCATTAAGGGCACGGCCGTTCATTTGAACACCCATTGCCTGTTCAGGCTGAACACCACCGCAGGCGTCACGAACAGCATGGCCGGGATGGGCGACCATTCCGGCCATC
Source organism: Sphingobium sp. DC-2 (assembly GCF_000722555.1). Taxonomy (NCBI): domain Bacteria; kingdom Pseudomonadati; phylum Pseudomonadota; class Alphaproteobacteria; order Sphingomonadales; family Sphingobiaceae; genus Sphingobium; species Sphingobium sp. DC-2. Next base: position 230,057 of record NZ_JNAC01000057.1, on the reverse strand, counting down.
GCATATGCGTGACGCACAGGAAGACCCACAACGCGTTGAGCGCATAGCTGACCAGCGACACGGCGACGAATTTGAACCCGCGCGCCGCCTGATTGCCGCGTGTCCCATGCCCCCGGAAGGTGAAGAGGCTGTGCGTCACATAGCCGATGATCACTGCCGCCACATAGCCAATGCCGTTGGCCAGTTGCGGATGCAGCCCGGCGGGAGCCGCCAATGTCCAGTAGATCGCCGCCTGGCAGGCGGTGATGAACAGGCCGCTGACGCCATAGCGGACGATCTGCCAGAACAGGGCCTGCCGGCCGGCGGACAGATGGCCAAGGATTTTCATGGATCGCCCCGTTGCGCTTTGTTGCGGAGCCTCTAATCCACGCGCCATGAACTTGCAAAGCAGCGTCACCCTGCGGGCGCGTCTCATGCCATGGCTCATGCGCCTGTCCGGCGGGGCGGAGCGGCATTGGGCGTGGCTGGTCTTCCTGATGTGGGTCGTGGCGGTCACCTGCTTCCTGGTCATGCGCTGGCCTTCCATCCACTGGCTGACGCTGAACGATACCGACGACAATATCCGCTACCTGCAAGTGCGGGACTGGCTCGCGGGGCAGGGCTGGTACGATCTGCGGCAGTACCGGCTCGACCCGCCCGCCGGGTTCGACATCCACTGGTCGCGGCTGGTCGACCTGCCGCTGGCCGGGCTGATGCTGTTCTTCCGCGCCTTCATGGATCAGGGGCAGGCGGACCGGATCGCCTGCGGCATCGCGCCCTTGCTCCCGCTGCTGCCGCTGATGCTTGGCCTCGGCTTCATCGGCCGCAGGCTGGCGGGCGGCAATGGCTGGATATTAGCGGCGCTCGCCCCCTTCGCGGCGCAGATGGGCATCAGCATGTTCATGCCCATGCGGGTCGATCATCATGGCTGGCAGCTTGCCCTCGCGGTGCTGATGCTGGCTGGCCTTGTCGATCGCAAATGGCTGCGCGGCGGGATCGTCGCGGGGTTGAGCAGCGCGCTGTCGATCGCGATCGGCATGGAAATGATCGTCTATCTGGCGGCGGGCGGGGCGCTGATCGCGCTGCGCTGGGTGTTCAAGGAAGGGGCGGGACGGCGGATGCTGCCCTATGCGCTGAGCCTGGGCGGCGGCGTGTCCATCCTGTTCCTGCTGTTCGCCAGCTATGCCAACCGGCAAATGGTGTGCGACGCGCTCTCGCCCATCTGGGTCGCCATTTTCGGCGCGGTGGCGGCGGGCATGACGCTGCTGGCCTTGCTGCCGCTGCGCAACTGGCAAAGCCGCCTTGGCGCGGGCATGCTGGTGGGGGCAGCGGTCGCCGCCTTCGCCTGGCTCAACTGGCCGCAATGCCTGTCGGGCGCCTATCAGATCTCGCCGGAGCTGGAGAGGCTCTGGCTGTCCAACATCCGCGAGGCAAAGCCCATCACCGCGCAGGCGCGCAACATGGTGGTGCCGCTGATGGCGATCCCGCTGGCGGGGCTTCTGGGCCTGATCTGGGGCGCGTGTGAGTCGCGCCGCGACAGCGACAGACGCTGGGCATGGACCACGATCGGGCTGATGATGCTCTTTTCCACGGCGCTGCTGTTCTGGCAGCTGCGGGCGGGTCCGGCGGCGCAACTGCTCGCCATCCCGGCCGCCGCCTGGGCCGCGCATCGCGTGATCGGGATGATCTTCACCGGCCGCCCGCTCGCGCGCATCCTGGGTGTTGCGGGGGCCGCGATCCTGGCCGTGGCGGCCTTCGCGACGCCGCTTTATCCGCAACTCAACCGGCTCTGGGCCAGCAGCACGGGCGAGGCGGCCAAGCCCCAGCGCGCATCGCTGGCGGCCCGGCACAAGATCATCAACAAGGCCAATGCCCTTTGCCGCAGCCTGCCCGTTCTGGAAGTGCTGGATCAACTGCCCCCCGCCACCATCTTCACCATGGTGGACCTTGGCCCCCGCCTGATCGCGACCACCCATCACAGCGCGATCGCTGGCCCCTATCACCGCAACGGCAAGGTGATATTGGACGTCCATCACGCCTTTGACGGCCCCCCCGCCGCCTTCCGCCCGATCGCGGCGCGGCATCATGCAACCTATCTGCTGATCTGTCCCGGCTTCCCCGAAGGCACCGTCTATCAGGCGCGCAGCCCCCAGGGCTTCTATGCCGGTCTGATGCGGGGCGAGGTGCCCGGCTGGCTGAAACCCGTGCCCCTGCGCACGGGCCTGACCTTGCCCTACACGCTTTACCGCATCGATTATTCAGCGGCGGGCGGCGAAAAAGCCTCGCAGCAGCGCTGAGGCTTTCTCACCGCCAATGCCGCCATAGACGTCCGGCCGGTGCAGGCATTGGGGCTGCGCGTACAGGCGCGGCCCTTGCTCGATCGCGCCGCCCTTGGGATCGGCGGCTGCGTAATAGAGGCGGGCAATGCGCGCATGGGAAATCGCGCCCGCGCACATCGGGCACGGCTCCAGCGTCACCCACAGGTCGCACCCGGTCAGGCGGAAGTCGCCCAGCAGCGTGGCGGCGGTGCGCAGGGCGACGATTTCCGCATGGGCGGTGGGGTCATTGTCACGCCGGTTGCGATTCTCGCCCTCGCCGATGATACGGCCGTCCAGCGTCACTACGGCGCCGATCGGCACCTCCCCCGCGGCCTCCGCCGCGCGCGCCAGGTCAAGCGCGCGGCGCATGGGCGGGGGAAGGGGGAAGGGCGGCGTCATGGCCGTCCCTTACAGGATGATGGGCTATGGCGAAAAGGTCAGGGTTTCTTCACGTCGACGGTGGGCACCTCGACCGTCTCGTTGCGCGATCCGACCTCCACCTTGGCGACGTTCGCCTCATATTTGGGCAGGGTGCCGCCTTCGACCGCGATCTTGGGCAAGCTGCCCCTCTGCGTCTGTTCCAGGTTGATGAAGCCGGTGACGATTCCGGCGGCGAGGATCAGCAGCACGATCAGCAACAGGCCACCAATGAGTCGCATTTCGCCCTCCTTAGGGATATGGATGCCAAACGCCCCGTCCGGCGAAAGGGTTGCGCGAGCTGATCCATGCGCTCCTCTGCCGGGTTGACGGCGCGGGGGATTCCCGTTATCCGCGCCGCTTTCCGAACGATCATGCATTACAAGGTTGATTGACTATGTCGCGCATCTGCGAGCTGACCGGCAAGGGCCGCCAGGTGGGTCACAACGTGTCCCACGCCAATAACAAGACCAAGCGTGTGTTCCTGCCCAACTTGCAGAACGTGTCGCTCATCTCCGAAACGCTTGAAACCACGGTGAAGCTGCGGGTTTCGACCCATGGCCTGCGTTCGGTGGAACATAATGGCGGCCTCGACAACTGGCTGCTGAAGACCAGCGACGACAAGCTGTCGCTCAAGGCGCGCCGCCTGAAGCGCGACATTGCGAAGAAGCAGGCCGCCGCAGCCGCCTGATTTCCGCTCGATTCGTTTCGGCATGAAGCGGCCTGGCGACGGGCCGCTTTTTTGCGTTCGGCGCGCGCGAGGATCAGGGGCGCAGCGCGAATTTCAGCAGCAAGGTGCGCTGGAAAAATTCGTGGTTATCGTCGGACACGATCCACACCATGGTCTGGCCCTGTTCCCGGCTGAGCGCCAGCCCTTCGAAATTGTCGGCCAGCAGCGGCGGCGCAAGCTGCGCCAGCGTCCGCGCCTTCAACCTGTCGCCCGCGCGCGGCGATGCGGGCAGTTCCACTATGGCGAGCGTCGCGGTGAAGAGATTCTGCAACGTCACCCTGCGGTTGAGCACGAGCAGGCGGCGCTCATCGAGCGCGACCAGATCGGTCGGCCGGTATCCGCGCGGCGGCGCATAGCGCAGGTGAATGGGGGCGGGCGTCGCTTCATCGGCCGGATCGCCGCTGAACAGCAGCGTGTCGTGGCTTCCATCGCTCGTCATGCCCATCTCCGCTATCACCAGGAAGCGGCCATCGGGCAAGCGGGCCATGGACTCGATCGATCCGGTTTCAGGCCATGCCTCTATGTCCGGCCAGGTCCGGCACGCCTCCACCCGCGCGAAGCCCGGCGCATAGCGGCATATCCTCTGGAGCATCTCGAACCCCACCCAATAGCGGTCCGTCGCCGGATCATGGGTGAGCGATTCTGAATCCCATGCCCACCAGGGCTGGCTGCGATCTTCGGCCCTCACCGGCAGGGGAGCGATGAACGGGTGGCGGTTGTCCGGGCGGGGGCGCACGGCAAAGCCCATCAGCGTCCCTGAATCGCTGAGCGCCAGTACCTGTCCGTGCGCATCCACCATCAGCGAGGAGATGCCGCCAAAGCCGCGATGCGGGCTGCTGAGCTGCCAGCCGCCCTTATAGGTGAGCGCCCCCACCTGGTTGACGGACGGGTCTATGGAACTCAAGGGAAGCGCACGGACCTTGACCAGCAGGGGGCCGGGGCCGAAAAGCTCCGGCTTGTTCTTGTGCGGCGCCGGTAACAGCAGGATCGCGAGCAGCAGGACGATCAGGATTCGGCGCATCGTTTCGCCATAGGCATTCCGGGTGACGGAACCAACCTTCATGACTGCCTGTCCGGGCGGGCCGCTTCGGCGCCGCTGCTTTTCGCTCAACTGCGGCGAATGGAAAAGAAAAACGCGCATTAACGGCGGCTGTCACGCCCATTCAGGCTTGGCTCAAAGCGAATCGGGCAAAAGGGGTTCAATCGATGCAGTTGCCCCAATGGCAGCAGCCATCGAAAAGGATATTTCGAGGAGCACGCCATGAAGACCAAGTTTCTGATCAATATGGGGGCAGCGCTGGCCATGGGCGCGGCTTCCTTCGCCGTCACCGCCGCTCCGGCGCAGGCCCGCGACGGCTGGGGCCGCTATGAACGCGGCGACTATTATCGCGGGGACCGTGGCTATCGCGGTTATCGCGGCGATTATTACCGCGGCGATCGTGGCGACCGCTATTACCGGAACAACTATTATCGCGGCTATCGTGGCGGTTACCGCTGCCGCGACAATGGCACGGGCGGCACGATCATCGGCGCGATCGCCGGTGGCCTGCTCGGCAATGAAGTCGGCAAGGGCAGCGGCCGCTATGGCCGTCGCGGAGACGGCACCACCGGCGCCATCATCGGCGCGGGCGTGGGCGCTCTGGCGGGCCGGGCGATCGACCGGGATTGCTGAGCCGCTTTCCAACGGCAGGCAAATGAAGAGGGCCGCCTTCCGGGGCGGCCCTTTTTCATGGGCCGGTCTGCTCCCGCCTGGCCCTTGCCGCGCTCATGGCGGCGGGATTGATGCCCGCGTCATCCTGCGGCGGATGGTTGCGCGCGTCTAGTTCAGCCGCAGCGTCGTTAAGCGCGCGCGCCTCTCCGGGGGCAAGGCCGCTCGCATCGCCATCGTCTGATGAACCGCATCCGCCCAAGGACAAAAGCAGCAGCAGCGCTGGCCCCAAGCCGATCATCCTCATCGCCTGACCTTTCCGCAAAGAAAAGGGCCGCTCCGTCACCGGCGCGGCCCCTTCGACATTTCCCTTGGGAAAAGGGAAATTACATCGCGTTCGCCGAAGCGTTGGCAGCGACGTTGCTGGCGTTTTCAGCAGCGTTCGAAGCGTTGGTGGCGGCGTTCTCAGCAGCCAGCATCGCGTTGTCGGCAGCGTTCGCGGCGTTTTCCGAAGCATTGGCCGAAACGTTGGCGGCGTTTTCCGAACCGCCAGAGCAAGCGGCGAGACCGAGCGAAGCGGCGAGAACGAGCGAAAGAGCAATCGACTTGGACATGGGCAAACCCCTCTCAGAGAAAAAAACTGCGCAGACCACTCTCGGAGAAAAGTTCACCCCCCTTTGCGCCTGCGGGGCCGATACGTAATGAATACGGCGACTCAAGGCAATCCCATTCCTGCGTAACCGCGCAAAAGCGCGCAATTGCGGTGCCACTGGCGACAGCCATTGACGCATATAAAGATTTCTTTATATGATCCTCGCATGAGTGCCGCACTCGACATTTTCCGCGCCCTTGGCGATCCGACGCGGCTGCGCATCATCTATCTGCTGCGCGCGATGGAGCTTGCCGTCGGCGAAATCGCACAGGTGGTGGGGCAAAGCCAGCCGCGCGTGTCCCGCCACGTCCGCATCCTGGCCGAAGCCGGGCTGGTGGAGCGGCGCAAGGAAGGCAATTGGGTGTTCCTGCGCCTGGGCCGGGGCTCCGCCATCGCGCCCTTCCTCACCCTTTTCGATCAGCTTGCCCCTTCGGAAAGCGAGCAGTTGTGGCAGAAGGCGGACCTTGCCCGGCTGGCCGCGGTGCGCGCCGACAGGTCGCGCGCGGCGGAAAGCTATTTCGCCGAACATGCCGAAAAATGGGACGCCATCCGCTCGCTCCATGTGCCTGAGCGTGATGTCGAACGCGCGATGACGGCGCTGCTGGAGGCGGAGCCGATCGGCCATCTGCTTGACATCGGCACCGGCACGGGGCGCATGATCGAACTGTTCGGGCCGCTGGCGGATCAGGTGACGGCGCTTGACCGCAGCCCCGACATGCTGCGCATCGCCCGTGCCAAGCTGCCTGAGGATGCTGGCGGCAAATATGCGCTGGTGCTCGGCGACTTCGGCGCGCTGCCGCTGGCGCAGGGCGATGCCGACACGGTGGTGCTGCATCAGGTCCTGCACTATGCGCAGGCGCCCGAAGCCGTCATCGCCGAAGCCGCGCGCGTCACGGCCGCCGGGGGCCGGGTGCTGATCGCCGATTTCGACGCGCATGAGCGGGAGGAGCTCCGGCTGCGCGACCAGCATGCGCGGCTCGGCTTTTCCGACGACCAGATGGAAAGCTGGTTCGCGCAGGCGGGCCTCGACCTCGACCGGGTGGAAAGCCTGCCCGGCCATGAACTGACCGTGAAACTGTGGCTGGGGCGGCGTCGCGGCGCGCGCATCCTGCCGATTGAAGGACGCATTTGCGCATGACCTTTCCCTTCCCCTCCGTCGAAGAGGCCCGGCGCGTGCTCGATGCGCCGCTCTATGCCGATATGGCGGGCGACCTGAATGTCAGCTTCGAATTCTTCCCGCCCAAGACGGAGAAGATGGAGGAGCAGCTCTGGTCCGCGATCGGGACGCTGGCGCCGCTTGCCCCCAAATTCGTGTCCGTGACCTATGGCGCGGGCGGCTCCACGCGTGAGCGGACGCATAACACCGTCGCCCGCATCGCGAAGGAAACGCCGCTGCCCGCCGCCGCGCATCTGACCTGCGTCGCGGCGAGCAAGGCGGAGATCGGCGAGGTCGCCGACGCCTATTGGGAAGCGGGGGTGCGTCATATCGTCGCTTTGCGCGGCGATCCGCCGCAGGCCGGGTGCAAGTTCGAACCGCACCCGCAAGGCTATAAGGGCGCGGCCGAACTGGTCGAAGGGCTGGTCAAGCGCCACCCGTTCGAGATTTCCGTCGCCGCCTATCCCGAAACCCATCCCGACGCATCGAGCGCGCAGAGCGATATCGACAATCTCAAGCGCAAGCTGGACGCGGGCGCGACACGGGCGATCACGCAATTTTTCTTCGAACCCGAAACCTTCTTCCGTTTCCGCGACACGGTGGCGGCGGCGGGGATCGATGCGGAGATCATCCCGGGCATCATGCCGGTCAGCAATTTCGCGGCGGTCCAGCGCATGTCCGCCATGTGCAATACCGCCGTGCCGGAATGGATGGGCAAGCTGTTCGAAGGGCTGGACGACCTGCCCGCCGCGCGGCAGCTGGTTTCCGCCACGCTGGCGGCGGAACTGTGCCGCAAACTCTATGCGGGCGGCGTGCGCGACTTTCATTTCTATACGCTCAACCGGGCGGAGTTGAGCTATGCGATCTGCCATCTGCTGGGGGTGAGGGCGGCATGAGTCCCTTTCTTCCGTTCACCCTGAGCCTGTCGAAGGGTGCCACCGAACGCAGCGAGGTGTCTTCGACTTCGCTCAGCCCGAACGGGAATGAACATGACTGCTGAACAACGCTTCCGCGCCATTGCGGCGGAAAAGATCATGATCTTCGACGGCGGCTACGGCACGTCGATCCAGAAGCATGGGCTGACCGAGGCGGATTATCGCGGGTCGCTCGATCTGGCGAAGGATCAGAAGGGCAATAACGACCTTCTGTGCCTGACCCGGCCTGATATCGTGGAGGGCATTCACACCGCCTATCTCGACGCTGGCGCGGACATGATCGAAACGAACACGTTCAGTTCGACCAGGATCGCCATGGCCGATTATGGCTGCGAACATCTGGTGCGGGACATCAACATCGCCGCCGCCCGGATCGCCCGGCGCGCCTGCGAGGCAGCGACGGCAAAGGATGGCCGCCCCCGCTTCGTCGCCGGATCGATCGGGCCGACGAACAAGACGCTGTCTATCTCGCCGGACGTTAACGATCCCGCCTTTCGCGAGGTGGATTATGACACGCTCAAGGCCGACTATCGCGAGCAGTGCGACGCGCTGATCGAGGGCGGGGTGGATTTCCTGCTGGTCGAAACCTGCTTCGACACGCTGAACGCCAAGGCGGCGGGCATGGCGGCGCGCGAGGCGGAAGCGGCGGCGGGGCGGCCCGTGCCGCTGATGCTGAGCTTCACCATCACCGATATGTCCGGGCGCAACCTGTCCGGCCATACGATCAACGCCTTCTGGTATTCGCTGCGCCATTTGAAGCCGCTGACCATCGGGGTGAACTGCGCCTTCGGGGCAGATCTGCTGCGGCCTTATCTTTCCGAACTGGCGAAGAATGCCGACACGCTGATCCTGGCCTATCCCAATGCGGGCTTGCCCAATGAGCTTGGGCAATATGATGAACTGCCCGAAACCACCGCCTCGCTCATCCGCCAGTGGGTCGATGAGGGGCTGGTCAATATGGTCGGCGGCTGCTGCGGCACCACGCCCGCCCATATCGGCGCGGTGGCGAGGGCGCTGGCCGGGCATAAGCCGCGTCAGGTGCCGGAACTGCCGGTGGTGACGCGGCTCGCAGGGCTGGAGCCCATGCATATTGCGGCTTGAATTACCGGAGGAAATAGCTCTCCTCCGTTCGCCCCAAGCGAAGTCGAAGGGCAAAACCGAACATAGTGAGGTATCTTCGCCTCCGCTCAGACAAGGGCTTCGACTTCGCTCAGCCCGAACGGATTTAGAGATCGGGATATGACCCAAAGTTCAACCGCCACTTTCGTCAATATCGGTGAACGCACCAATGTCACCGGATCGGCCAAGTTCAAGAAGCTGATCATGGCGGGCGACTATGCCGCGGCCATCGACATCGCGCGCGATCAGGTCGAGAATGGCGCTCAGATCGTCGACGTGAACATGGACGAAGGCCTGCTCGACGCTGTCGAGGCGATGACGACCTTCCTCAAGCTCATGACCTCCGAACCGGACATCGCCCGCGTGCCGGTGATGATCGACAGTTCCAAATGGGAAGTGATCGAGGCGGGGCTGAAATGCGTCAGCGGCAAGCCGATCGTCAACTCGATCAGCATGAAGGAGGGCGAGGAAGCCTTTCTGGACCATGCCCGCAAATGCATGGCCTATGGCGCTGCGGTCGTGGTCATGGCGTTCGACGAGACGGGGCAGGCCGACACGAAGGAACGCAAGGTCGAGATTTGCGAGCGCGCCTACAAGCTGCTGATGTCCATCGGCTTTCCACCGGAGGATATCATCTTCGATCCCAATATCTTCGCCGTCGCGACGGGGATCGAGGAGCATAATAATTACGGCGTCGACTTCATCGAGGCATGCCGCGAGATCAAGGCGCGCTGCCCGCATGTCCATATTTCGGGCGGCCTGTCCAACTTCTCCTTCTCCTTCCGCGGCAATGAGCCGGTGCGGCGGGCGATGCACAGCGTCTTCCTCTACCACGCCATCCCCGCTGGCCTCGACATGGCGATCGTCAATGCGGGGCAGCTCGACGTCTATGACGCGATCGACCCCGCGCTGCGCAAGGCGTGCGAGGATGTGCTGCTGAACAGCGACCCCGAAGCGGGCGAGCGGCTGGTCGAACTGGCCGAAAGCTACAAGGGCAAGGATGCGGCGGCGGAAAAGGCGGCGGAGGAATGGCGCGGCTGGCCGGTCGCCAAGCGGCTGGAACATGCCCTGGTCAAGGGCATCGATATGTATGTGGTCGAGGATACGGAAGAAGCCCGCCTCAGCGCCGCCAAGCCGATCGAGGTGATCGAAGGTCCGCTGATGGACGGCATGAATGTGGTGGGCGACCTGTTCGGCGCGGGCAAGATGTTCCTGCCGCAGGTGGTGAAGTCCGCCCGCGTCATGAAGAAGGCGGTGGCTCACCTGCTGCCCTTCATCGAAGCGGCGAAGGAGCCCGGCGCCAAGGGCAAGGGGAAGGTCGTCATGGCCACCGTCAAGGGCGACGTCCATGACATCGGCAAGAATATCGTCGGAGTCGTGCTCCAGTGCAACGGTTTCGAGGTGATCGACCTGGGCGTCATGGTGCCCTGGCAGGACATCATCAAGGCCGCGAACGAGAATGACGTCGACATGATCGGCCTGTCCGGCCTCATCACCCCGTCATTGGACGAGATGGTGACGGTGGCGGCGGAAATGCAGCGCGCCAACATGACCGTGCCGCTGCTGATCGGCGGCGCGACCACGTCCAGGGTGCATACGGCGCTGCGCATCGATCCGGCCTTCACCGGCCCAGTCGTCCATGTGCTGGATGCCAGCCGCGCGGTCGGCGTGGCGACGGCGCTGGTGTCGGAGACCCAGAAGGCGGACTTTGTACAGAAGACGAAGGACGATTATGAGCATGTCCGCAAGACGCGCGAGGGCAAGGGGCAGAGCCAGCTTCTCTCGATCGAGGATGCGCGTGCGAACGCCTTTGAAATGGACGAGGCGTTGAAGGCCCCGCGCCCGCGCCTGCCGGGCATTCACGCCTTCCCCGATTGGGACCTCAAGGACCTGATCAACTATATCGACTGGACGCCCTTCTTCCGCGCCTGGGAACTGGCGGGCAATTACCCCGCCATATTGGAGGATGAGGTGGTCGGCGAAAGCGCCACCAGCCTGTTCAACGACGCGCAGAAGATGCTGGACCGCATCGTCAGCGAAAAATGGCTGACGGCGCGCGGCGTGGCGGGGCTATGGCCTTGCCGCCGCGAGGGCGACGACATCATCGTCCATGTCGAGGATGAAAAGCATGTCCGCCTGCCCATGCTGCGCCAGCAGATCGCCAAGCGCGAAGGCCGGGCCAATATGTGCCTTGCCGACTTCATCAGCCATGATGGCGACTGGATAGGCGGCTTTGCCGTGTCGATCCACGGCATCGAACCGCATCTGGCGCGCTTCAAGGCGGCGATCGATGACTATTCGGACATTCTTCTGAAGGCGCTGGCCGACCGTCTGGCCGAAGCCTTTGCCGAGCGGCTGCACCATTATGTCCGCACTGCGCTATGGGGCTATGCGGAAGGCGAGCAGTTGACCAACGAAGCGCTGATCAAGGAACAATATCGCGGCATCCGCCCAGCGCCCGGCTATCCCGCCTGCCCGGAACATAGCCTGAAACCATTGCTGTTCGACATGCTGGACGCCCATCACGCAACCGGCATCACGCTCACGGAAAGTTTCGCCATGCTGCCGACGGCGGCGGTCAGCGGCTTTTATTTCGGCCATGCGCAGGCCGAATATTTCGGCGTGGCGCGGGTCGGACGCGACCAGCTGGAAGATTATGCGCGGCGGCGCGGGATCGACGTCGAAACGGCGGAGCGCTGGCTGCGGCCTAATCTGGATTAAGGTCTAGGCAGGAAGGTCCGTTCGTTTCGAGCGAAGTCGAGAAACGCTGACGCGGCGTTTCCCATATCTCGACTTCGCTCGACACGAGCGGCTGTTGAGTATCGGCCGTCACCGCTTCTCATGATTGGCAGCCACGGCCTTCGCCACGGCCTGCATCAGTTGCCAGCGCACGGGGATGGGTTCGGTCGTGCTGCCGATCATCACCGCCACGGCATAGCTGGTGCCATCGGGCGCGGTCATGATGCCGATGTCGTTATATCCGGTCGAGCGGGGGGCCAGTTCCTGCCCGGTCCCGGTCTTGTGCAGATATTTCCATCCGGCCGGAACGCCGCCCTTGATCCGCTGCGGCCCGGTCTTCGCCTGGCTCATGATCGACATCAGCAGCTGGCTCGACGCGGGCGACAGCATCTCGCCTTCCTTCAGCTTCGCCAGCGCCTTCACGATCGATGACGGCGCGGCGCCGTCCGGCGGATTGGCGAGATAATTGTCGAGCGCCTTCACCCGCACCGGCATGGGCAGCCGCGAACGGGCCGCATAGAAGTTGCGGCCGATCGAATAATCCTGCCGCCAGTCGAGGCCAGCCGTCGCCGATTGCAGCAGCCGTTCGCCGGGGCCGAAGCGGATATCCTTGATCGTCCGCCGCGCCAGGAAGCCGCGCACTGCTTCGGGTCCGCCAACGGCGCGCAGCAGCGTATCATTCGCCGTATTGTCGCTCTGTGTCATCGCGCGGCGCATCAGGTCGGAATAGCTGGTCGTCCAGCCGCTCGATCCCACGAGCGCGGCGGTCGGCTGGTGGAACAGCGTCAGGTCCTTGCGCGTGATGGTGGTCGTGTCGGTCAGGCGGATCTTGCCCCGGTCGACCGCGTCCAGGAACGTCATCGACACCCACAGCTTCGACACGCTCTGCTGCGGGAACAGCGCATTGCCGTTCCACGCGACGGTCCAGTCGGCGCCGATCCGGCGCACCGCGATGCCGACCTTGCCGTTGAAGCTCTGGCCCAGGTTGCGAATCACGCTGACCAGCGCCGGGGGCGGCGTTTCCCGCTGGTCGACGTTCAACTGATCGAAGGTCTTGGGCGGATTGGCGACGCGCTTGATGGGGTAGGTCGCGGTCGTCGGCTGCGGGCGCTGGGTCGCGCTGGCCTGCGGCTCCATGGGAGCGCTGACGCAGGCGGAAAGCGCCGCGACCAACAGGATGAGGCGGACCGATCCGCCTTCCGGGCGCCTGCCGCGCCCCTGATTTCGATTGTGCATGAACGTCCCCGAACTCTCCTTCGATTTAGGCCCGTCACCCCCTTTGGCTGACAAGGGAGATGCGACGAATGATTCCACATTTGCGATGTAAGGAGTCTGAACGGCATGGCCAATATGCGCTCACCTGCCGTTAAGCCGTGATGGGCAAGGGAGCATCGCATGATGGCATCGTTGATCGACCGGCGGACATTGCTGCGGACGGGCGCGGGCGCCTGTGCCGGGCTGCTGATGATGCGGCACCAGGGCGCGCAGGCTGCCCCCTTCGCCTCGCGCAGGATCGCCGTGACCACGCGCGGAACGGGGCGCGACGTGCTGCTGATCGCGGGACTCGCCAGCGGACCGGCGCTCTGGAACGGCATCATGGACAAGGTGCCGGGCTTTCGCTGGCACTTGATCCATGTTCGCGGCTTTGCCGGCCTCGCCCCGGACGCGAACGCCACCGGACCGCTGGTGCAACCACTAGCCGATGAGATCACTCGCTACATCAAGGCCGCAGGACTCGTCCGCCCGGCCGTGGTCGGCCATTCCATGGGCGGCACGCTGGCGATGATGCTGGGCCTCAAGGGCGTGGCGGGACGGATCATGGTCGTCGACATGCTTCCGGCGGGCGCGGCGATGGTCGGCGGCACGGCGCGCGGCATGGGATTCCTCGCCGATCAGCTCAGCCAATATTTCACCGGCACGAAAGCAGGCCGCGCCTATCTGGCGCAGATCGTCGCGGATGCGCCCGGTGCGCGCGGCAGCGACCCGGACGTGATCGCCAATGCCCTGCGCGACCTTGCCAATATCGATCTGGGGCCGCAGCTCGGCCGCATCACCGTTCCCATGGACGTGGTCTACGCCACCGGCTCCGATGCGGCGCAGGCGGCGCAGATCAGCCGCAATTTCCGCGCCGCCTACGCCGCCAAGAAGAACGCGCGGCTGCTGCCGATCGGTCCCAGTGGCCATGTCGTCATGGCGGACCAGCCCGCCCGCTTCGCAGCGATGCTCAAGGATTTCCTGACGTAGATATCCTGATCAGATCAGGGAGCCAGCACCGTATCGACCGCCGCGGGCAGCATGCCGGGATAATCAAGCGTATAATGCAGCCCCCGGCTTTCCTTGCGGCGCAACGCTGAACGCACGACGAGCCGCGCGACCTCCAGCAGGTTGCGCAGCTCGATCAGGTCCGGCGTAACGCGGAAATGGCCGTAATATTCGTCCACTTCCTTGGCGAGCAGGTCGATGCGGTGCTGCGCGCGCTCCAGCCGCTTGGTGGTGCGCACGATGCCCACATAGTCCCACATGAACCGGCGGATTTCCTTCCAGTTATGCTGGACGATGACCTCTTCGTCGCTGTTGGTGACGCGGCTTTCGTCCCATGGCCGGATGGACGGGGGCGGGGGCAGTTCATTCCAATGCGCGCGAATGTGACGCGCCGCCGCTTCGCCGAAGACGAAGCATTCCAGCAATGAGTTGGACGCCAGGCGATTGGCCCCGTGAAGTCCGCTTTCCGTCACTTCTCCAGCGGCATAGAGGCCCGGCAGGTCGGTGCGGCCATCCAGATCGATGATCACCCCGCCACAGGTATAATGCTGCGCCGGGACGACCGGGATTGGCTCCTTGGTGATGTCGATGTCCAGGTCCAGCAGCCGCGCATAGATGGTCGGGAAATGATGCTTTACGAATTCGGGGTCCTTGTGGCTGATGTCCAGATGGACATAGTCAAGGCCAAGGCGCTTGATCTCATGGTCAATGGCCCGCGCCACGATATCGCGCGGGGCAAGCTCGCCGCGCGGGTCGAAGCGGGGCATGAACCGCTCGCCGCCGCCGGGCACGCCGGGGGGGAGCTTCAAATGCCCGCCTTCGCCGCGCACGGCTTCGGTGATCAGGAAATTCTTGACCTCCAGATTATAGAGGCACGTGGGGTGGAACTGGTTCATCTCCATGTTGGAGACGCGGCAGCCCGCGCGCCATGCCATGGCGATGCCGTCGCCGGTCGCCCCGCGCGGCGCGGTGGAGAAGAGATAGGTGCGCCCCGCGCCCCCGGTGCACAGGATCGTCGCCTTGCCCAGCAGCGCGTCGACATGCTTGGTCTTCTTGTTGAAGGCGTAGACGCCCCAGACATGGCCATCGCCCGAATAGCGCTCGCCATGGCGGCTGGTGATAAGGTCGATGGCGACCATATCCTCAAGCAGCGTGATGTTGGGATTGGCGCGCGCGGCCTTGAGCAGCGCGACCTGCACGGCATGGCCGGTCGCATCATCGACATGGACGATGCGCCGGTGGCTGTGCCCGCCCTCACGCGTCAGGTGCCAGCGTTCGCCAAACTCCTCCCCGCCGTTGAAGGGGACGCCAAGCTGCGCCAGCCGCTCGATCGCGGCCGGGGCTTCGGACACGACGAACTCCACCGTCTCCCGGTTGTTGAGGCCCGCGCCCGCCACCATCGTGTCATGCACATGCGCTTCGAAACTGTCGCCAGCGTCGAGCACGGCCGCGATGCCGCCCTGCGCCCAGTTGGTCGATCCGCTGTCGAGCGCAGCCTTGGCCAGCACCACGACCTTGCGATCCTGGGCGAGGTTGATCGCGGCGGTGAGACCGGCGGCGCCGGAACCGATGATGACGACGTCATGCGTGGTGGTGGGCATATTCGATACTCTCCCCTCCCGCTAGCGGGAGGGGCCGGGGGTGGGCAATAGCGCAAGCGTCGCCGTTATGTGCGACAGCATGCCTTCGATGTTCGTCAGCACATCTGCATTGGTGAAGCGCAAAATGGAATAGCCTTGGTCACGGCAATAGGCGTCACGCCGCGCGTCATCGTCAGCGCTGTGTCGTGGCTGATACCGTCCAGTTCGACAATGAGCCGGAATTCGCGGCAGAGAAAGTCGGCAAAATACGGACCTACCGGCATCTGGCGGTTGAACTTGTGGCCGCCAAGCTGGCGATTGCGCAGGTTCTGCCAGAGGAGACGTTCGGGAGGCGAAGCTACGTTGCGAAGGGACTTTGCGCGAGCCGTATTTCTGTTCGGGGGAGTCACGCAGCAGCCGTAAGGTGAAGGAACACATCCTCCAGATCCGGGTCGCGCGTCACCACATCCACGATAGACAGCCCGTTCGCCTGCACCGCGCTCAGCACCTGGCCCGCATTGGCGCGGTCCTTCATATAGGTGATGGTCAGCGTCCGGGGATCGGACAGTTCCACCTTCTCGAAACAGGGCGCGTCCGGCGCGGCGGCGATGTCGCGGTCGACCGTCACCTGCACCACCTTTTCCTGGGCCATGGCGATCAGTTCGCGCGTCGGCTTGTCGGTGATCACCCGGCCATGGTTGATGATGCCGATCCGGTCGCAAAGCTCCTCGGCCTCTTCCAGATAATGGGTGGTGAGGACGATGGTCACGCCCTGCGCGTTGAGTTCGCGCACATAGGCCCAAAGCTGCTGGCGAAGCTGAACGTCGACGCCCGCGGTCGGCTCGTCCAGCACCAGGATCGGCGGCGAATGCACCATCGCCTTGGCGACCAGAAGCCGCCGCTTCATGCCCCCCGAAAGGGTGCGGGCATAGGCGTCCGCCTTGTCCTCCAGATGGACCGCGCGCAGCAATTCCATCGATCGCCGCCGGTCCTTCGGCACACCATAATAGCCCGCCTGATTCTCCAGCGTTTCGTAAGGCGTGAAGAAGGGATCGAACACGATCTCCTGCGGCACGATGCCGATGGAATTCTTGGCGTTGCGGGGATTCTGGTCGATGTCGAACCCCCAGATCCTCGCGTTGCCGCTGGTCTTGTTGACCAGCCCGGCGAGGATGTTGATCGTGGTCGACTTGCCCGCGCCATTGGGGCCAAGCAGGCCGTAAATCTGCCCCCGCGGGATCGTCAGGCTGATATTGTCGAGCGCGCGCTTGCCGCCTTTATAGACTTTGGTGAGGTTGGTGATCTCGATGGCGGGGGCGGGTATGTCGGTCATGGCTGATCTCTATGGGGATCGCGCGAGCGTTCGGGAAGGGGCATTCCCATATCACGGAAGGAGGATCAAAACTCGTCCGCCACATCCATCAGACCCAGCAGCTTGCGCGGCGCGACCTCCCGCCAGCTTTTGCGCAGCCGGTCCTCGATCTGGTCCCAGTCGGTATCCCCAAGATCGAGGCGGATGCCGACCCAGCCGTCGCCGAAATAAGCGGGACGGTAATAGCGGTCCGGGTCGCTGTCGATCAGCATCGCCTGTTCTTCGGGCGCGGTCGTCTTTACCAGGACGGAGACGATGCCGTCGCCATGATGATCCTGACTGAAATATGCGAATTTCTTGCCCTTTTCGATGCCGAAGCAGGGCATGCCGTGGGACGTCACCTCGTCCGCCTGCGGCAGGGCGAGAGCGCGATCGCGCACCCGTGCCAGCAGCCATTCGGGTTGCCGCTCGCGAGTCACGAAATCGGCGAGGGTGCGGGAATAAAGCTGATGTTCCGCGATCAGGATGCGGGCGGCCAGACTGTCGGCGGTATCGCCTGGCAGGATTGCGACTTCCGTTTGCGCCAGCACCGGGCCGTCGTCCAGTTCGCTGGTGACGACATGCACGGAACAGCCCGCATGGCTGTCGCCTGCATCCAGCGCCTTTTGATGCGTGTCCAGCCCCTTATATTTGGGTAGCAGGCTGGGATGGATGTTGAGCATCCGGTTTTCCCATCCCGCGACGAACTCGGGCGAGAGCAGCCGCATGTAACCGGCCAGTGCCACATATTCAGCGCCTGCCGCGCGCAGTTGCGCGTCGATGATCCGGTCGAACTCGGCCCGTTTCATGCCCCTGTGGCTGTGCGCAAAGGTGGGCACGCCTTCCGCCGCCGCCAGCGTCAGGCCAGCGGCCTGCGGATCATTGGCGGCAACCAGCACGATCTCATAGGGGCAGGATGGATGCTTGGCGGCATAGAGCAACGCCGCCATGTTGGACCCGCGCCCGGAAATCAGAACGCCGACTTTAGCCTTTGCCATATCCGAACGACCTCCGTTCGTCCTGCGTAGCCGCTGAGCGAAGTCGAAGCGGCGTATCGAAGGATGTTGCGCCCAGCCCTGCTTCGATACGGGTCATCGACAAGCTCAGTCCCTACTCCGCACGAACGGTTGCGAGAATTGTGTTACCCCAGATGCGTCGCGGACCAATCGGCCTTCGCGCTCCAGGTCTCCTGCGATCCCTTGACGGTGCAGCCCTTCTCGCCGCTTTCCACCACGCCCACGCGCAGCACGGTCTCTCCCGCCGCTTCCAGTTCGGCCGCAACCGCATCCGCCACGTCAGCATCGACCGCCAGCACCATGCCGACCCCGCAATTGAAGGTCCGCGCCATCTCCTCCGGCTCGATATTGCCCTGTGCTTGCAGGAACGCCATCAGCCGAGGCTGTTCCCAGCCATCGGCGTCCACTACGGCATGGCAGCCATCCGGCAGCACGCGCGGGATGTTTTCGAGCAGGCCGCCGCCCGTAATGTGGGCAAGCGCGTTGATCCTGCCGCCGCGCACCAGCGGCAGCAGCGCCTTCACATAGATCCGCGTCGGCGCCATCAGAGCGTCAATCAGCAGCACTTCATTGTCGAACAGGGCAGGGCGGTCGAGCTTCCAGCCCTTGTCCGCGGCAAGGCGGCGCACCAGCGAAAAGCCGTTCGAATGCACGCCCGACGAGGCAAGGCCCAGCAGCACGTCGCCCGCCTTCACCCTGTTGCCCGTCAGCGCCTTGCTGCGTTCCACCGCGCCGACGCAGAAACCGGCGAGGTCATAGTCCCCGGCGGCATACATGCCCGGCATTTCCGCCGTTTCGCCGCCGATCAGCGCGCATCCGGCCTGGCGGCATCCTTCGGCAATGCCCGCGATGACGCGCTCGGCGACGCCGCTCTCCAGCTTGCCGGTGGCGTAATAGTCGAGGAAGAAAAGCGGCTCCGCACCCTGCACGATCAGGTCGTTAGCGCACATCGCCACCAGGTCGATGCCGACGCCATCGTGCCGGTCATGATCGATCGCCAGCTTCAGCTTCGTGCCCACGCCGTCATTGGCCGCGACCAGCAGCGGGTCGTCATAGCCGGCGGCCTTCAAGTCGAAGAAACCGCCAAAGCCGCCCAATTCGGCGTCGGCTCCCGGACGGCGGGTCGCCTTGGCCAGCGGGGCGATGGCGCGGACCAGCGCATTGCCCGCGGCGATGTCCACGCCAGCCTTGGCGTAGCTGTAGGATTCGGTGTCGCTCATGCCCGCGCCCTAGAGCATTTTCGAGCCGGATGGAAACATCTGGCAGAATGGAAAATGCGGCATGCCAGAAAGCACACCATGACGCGGAAAAGGGAAAGGCAATGGGTTGGCGCTTGGCAGACGGGGGAAATCCCGCCAAAAGGGCGCGCGTGAGCCTGTCCACCGCCTCCCGTCGCCCGATATTCCGGCCCTCGCAGCTGCTCCGCATGCTGTCGCGCCCCTTGCAAATACTGGCCGCGATCGCGCTCGGTCTCGCCGCCGCGGCGCTGTTCGCGCAGATGGAGGGGGAGCGCGGCGTGCCGCCGATCGCCAGCGGCGGCGACTATCAGGTAAGCGGCATCAAGGTCGACGTCGTGGGCAAGGACGCCAACAGCGCCCGGCAGGCGGGCTGGCGGCTGGCGCAGCGGCAGGGCTGGCGGATGCTCTGGACGCGCACTCATGGCGCGGCGGGCGTGCCCAACCTGTCCGATTCGCAGCTTGAATCGATGATTTCGGGCATCGAGATCGAATATGAGCAGATCGGGCCGAACCGCTATATCGCGACGCTCGGCATGCTGTTCGACCGCGCGCGCACCGGCCAGTTGCTGGGCGTTTCCGGGCAGGTGGTGAGATCGCCGCCGCTGCTGGTCATCCCTGTCATGTGGGACGGCGGATCGGCCGTATCCTATGAGCGGACCAATGAATGGCAGAAGGCCTGGGCGCGCTTCCGCACGGGCGACAGCGCGATCGACTATGTGCGCGTCAGCGGATCGATCGCCGATCCGGTCCTGCTGAACGCCGGCCAGGTGGGGCGGCGCGGGCGGCTGTGGTGGCGCGTGCTGCTCGACCAATATGGTGCGGCCGATGTCGTGGTGCCGATCGCGCGGATCGAGCGGCAATGGCCCGGCGGCCCGGTCACCGGCACCTTCACCGCCCGCTACGGTCCCGACGACCGGCTGATCGGCAGCTTCTCCCTGCGGGCATCGGCCGAAAGCGCCATCCCGCAGATGCTGGACGAAGCGGCGCGCCGGATCGACCAGCTTTATACAGGCGCGCTCAACGACGGCCGGTTGCGGCCCGACCCCTCGCTCATCATCGAGGAGCCGGTGGACCCCGATGCGCTCGACATCGAAAATGCCGCCGACCTGCCGCTGAACGGCTTCGACCTGCCAAGCGCGCAGGTGCCGGGCATTGGCAGCTTCTCGATCCAGTTCGACACGCCTGATGTCGCATCCGTGGCACAGGGCGAGGCGGCGTTGCGCGGCATTGCGGGCGTTCGTTCGGCCCGTACCAGCAGCCTGGCGCTGGGTGGCACATCGGTCATGCAGGTCAGCTTCGAAGGATCGGCCGATGCCTTGCGCGCGGCGCTGCAAGCGCGCGGCTATGGCGTGACCGTCTCCGGCTCCACACTGCGTATCCGGCGGCAGGCGGCGGCTCCTGCGGGCGGAGCACCGGCCCCGCAATGACGCAGATCAGCCTGCCGTTCGACTGGCCAGGGCAGGGGACGGACGATGATTATCTGGTGAGTGAAGCCAATCGTATCGCCGTCCGTCATCTGGAAGGATGGCGCGACTGGCCGCTTGCGGTCAGCGTGCTGGGCGGGCCGCCGCGTTCCGGCCGGTCGCTGCTCGGCCGCCGTTTCGCCGGGTTGAGCGGCGGAACGGTGATTGACGATGCGCAGGGGCAGGACGAACGCCTGTTGTTCAACGCCTGGAACGATGCGCAGACCAGCAGGCGGCCGCTGCTGCTGATCGGGCGCGATCGCCCCGCGCAATGGCAGGTCGCGCTGCCGGACCTGCGATCCCGCCTTGCCGCCGCGCCGTTCGTGTTCATCGCCGAACCGGACGAGGCCCTTGCCCGCGCGCTCATCGAACGGGCGTTCGTGCGGATGGGGACGCCCTATGCGGCGGATCTGCCCGATTGGCTGCTGCGCCGGATCGAGCGCAGCTATGCCGCAATCGCGGGCGTGACGCGCATCCTTAATGAGGCCGCGCTGTCATCTGGACGTAAGATTTCCGTCGCTATGGCGAAAGAGGCCCTGCAAGGGTCCGGTTTTTTGCCTATAGTCGCCGATGACCCTCAATGAGCGCAGAGAGAAACGTGGCCGAAGCTGATCCCTCCGCCAGCATCACCCTGCCGGGCGACCGCTATTTCAACCGGGAACTGTCCTGGCTTGCGTTCAACCAGCGGGTGCTGGAGGAAGCGATGAACCGCGCCCATCCGTTGCTGGAAAGGTTGCGCTTCCTGTCCATCTCCGGCGCCAATCTGGACGAATTTTTCAGCGTCCGCGTCGCCGGGCTCAAGGGGCAGCAGTTGCAGGATGTCGACATGCGCTCCGCCGATGGGCTGACCCCGGCGCAGCAGCTTGCCGCCATCGCCGACGAAACCATCCGCCTGATGGGCGCGCAGCAGAAGGTCTGGGCGGCGCTGCACGGCGAACTGACGCAGGTCGGGATCGAGGTGATCGGTCCGGGCAGCGAAATGGACGATGCGAGTGAAAGCTGGCTGCGCGAACATTTCCTGACGCAGATCTTCCCCATCCTGACGCCGCAGGCGCTGGACCCGGCGCATCCCTTCCCCTTCATTCCCAATCAGGGCCTGTCCATCGTCTTCGACCTGGAACGGCTGTCGGACAAGCAGCCGATCCGCGAACTGGTGATGATCCCTTCCTCGCTCGCGCGTTTCGTCCGCATGCCCGGCGAACACGCGCGCTACATAGCGCTGGAGGCGGTGATCCGCCGCTTTTCCGCCGACCTCTTTCCCGGTTACCGCGTGCGCAACAGCGGCGTGTTCCGCATCATCCGCGATAGCGACATCGAGATCGAGGAAGAGGCGGAGGATCTGGTCCGCTATTTTCGCAGCGCCATCAAGCGCCGCCGCCGCGGCCGCGTGATCCGCATGGAGATAGAGGAGCGCATTCCCGAACCGGTCGAGGAAATGTTGCAGGACATGCTCCAGGGCCATGAAGCCATGATCGCGGAAGTCGAAGGCTTCGTCGGCATCGGCGACCTGTCCGGCGTGGTCGATGAGGATCGCCCCGACCTGAAGTTCGAACCCTTCGCCCCGCGCTTCCCTGAACGCATCCGCGAATATGGGGGGGACTGCTTCGCCGCGATCCGGGCGAAGGACATCGTCGTCCACCATCCCTATGAGGCCTTCGACGTGGTCGTGTCCTTCCTGAAACAGGCGGCGTCCGACCCGGATGTGGTGGCGATCAAGCAGACGCTCTACCGCGCGGGCAAGCAGTCGGCGATCATCCGAGCGCTTATCGACGCGGCGGAGGCGGGAAAGTCGGTGACGGCGGTGGTCGAACTCAAGGCCCGGTTCGACGAGGAGCAGAATCTGATGTGGGCCGACGCGCTGGAACGCGCGGGCGTGCAGGTGGTCTACGGCTTCATCGACTGGAAGACCCATGCCAAGGTGTCGATGGTCGTCCGGCGCGAGGCGGAGGCGTTCCGCACCTACTGCCATTTCGGCACCGGCAACTATCATCCGGTGACCGCGCGGATTTACACCGACCTCAGCTTCTTCACCGCCGATCCCGCCTATGGCCGCGATGCCGCTGCGCTGTTCAACTATATCACCGGCTATGTGGAGCCCCAGAGACTTGAGAAACTGGTGATGAGCCCGCGCGACCTGCGCAACCATCTGTGCCAGTTGATCGATGCGGAGATAGAGCATGTCCGGGCGGGCCGCCCCGGCACTATCTGGGCCAAGATGAACTCGCTGGTCGACCCGGCGATCATCGAAAAGCTCTATGCGGCGAGCAATGCGGGGGTCCAGATCGACCTCATCGTGCGCGGCATATGCTGCCTGCGGCCGGGTGTTCCGGGCATGTCCGAAAATATCCGGGTGAAATCGGTGGTCGGCCGTTTCCTGGAACATAGCCGCATCACCGTCTTCGGCAATGGCAAGGCGTTGCCTAACAACGGCGCTAAGGTGTTCATCAGTTCGGCCGACTGGATGCCGCGCAACTTCGACCGCCGCGTTGAATTTCTGGCGCCGGTGGAAAACCCGACCGTCCACGATCAGATATTGGACCAGGTGATGGTCGCCAACCTGATCGACACGGAACAAAGCTGGGAACTGGATAGCGACGGCCATTATGAGCGCGTCGTGTCGAGCGACCGGCCATTCAACCTGCACCGCTATTTCATGACCAACCCTTCGCTGTCCGGGCGCGGCGCATCGCTGGACAGCGGCGCCGTGCCGACGCTCAGGCTGCGCGGGCGAGCCTGACGCATGAGTTCGATGCTGAGCCATGTGCGGGCGATCGCCGACACGATGGTCACCTCGCCCGCCCATGCCAAGGCGCGCACGGCGATCATCGATATCGGGTCGAACAGCGTCCGCCTGGTCGTTTATGACGGGCCGCGCCGCATCCCCTTCATCCTCTTCAATGAAAAGGTGATGGCGGGGCTTGGCGCCTCGCTTGGGCGGACGGGTCAGATCGAGCCGGAAGCTATGGAGCGGGGGCTGCGCGCCATCGGCCGCTTCGCCCATCTATGCCGCGACATGGATGTGCGCGACGTGCGCTGCGTCGCCACCGCAGCCGTGCGCGATGCCGCCAACGGGCAGGAATTCATCCGCCGCGCCAAGGCCATGGGCCTGGATGTCGAACTGCTGTCGGGCGCGCAGGAGGCGATCGCCGCGGGCTATGGCGTGCTGTCGGGCATACCGGCGGCGGACGGCATCGTCGGCGACCTGGGCGGCGGCAGTCTGGAGCTGGCGCGGGTGAAGGACGGGGCCGTGCATGAGACCGTGTCCCTGCCGCTGGGCGTGCTGCGCCTGCCGCAGATCCGCGCCAAGGGGCCGGGCGCGCTGGAACGCTGCGTCAAGAAGATGCTGGCAAAGGCCGATCCGGTCATCGAAACCGGCCTGCCATTCTACCTCGTCGGCGGGTCATGGCGCGCGCTTGCCCGCTTCGACATGCAGTTGACCAACTTCCCGCTGCCCGTGGTCCATCAATATGCGATGACGGCGAGCCGGGCGGAGCAACTGACCCGCATCGTGTCCCATGTCGGGCGGGCGCGGTTGAAGGACATTCCCGCCATCACGGGATCGCGCGTTCCAACCTTGCCCGACGCCGCCGCTTTGCTTTCGGTGGTCGTGCGGCAGCTCAAGTCGAGCGAGTTGATCGTGTCCGCCTACGGCCTGCGCGAGGGGCTGCTGTTCGAGGATTTGCCGCCCGACATCCGCGCCCACGACCCGCTGCTCGTCGCTGCCGAGGCGGAAGGAGAGGCGCAGGGCCGTTTCGCGGGACATGGCGACATGATCGACCGCTGGATCGCGCCCCTCTTTCTGGACGATGACGGCGCATGGCGGCGCATCCGCCGCGCGGCCTGCCTGCTGGCCGATGTGGGCTGGCGCGCCAATCCGGATTTCCGCGCCGAACGCGGGGTGGAAA
Source organism: Sphingobium sp. DC-2 (assembly GCF_000722555.1). Lineage (NCBI taxonomy): Bacteria > Pseudomonadati > Pseudomonadota > Alphaproteobacteria > Sphingomonadales > Sphingobiaceae > Sphingobium > Sphingobium sp. DC-2. The sequence goes on along the minus strand of NZ_JNAC01000057.1, from coordinate 205,549 downwards.
TCGCTCTCCATAGCAATTGGGTCGGCATCACGGCGGCGGAACGGGCCATGCTGGCGCAGGCGCTGCACAGCAATTTCGGCGGCGGAGCGGCGGTTCCGGCGGCGATCGAGGGGCTGGCTTCCCCCGCCGCGTTGAAGCGCGCCGCGCTCTGGGGCCTTGCGATCCGGCTTGGGCAGCGGCTGTCGGGCGGCGCCGAAGGGCCGCTGCTTGCCTCCAGGCTGGAACTGGTTGCGGATACGCTGGAACTCCGGCTGCGCGGGGCTGATGCGGACCTGTTCGGCGAGGCGGTCGAGCGGCGGCAGCGGACCCTGGCGCAGGCCATGGGCGTCAAATATCGCATCGCCTGGTGAAGATTTCGCGCGCGGAAGCGCAAAGAAATTCCAGCGGGGATAGAGAATGCCAGCTCCGCCCCTGCAAAACTTGCCCCTGCCCCCATAAGGGCTTATGCGCGCGCGCATGAACGATAAGCACGCCCCCGATCCCGCGCTCCTCGCGAAGGCCGAAACACTGGTCGAGGCGCTGCCTTACATGCAGCGATATGCGGGCCAGACCTTCGTCGTCAAATATGGCGGCCACGCGATGGGCGACCCGGAAGCGGCGCGCAACTTCGCCGAGGATGTGGTGCTGATGAAGGCGGTCGGCATCAATGTCGTCGTTGTCCATGGCGGCGGTCCGCAGATCGGCGCGATGCTCAAGAAGCTGGGCGTCGAATCGCGCTTCGTGAACGGCCTGCGCGTCACCGACCGGGAAACCGCGCAGATCGCCGAAATGGTGCTGGCCGGGTCCATCAACAAGGAAATCGTGAGCTGGATTTCCGGCGCTGGCGGCAAGGCCGTGGGCATTTCAGGCAAGGATGGCGGCCTGGTCCTGTGCGAGAAGGTGGGCGGCAGTCGCGCGCCCGATCCCAATTCGGGGATCGAGCGCAATGTGGACCTGGGCTTTGTCGGCGATCCGGTGAAGGTCGACCGCAGCATCCTCGACACGCTGTCGGCCAGCGGCATCATTCCCGTCGTCGCGCCGGTGGGCATCGGCGCGGACGGCGAAACCTATAATGTCAACGCCGATACGATGGCGGGCGCGATCGCCGCGGAATTGCGGGCCTCGCGCTTCTTCCTGCTGACCGATGTGGCGGGCGTGCTCGACAAGCAGGGGCAGTTGCTGACCGATCTTGACCCGGCGGCGATCAAGCTGTTGCAAGAGGACGGCACGATCAGCGGAGGCATGATCCCGAAGCTGGAAACCTGCGTGAAGGCCGTGGAGGGCGGGGTGGACGCCGCCGTCATCCTCGATGGCCGGGTTCCGCATGCGATGCTGCTGGAAATCTTCACCAGGCGCGGCGCTGGCACGCTGGTGCGACGGTAAACCGGCGAAGGACAGGAGCGCGCTGCTCAATTTGAGCGCCCTCTTCCGTAACCAACGAAAAGCGCAAGCTGCCTTCTTGTCGCAGGGTCCCTGCCTCGGCTAAAGCACCGGCAACCAAATCGGAGACCGCATGGCCTACGCGCTCTATCAGATCATCGTCATCCTGCTCGATGTGCTATGGTGGATCATCATCATTCAGGCGATCATGAGCTGGCTGATCGCCTTCAACGTCATCAACACTTCCAGCGATCTCGTCCGCACCGTGATCATCGCGCTCGATCGAATGACGGCGCCCATCTACAATCCCATACGCCGCGTCATGCCTGATCTTGGCGCGCTCGACCTGTCGCCCATGGTCGTGCTTCTCGCCATCCTGATCATCCGCCAGGCCGTCCTGCCGCCGCTTTTCGGACTGGTGTGAGTGTCTGGAGCAGGGACGGGGGCGACCTGATCCTGGCCATCCGCCTGACGCCCGGCGCGACGCGGGAAGAGGTGGGCGGCCGGTGGACAGATGAAAAGGGGGCGGAGTGGCTGTCCGCCCGCGTCCGCGCTGTCCCGGAAAAGGGCAAGGCCAATGCCGCGCTCATCGCCCTGCTGGCAAAGCGGCTGGATTGGCCCCGCAGCGCGATTTTTCTGGAATCAGGCGACACCAACCGGCTAAAGCGGCTTCGAATAAAGGGTGGCGGCGACGCGTTGGCGCTAGAGCATTTCCAGGTCAGATGGCATCATCTGACGGATGGCGGAATGCGGCAATGACGGCGTCGCGGCTCTCCATCATCATCAAGGAGCGGGTTGAGGCAGTATGACCATCGGCAAGATCATCGACGGCAAAGCTTTCGCCGCAGGGCTGCGCGGCCGTGTCGCGGAAGGCGTGGCGCGCTTCGTCAAGCAGACCGGACGCAAGCCGGGGCTTGCCGTGGTGCTGGTCGGTGAGGACCCGGCCAGTGCCGTCTATGTCCGCAACAAGGGCAAGATGACGGTCGAGGCGGGCATGGAAAGCCTGGAGTTCAAGCTGCCCGCCAGCATCGGAGAGGAAGAGTTGCTGGACCTGGTCGAGGAACTGAACGCCGACGAAAGGGTCGACGGCATCCTGGTGCAGTTGCCTCTGCCCGATCACATCGACGAAGCGTCGGTGATCGCCGCGATCGATCCGGCCAAGGATGTGGACGGGTTCCATGTCGTCAATTCCGGGCGGCTGGCGACGGGGCAGAAGGCGCTGGTGCCCTGTACGCCGCTGGGCTGCATCATGCTGCTGAAGGATGAGCTTGGCGACCTGACCGGCATGGAGGCGGTGGTCGTCGGCCGGTCCAACATCGTGGGCAAGCCTATGGCGCAGTTGCTCCTCGCTGAAAACTGCACCGTTACCATCGCGCACAGCCGCACCCGCGACCTGGCGTCGGTCGTCCACCGCGCCGATATCGTGGTCGCTGCCGTGGGCCGTGCGGAGATGGTGAAGGGCGAATGGATCAAGCCGTGCGCGACCGTGATCGATGTCGGCATCAATCGCGTAACCGATACCGAAGACGGGAAGGCGCGGATCGTCGGCGATGTCGCCACTGCCGAAGCGCTGGCCCATGTCCGGGCGATCACGCCGGTGCCGGGCGGCGTCGGGCCGATGACCATCGCTGTCCTGCTCCGCAACACGCTTGTCGCCGCCCATGCCCGCGCCGGGCTCGCCAAGCCGGAGGAGCTGTGAGGGCAGGGCGCGCCGCTCTGCTGGCGGTGGGGCTACTTTCGCTCACCGCCGCACGGCCGCCCATGCGCTACCAGCCCGATCCGAGTTCGGTGTTCGCCGCTGAACTCGCCTTCAACCGGCTCGCGCGCGAAAAGGGCCAGTGGACCGCCTTCCGCGAAACCGCGGCCGAAGACGCCATAATGTTCGTGCCGCAGCGCGTGCTGGCCAAACAATGGTTGAAGGGCCGCGCCGATCCGCCCCGGCCCGCCGCATGGACGCCGTCCACCATCTATGTGTCCTGCGATGGCACCCTTGCCGCTTCGACGGGCAACTGGACCCAGCCGGACGGAACAGCGGGCTATTTCACCACATTGTGGCGGCGGGACAAGAAGGGCCAGTGGAAATGGATCGCCGCTCATGAGGACAGGCTGGCCGCGCCGCGCATGACATCGGATTTTCTGATGGGCAAGGTGGCAAGCTGCAAGCCTCGGCAGCGAGGTGCGCAGGGTGTACCGCCGCCTGCCGACGACAGCCTGACCTGGAGTGCGGACGCCGCTGCTGACGGCAGCCGCCGGGTCACCGTGCGCATGTGGAACGGCAGCGGCTATGACATGGTGATCGACGACCGCGTGGCGGCACCCGGCCAATGACGGAGCTGTTCATCTCCGCCTTTGTGACGCTGTTCGTGGTTATCGATCCGCCCGGTTGTGCGCCGATCTACGCCAGCCTGACCACCGGCGCGTCCGCTGCGCAGCGCCGCGCCATGGCGATCCGCGCCGTCGCCATTGCGACTGCCATCCTCCTGGTCTTCGCGCTGTGGGGCAAGCAGTTGCTGGGGCTGCTGGGCATTGCGCTGGACAGCTTCCGCATCGCTGGCGGCATCATGCTGTTCATCATTGCGATGGACATGGTGTTCGAAAAGCGCACCCAAAGGCGCGAGGACCGGGCGCACAAGATCGCGGAAACGCCGGAGGTGGAGGATGTGTCGGTCTTCCCCATGGCGATGCCGATGATCGCCGGCCCCGGCTCCATCGCGACGGTGATGCTGCTCATGTCCCGCGCCGAGGGGCTTGGCGAGCGGCTGATCGTGATGGGCGCGGTGCTTTCGACATTGGCGCTGATGCTGGCGTCGCTGCTCGCGGCCGGGCCGCTCATGGCGCTGCTGGGCACTAAGATCGAGGCGGTGATCACCCGTCTGCTAGGCGTGCTGCTCGCCGCCCTTGCCGCCCAGTTCGTGATCGACGGCCTGAACGCGAGCTTCTGAAACCTCCGTTCCCCCTGAGCGAGGTCGAAGGGCTCCACCGGACGCAGTGAGGTGTCCTCGCCTCCGCTCAGCCGGACAGGGGGCGGAACCGGCGAGCCCCGGTCCCGCCAATCCCTTACGACCTGACGTCGCTTTCCGTAACCGGCGCGATCTTGATTTCCACGCGGCGGTTGCTCGCCTTGCCCTCTTCGGTGGCGTTCGACGCGATCGGCTGGGTTTCGCCAAAGCCGCGCGTCGCGATGCGCGCTGACTGGACGCCATGGGTAGTCAGATAATCCGCCACAGACTGGGCGCGCCGTTCCGAAAGGGCTTGGTTATAGGCGTCCGTGCCATCGCTGTCGGTGTGGCCGTAAACGTCGATATAGGTTTTGGGATATTGCGCCAGCACCGACGCCACATCGTTCAGCGTCGGCTGGAACTGCGGCTGCACGGCGGCGCTGTCATAGCTGAAGGTGATGCCCGAAGGCATGCGGAGGACCAGATTGTCGCCGTCGCGGATCACGTCCACGCCACTGCCCGCCGTTTCCTCGCGCAATTTGCGTTCCTGTGCGTCCATATAAGCGCCGATGCCCGCGCCAGCGACCGCGCCGATGCCCGCGCCCAGGATTTTTTCCGTCCGGTCGCGACGCCCGCCGACCAGGTCGCCCAGCAGATATCCGCCCAGCGCGCCGCCTATGCCGCCGATCGCCGCTTTCGATATCTGGCGCTGGCCCGTGTTCGGGTCGGTGGTGCAGGCAGCGGTCCCCAACATGGCCACCACCCCCGCTGCCCCCATGATGCGATGAGAAATCCTCATTCTTTCCATTCCCTTATAGACTTGCGCCGAAAGACGCGGCTGGGTTCCCAATCGTCCAGAAGGCTGATTGTTCCACGACCGAACTGAACGGCGGATGAGGGGGTGGTTGTGAAACTGCAAGAAACAGGGTTATAGGGCGTAGCTGACCGCCATGGCCATGATCCCCCCACATGCTCCCACGCCCTTTCCCTGGGCCGACCTTGTCATCATCCTTGCGCTGGTGGCGTTGAACGGCGTCTTCGCCATGTCCGAACTGGCGATCGTATCCGCGCGGCGGCCGCGCTTGCAGGCGATGGAGAAGGCCGGTCGCCGCGGCGCGCGTACCGCTCTGGAGCTTGGCAGTGATCCCGGCAAATTCCTGTCCACGGTGCAGATCGGCATCACGCTGATCGGCATCGTCGCGGGCGCTTATTCCGGGGCGAGTCTTGGCGGACCTGTCGGGGAACGGCTGCAAGGCTTGGGCCTCAGCCCCAACATGGCCGAAAATCTGGGTTTCGCGCTGGTGATCGGCCTCACCACCTACGCGTCGCTGATCATCGGCGAATTGGTGCCCAAGCAGTTCGCCCTGCGCGCGCCCGAGTCCATCGCCGTGCTCGTCGCCACGCCGATGCTGTGGCTGGCGAAGATCACCGCGCCTATTGTCTGGGTGCTGGACGGATCGAGCGCGCTGATCTTCCGCCTGTTGCGGCTGAACCGCGAATCGGATCAGCAGGTGACGGCCGAGGAGTTGCACCTGATCGTTGCCGAAGCCAGCCGGTCTGGCGTCATCGAGGAAAGCGAGCGCGCGATCATTTCCGGCGTGGTCCGGCTGGCTGACCGGCCGGTGCGGGAGATCATGACGCCGCGCATGGATGTGGACTGGATCGACGTTCAGGCCGATGAGGACACGATCCGCGCCCGCCTGCTGCAAACGCCGCATACGAGGCTGCCGGTAGGACGGGGCACGGTCGAGGATATCATCGGCGTCGTGCAGGCGCGCGACATCATGACGGCGCTGTTCCGGGGCGAAGTGCTCAATCTGGAAGCGCTGATGCGCCGGGTGGAAGTGGTGCCCGATCAGGTCGACGCCATGGACGCGCTGGAAGTGCTGCGCCGCGCCGATGTGCCGATGGTCATGGTGCATGACGAATATGGCCATTTCGAAGGGATCGCGACCCCGGCCGACCTGCTTTCAGCCATTGCCGGTCATTTCGTGTCCGACCGCGACCTGCATGAGGAACCGGACGTTGTCGAACGCGAGGACGGCAGCCTGCTCGTTTCGGGGCAGATGCCGGTCGACCTGCTGGCGGAGCGTATCGGGCTCGAACTGCCGGATGACCGCGACTACGCCACTGTTGCGGGACATGCGCTTTGGCTGCTCAAGCGCCTGCCCGAAGTCGGCGACTTCGTGGACGATCAGGGCTGGCGGTTCGAGATTGTGGACATGGACGGGCGCAAGATCGACAAGCTGCTCGTGGCGGAGCGTTGATGGGCGCGGGGGTTTGGCTTGCGGCTCAAAGAAAAGCCGACTGAGGTTTAGCCCTGCCCTGCTAATGATAAATCGGTCGTGATAGCCAGATCTGACGGAGGAACTGTCTCCTGCCTCCGCAACAGCATGTAGCTTCCATGGGCCCTTGATCCACAAATTGAGAGCAAACGAAGCAGAGGTGACCTCGCGTTCGAGGGTGGTTTTCCGTTCGAATAATCCTCCCCATCGAATGGGGAGGGGGACCAGTCGCAGGCTGGTGGAGGGAAATGCCCCAAGGATCAACAAAAAGCATCAGGCGCGGCAACAGGTGCCGCGCCTGACAAAACTCAACCCCGGAAAACTACCGCCCGATTACTTTCCGGTCGCCGGTGCGGCCGGGCCGCCAGCAGGGGCTGCATTGGCGGGCGCCTGGCCCTCCACGCTTGCCGCCGCATTGGTGGCATTCGCGGCGGCTTCGCCCGGCGTGGCGCTCGCGTCGGCCGGAGCGGCGTCGGCGGCGGGCAGGGGCAGGTTCGACCCCTGCGTGTTCATCCATGCGATCAGGTTCGCGCGATCCGCCGGACTGCCAAGGCCCGCAAAGGTCATCTTGGTGCCGGGCGCGAATTCACGCGGGCTTTCCAGCCAATGGTCCAGATTTTCGAAGGTCCAGGTGCCGCCCTTGCTCTTGAGCGCGTCGGAGAAGGCGAAGCCCGCCTTGCCCTTGCCGATTTCCTCGCCGACCGTGGCGTACAGATTGGGGCCGATGCCGTTCGCGCCACCCTGATTGATCGTATGGCAAGCCGCGCATTTCGCGAAAACCTTCTCGCCCGCCGCAATATCGGCGCTGGCGAGCAGCGTGTTGAGGCCAGGCCCCGCAGCGCCGCCTTCACCCTCCGCTTCCACGCCTTCGATGGCGTAGCCCATTTTTTCGGGCCGTTCGGCATGATAGAATTTCGAACTGACGATGCCGCCGCCCAGCGCAATGATCCCCGCGAACAACGCCCAGCCTGCAACGGTGTTGAAACGATCGCCCATTCGCTCGGATTCCCTTGACTTTCTGTTCTGGCGGCTTGGATTCCGCGCCCCCTTTAGCGCGCTGCCATAATGGCGCAAGTGCGAACGCGCAAGCCGGGTTGAAGGGGCAGACGCCCGCTTTTGGCCTTGCAGCGCCTCTCCCACGCTTGCGCGCGCGCGCAGGAGTGCCTAAGCGCGCTCGCGTCCATGGAAAACTATCCCGCCCCCGCCCGCGTCATCGTCGCGGAAATGGCCGCGAAGGCCGCGCTCGATCCCGCCCGTGCCGTCGCCTATCAGGGCGCGCCGGGCGCGAACTCGCATCTTGCCGCCTTGGGCTATGCGCCCGATTGCGTGCCGCTGCCCTGCTTTGCGTTTGAGGATGCGATCGATGCGGTGCGGTCCGGCCAGGCGGCCCGGGCGGTTATCCCCATCGAAAACAGCCTGCACGGCCGCGTTGCCGACATGCATTTCCTGCTGCCCGAATCGGGATTGCACATCATCGACGAATATTTCCTGCGCATCCGCCACTGTCTGATGGCGGTGGACGACACGCCGGTAAAGAGCGCGATCAGCCATCCGCAAGCGCTGGGCCAGTGCCGCCACTATCTGCGCGAACGGGGTATCCAGCCGGTCGCCTATGCCGATACGGCGGGCGCGGCCGCGCTGGTGGCCGAAGCGCGCAAGCCGGGGGAGGGCGCCATCGCCCCCTATCTGGCGGCTGAACTATACGGCCTTCGTCTCGTCGCGGAGAATATCGAGGATAGCGACGACAATATGACCCGCTTCCTGGTGCTGGCGCGCGAACCGGCCATGCCCCAGCCCGGCATCGGCCCGGTCATGACGACATTCCTGTTCGAGGTGAAGAACGTCCCTGCCGCGCTCTACAAGGCGATGGGCGGCTTCGCGACCAATGGCGTCAACATGACCAAGCTGGAAAGCTATCAGCGGGGCGCAAGCTTCGCGGCGACCGAGTTCTTCTGCGATATCGAGGGGATGCCGGGCGACCCGGCGGTCGACCGCGCGCTCGCTGAACTGGAATTCCACAGCAAATGGGTCCGCATCCTGGGCAGCTACCGTCAGGCGCGCCCGCGCACCTAGGCTCGCGCGCATCCGCCTTCCGCAATCGGGAAAGCGTGGCTATAGGGGGGCATGGCCGCGGCTCTGATCCCGTCCGCTCTGTTGATGAGCGCTATCGTCGCTGTTCGCTACCTTCTTTCCAGCGGCGGTTTCGCGCTGGCGACCCGCGTCCGCAAGCCGGGCCTCTACAGTGGCCTGCGGCGTCAGATCGGCCGGGAAATCGGCTGGTCGATGGTGGCGGCGCTGATCTACGGCGTGCCCGCTGGCGTGGTCGCTTGGGGCTGGCAGGCGCATGGATGGACCCGCATCTATAGCGATGTCCATGCCTTCCCGCTCTGGTATCTGCCGCTTTCGGTGCTGCTCTATCTTGCCGCGCACGATAGCTGGTTCTACTGGACCCATCGCTGGATGCACCAGCCGCGCCTGTTCCGTATCGCCCACGCCGTCCACCATGCCAGCCGTCCGCCCACGGCCTGGGCGGCGATGAGCTTCCATCCCTGGGAAGCGGTTACGGGCGCGATCGTCATCCCGCTGCTGGTCTTCCTCATCCCCATCCATGTCGCGGCGCTGGGGGTGGTGCTGACGATCATGACCGTGATGGGTGTGTCCAATCATATGGGCTGGGAGATGTTTCCGCGCTTCATGGTGCATGGCTGGGCGGGAAAGTGGCTGATCACCGCCAGCCATCATCAGCGCCATCACGATCTCTACACATGCAATTACGGCCTGTATTTCCGTGTCTGGGACCGGCTTTGCGGCACCGACAAAGGGCTAGGCAGCTTCAAGGGGGAGAAGGTTTGAAGGTTCGGCTTGCCGTCGTCACGGGTCTGTTGCTTGCCGCCGCAGCGCCAGCGGATCAGTCCCAGCCGCTCAGCCTCAGCCTGCAAGGCCTGCGTTCGGCCAAGGGGCAGGTCCTGGTCTGCATCACGCGTCAGGCGCGCTATTTCCCCGATTGCAGCGATGATCCGGAGCGGCGGCACATGACGGTCCCGGCGACGGAGCAGGCGACCTTCCTCGGCTCGCTTCCGCCGGGCGAATATGGCCTTGCGGTCATTCACGACGAAAATGGCAATGGAAAGCTCGACACATTCGCGGGCATACCGCGCGAAGGCGTGGGATTTTCCCGTAATCCGCCTATCCGCTTTGGCGCGCCCAGCTTCCGGTCGGCCTTGTTCCCGGTATCCGGCAGCGCGGTGCGGCAGGAGGTGAAGGTCAAATATTTCCTCTGACCCATGTTAACCGGAACTGTGTTGGCATCGAAACATTTTAGCGTTCAGCTTTTTATCAGGGAAACAGGGGACTTCATGAACCATCGTCATTTTCTTGCCGCCGCGTCGTGCCTGGCGGCGGCCGCCATGACCGTACCGGCTCTCGCGCAGGAGGACAGCAACTCGCTTACGGTCGGCATCGGCGCGGCAGTGATCCCCAGCTATGAAGGATCGGACGATTATCGCGTCATCCCGATTCCCCAGTTGCGCGGCAAGGTCAGCGACTTCGCCTTCTGGACGCGCGGCCCCGGCCTCTATTTCGATGCGATCCCGAATACGGACCCCAACGGCCTCGACTTTCAGCTTGGGCCGGTGGTGACCGCCCGATTCGACCGGTCGGGCCTCAAGAATATCAAGGATGACGCCGTGCGCGCGCTTGGCAAACGCGACGTCGCGATCGAGGTGGGCGGCTTCGCGGGGATCGGCAAGACCGGCGTCTTCACCAGCGCCTACGACAATCTTTCGGTGCGCGTCGCCGTGACGAAGGATGTGGCGGGCGCGCATAAAAGCTATGTCGTGACCCCGGCGATCGAATATTTCACGCCGCTTTCGACCCGCAGCTTCGTCGGGTTGGGCGTGTCAGCCGACTATGTCGGCAAGCGCTATGGCCGCTATTATTACGACATCGACGCGGCGGATGCGCTTGCTTCGGGTCTTCCCGCTTATTCCGATGCAGGCAACAGCGCCGGGTTCAAGCGGGTGGGCGTCAACCTGACGGGCGGCGTGTCGCTGTCGGGCGATCTGCGCAAGGGCTGGGCGCTTTTCGCGCTGGGCGGCTATGCGCGCATGCTGGGCGATTATGGCGACTCGCCGGTGGTCAGCATCGCAGGCTCGCGCAACCAGTGGGCGGGCGCGGTCGGTATCGGCTACACCTTCTGATCGCTCCCTTGTGCCGGAAGGGTGACGCCCCACATATTGCGATGTATGGAGGCGGCACCCAACCGCATTGGCAGGAGACAGAAACGTGGCGACCTTAGGAATGAGCGACACCGATAAGGCAGCGGTGGAGGCGTTCCGCCGCGACGTTGTGGAACCTTCCCGCACCAGCCTGGTCATCGTTGATTTCTGGGCGGAATGGTGCGGCCCCTGCAAGCAGCTGACGCCCGTCATCGAAAAGGTCTGCGCCGATTATGCGTCCAAGGGCGTGAAGCTGGTCAAGATCAACGTCGATGAGAATAAGTTCATCGCCGCCCAGTTCCGCGTCCAGTCGATCCCGACCGTCTACGCCGTTTTTCAGGGTCAGCCGGTCGCCGACCTCAGCCAGGCGCGGACCGAAGGGCAACTGAAGCAATATCTCGACCAGTTGCTTGCCCAGCTTCCCGTCGCCTCGGACGAAAAGGCGCAGCTTGAGGAGATCGCGCCGCTGATCGCCATGGGCGAGGGGCTTCTGGCGGGAGGCGAGCATGAGCGCGCCTTGTCGGTATTCCAGCAGATCGCGCAGATGGTCCCGGACAATGCCGATGTTGCATCGGGCGAGGCGCGGGCGCTGGTCGCGCTCGCCCGGCTGGATGAGGCCGAGGCGGTTCTGGCGGCGCTCCCGGCTGATGTGGCGAAGGATCAGGCGATAGATCGCGCCCGCGCCGCTATCGCCCTGGCCCGCGATGCCAAGCCCGTGGCCGACCTGACCGGCGTGGAGGCGCGCGTCGCCGCTGACCCGGACGATCAGGAGGCGCGGTTCGAACTGGCGGGCGGGTTGATGGCCAATGGCGATCGCGACCGGGCGGCGGAGGAATATCTGGAGATGATCCGCCGCGATCGCGGCTGGAATGACGGTGCGGCGCGCGCGCAATTGCTCAAGCTGTTCGAGGCGACGGGTCTGGAAGACCCATGGGTCGCGGCGCAGCGGCGGAAATTGTCCCAGATCCTCTTTTCCTGACGGCTGCGGCGGTGAACCGCGCCCGCGTTTCCATATTCCCGCTGGCGGGGGCCTTGCTCCTGCCGGGCATGGAACTGCCGCTCCACATTTTCGAGCCGCGCTACCGGGCGCTCATCCATGACGCGATGGCGCGCGACCGGCGCATCGGCATGATCCAGCCGCGCGGTGACGGGCCAAGGCCTGCACTGTTCGACATGGGGTGCCTTGGCCACATCAGCCATATCGAGGCGCTGGAGGATGGCCGGTTCAACATCGTCCTCAGGGGCCTTGCGCGGTTCCGCGTCATCCGCGAACTGGATGTCGCCACCGCCTTCCGCCAGATCGAAGCGGATGTGGAGCAGGCGCCGGAGGATGAGGTGCTGGCGGCGGTGGAGCGCGCCGCGATCGAGCAGGAATCGCGCCGCTTTGCCGAAGCGCTTGGTTATGTGGTGGACTGGACCGCCGTATCGCGGCTGGACGATATGTCGCTGGTCAACGGCATAGCGCAGGTCGCGCCGTTCGACCCTGCGGCCAAGCAGACGCTGCTGGAGGCGGACAGCCTGCGCGAGCGTTCGGAACGCATCATCCAGTTGATGCAGATCGTCGGCCGCATCGAACGCGATGGCGGAGCGACGATGCAATGAGCCGGGCACTTGATCCCGCGCTGTTGGCGAAGCTGGTGTGTCCGGTCACGCGGACGCCCTTACGGTGGGACCCGGAGCGGTCGGAACTCATCTCCGACGCGGCGGGTCTTGCCTTTCCCGTGCGCGATGGCGTTCCTGTTCTGGTGGTGCGCGAGGCGAGGGATCTGTCAGACTAAAATCCTCCTTACCGATAGAGAGAGGATTTAGTCCGGCGACCAGTAGAAAAGGCCAGCTTCGTTTCCGAAGCCGGCCTCCTCCGCGACCCGATAGGCTTTTTAGAATTTGAACTCCAGGCGAGCATAATAATAGCCGCCCGACGTGCCGTAGGGGCCATGGCCGTAGTAGCTGTTATAGCTGCCCGAACCGTTGATGTAGGGAGAAACGCCCGCCCCCACAGGGACATCGTCTCCCAGCAGCTTGGGGATTTCGGGGCGCTTGTCGAACAGGTTGTTGGCGCCGATCGCGAAGGTCACATGATCGGTGAAGTCATAGCTCGCCTCCAGGTCGGTGATCGCCGTCGCCTTCACAACGCCGTTGAAGTAGAGCTGGCTTGCACCGCCTGCGCCGTCCCCGATCAGGAAACCGCCATCGGGTAGCGCGCCAGCGATCGTGCGCGCGTTGAAGGCGGGCCGCACCAGGACGCTGGTCTTGCCGTAGAAGGTTTCGCGCAGGTTGAGCGTGAACCCGCCGCTCTTGAACAGGGCGTTGGCGACGACCTTATAGTCCGGATTGGACCGTTCGATATTGCTTTCCGACGCCGCGTTGAAGATCGGATAGCCGACCTTGTTGTCCGTGATCTTCGTCTTGTTATAGTTGGCGGTCAGCGACAGGTTCAGCGTCCCGAAGTCCAGCGCCACCGGATAGCTTGCGGAAAAGTCGATGCCCCAGGTCCGCGTGTCGATGCCGTTGGTGAAGCTGGACACGCCGATGGTGCCGTCGGTGAACAATGCGCTGTCGAGCACGATGCCAGCCGCGCTCAGGGCGTTCAGAATGTCCGCGCCACCCGCCTGCGGCACGCCGTTCAGCACGGCGTTGCGCGCCGCCGTCCCGGTGATGCGGTCCTTGATCTTGATAAGATAGCCATCAACCGTGACCGCCAGCTTGGGCACCGGCCGCAGCACGATACCGGCGGAGAAATTCTTCGACTTTTCCGCCTTCAACGATCCGAAGCCCAGCAGTGCGGCGGCCGGGGTGCCTGCGGGAAGCTGCGCGATGGCGCTGGTCGGGCCGACATTGATGGTCGAATATTTCTGTTCGGCGAGCGTGGGAGCGCGGAAGCCGGTGCTGGCCGTGCCCCGGATGGCGATGGCGGGCGAGAAGTCGTATCGCGTCGTCACCTTCCAGATCGCGGTATCGCCAAAATCCGTATAATCTTCATAGCGTCCGGCAAGATCGACGCTCCAGCCATCCACCGGCTCGCCGATCAGGTTGGCGTAGACCGCCTTCGAACTGCGCTGGAAATCGCCTGCGTCGGACGCCTTGTAGCCGGGGAAGGACTGGACGCCGGTCTTGTAGGTCGAAACGGCGTCGCCCTGAAGGATTTCATATTCGTCCTTCCGGTACTCGCCCCCGAACGCGAAGGTCAGCGGAGAAGCCATGCCGGCATCGAATTCTTTGCGGATGTCGGTCGTAATGGTCGTCTGCGCCAGCTTGAACCCGCCGTCATAGGCGCTGCTGGGCGTGATCGCACGGGCGACGCCGCCTGCGGCAAAGCTTTCCTGCCACAATTCGCGATGCGCTGACTGTTCGGTGTAGATGCTGTCCTTCTGCGCGCCATAGGTGCCGCTGATGTCATAGTTCCAGCCGCCGCCAAACTCGCCCTTGGCGCCCACGGTGAAGCTATATTCGTCCTCGACGACATGCTGCAACGGAACCATGCCATAGATGCCGGTGTCGCTGTAGCAGATGCTGGGATCGTAGGGCGCCGGGGTCACGCTGCCGCCCAGATTGCCCGCTTCGTAGCAGATGCGCTTGGGATGGCGGTAGCCTTGCTTGGCCCAGCCTTCGCGGCGGGCATAGTCGCCGAAGCTGTACAGTTCGACGCCGCCGAAATCATAGCCCATATTGTAGAAGCCGAGCGTCAGCTTCGTGCGGGGCTGGCCGCCATTGATCCCCGACAGGGCGTCGCCGGTCAGGTTTGACCATTGGGCCGGGGCGTTGGGTTGCAGCGATCCGTCGCGTTGCGTCACCTGCACCTGGCCTTCGCCCACGGTCGTATAGTCCTGCCGCCTGTGGAACAGGGTCAGGTTGAAGAAGCCGTCCTCGCCCAGCTTGAAGCCCATGTTGCCGGATGCGGAGAAAAGCTCGCCCTCGCTGTCATAATGCTGGCCGCCGGTGATCTTGAAGGTGCCGCCTTCGTCCTGGTCCTTGAGGATGAAGTTGATGACGCCCGCGATCGCGTCGGTGCCGTAGACGGCCGCCGCGCCTTCCTGAAACACTTCGACGCGCGCCACGGAGTCCGGCGGGATCAGGTCGATGCTGGGCGCGGCCGAGCCCTGGAACGCGCCGGAAATCACCTGAAGGATGCCGTTGCCGTGGCGGCGCTTGCCGTTGACCAGCACCAGCGTGTGATTGGGGCTAAGGCCGCGCAGCCGGGCGGAAAGAGAGAAGCTGGAAAGGTCGGTGCCCTGCGTCTGCGCGGTGAAGCTGGGGACGAGCTGCGTCAGCACCTGGTTGAGGTTGGGCTGGCCGACATGGCTGATCGCCTCTTCGCTCAGCACCTGGATCGGCGCGGCGCTTTCGGCGGCCTGCATGCCGGTGGCGCGGGTGCCGGTGACGATGATGGCCGATCCCTCGTCGGCCTGCGGTGCTTGCGCCGCCTCCTGTGCAACCGCGCAAGCGGACCAGGAGGAAGCCAGAACAAGAGAAAGTCGAAGTGCAGATAATCGTTTCATCTATTGCCCCCTGCTTATGCGTTATCGTGCAGTGGGGGAAACGGAGAAGGTCTGAAAAGCCGCTATTGCGCCGCACAATTTTTCAGATTTATGAAGTTGTTTTCACAGGATTACTATCGAACTCGCCCAAGGATATTATAGCTTGCATGTGCTCTGCAATTGAGAAGCGCGCAACATGCCTGCGCACTTTGCATGCGCCGAAAATAGTGGGTTTCCGGCGCTTGTTCGTTTTGGCGATACCTTACGTTTAAACACAAGTTCAGCATGACGGAGCAGGGGCGAGTGGATTCCGTCAGGACTCCAGCGCCGCCGCGATCAGATCCCGGCCTTCCTTGCTGTTCCAGTCCAGCGCGCCGACGACCCGCGCCATTTCCTTGCCCTGCCGGTCGTACAGCACGCTGGTCGGCAGCATGCCGGTGGCGAAGTGGAAGCCGAACTGGTTTTCGGGATCGGTCCAGCCTTGCAGGTTCGGCAGCTTATGCTTGGCGAAGAAGGGCTTGACCACGCTTTCGCCCTGGCTGTCCTGCGATATGGTCAGCACGGCCAGGCCGTCCTTCTTATAAGCCTTGGCCAGGCTGTCGAGCGTCGGCATTTCAGCGACGCAAGGCGCGCACCATGTTGCCCACAGGTTCACCAGCACTGGCTTGCCCGCGAAATCCTGCAACGCCGCGTCCTTGCCGTCCGGCCCGGTGAAGGAAAAATCCGGGGCGGCGGCGCCCGCCTTCGAACGGTCGATCGTATAGCTGAACACGCCCTTCGCGCTTTGCGAAGCGCCCGTCGCCTCGCCGCTTGCCGCCGGGATTTGCGCGCTGCTATTGGCTTGACCTTGCCCAGGAGGCGGCGATTGCCTATCGCACGCGCCAAGGCCAGCCAGCAGGAGCAGTGTCATTACGCAGGGCAAAGTTGATCGGGGCGGGGAAGTTCGCAACGAAGGCTCCAACAGCATGTGGGGCGGACGCTTCGCAGCGGGCCCGGCTTCGGTCATGCGCGAGATAAATGCCTCCATCCCGTTCGACAAGCGATTGTGGAAGCAGGACATCGCCGGATCGAAGGCGCATGTCGCGATGCTGGCGAAACAGGGCATCGTCAGCGGCGAGGACGCGCAGGCGATAACCGCCGGGCTGGACAGGATCGCGGCCGAATATGAAGCCAATGGCGTGCCCGTGAACCTGGACCTGGAAGATATCCACATGGTCACGGAATCGCGCCTCGCCGAGCTGATCGGCCCGGCAGCGGGACGGCTGCACACCGCCCGGTCGCGCAATGACCAGGTGGCGACCGACTTCCGCCTGTGGGTGCGCGACGCGATCGACGAGGTGGAGGCGGGGCTCGATGCGCTCCAGCAGGCGCTGCTTGCGCGCGCGGAGGAGCATGCCGATGCCGTCATGCCCGGCTTCACCCACCTTCAATCCGCGCAGCCCGTGACGCTGGGCCATCACCTGATGGCCTATCATGAGATGGTCCGCCGCGACCGCAGCCGCTTCGCCGATGCGCGCACGCGGCTGAACGAATGCCCGCTGGGCGCGGCCGCGCTCGCCGGAACCGGCTTTCCGATCGACCGCCACGCCACGGCGGCGGCGCTGGGTTTCGCCAAGCCGACCGACAACAGCCTCGACAGCGTGTCCGACCGTGACTTCGCGCTCGACTATCTGATGGCGGCCACCCAGTGCAGCCTGCACCTTTCGCGCCTGGCCGAGGAGTTCATCATCTGGGCGAGCCAGCCGTTCGGCTTCGTCAAGCTGCCTGACGCCTATTCCACCGGCAGTTCGATCATGCCGCAGAAGCGCAATCCCGATGCCGCCGAGCTGGTGCGCGGCCATGCCGGGCGCATCATGGGCTGCATGAACGCGCTGTGCGTCACGATGAAGGGCCTGCCGCTCGCTTATTCGAAGGACATGCAGGACGACAAGCCGCCGGTGTTCGAGGCGCATGACCTGCTGGGCCTCAGCATCGCCGCGATGACCGGCATGATCGAGACGGTGACGTTCCGCACCGATCGCATGCGTGGCCTTGCGGAAAGCGGCTTCGCCACCGCCACCGACCTCGCCGACTGGCTGGTGCGCGAAGCCAATGTGCCCTTCCGCGAGGCGCATCACATCACCGGCCGCGCGGTGGCGGCGGCGGAGAGCGCGGGCACGCCGCTGGCCGACCTGCCGATCGAAACGCTGAAAGCCATTGACGCCCGGATTGATGAGCGCATCTATGCGGTGCTGACGGTCGATGCATCGGTCGCCAGCCGGAAAAGCCATGGCGGCACCGCGCCCGATCAGGTGCGGGCGCGCATCGCGCAGGCTCGAAAGGACAGGCAGGCATGAGGACCGGCATCCTCCTTCGCGGCATAGGCTTCGCCATGCTGCCGCTCGCCTTGGCGGCATGTGGCGGGCGTCAGCCGCTGAAGCCTATTGAGGGGCAGAAGATGCCTGCCGTGCCGGTGGGCGCCGCCGCAGCGCCGACCGCGCAGGAACTGATGACGCCTTCCATCCAGGCGCGGCCCGAACGCACCGTCGACCTGCTGACCAATTCACGCGTCCGGGAGGATGATCCCTTCGATCTGCCGCCCGAAAGCCAGCCCTGACCAGACCCGCTAGGACAAGAGAGCCTTGGACCATTTCGATTATGTGAACGGCGCCATGCATGTGGAGCAGGTGCCGATGACGGAGATTGCGGAGGCCGTCGGCACGCCCGTCTATATCTATTCCACCGCCACGCTCACCCGCCATGTCGGCGTGTTCCGCGAAGCCTTGTCGCGCCTTGCCGATCCGCTGATCGCTTTCGCGGTCAAGGCGAATCCCAATGGTGCGGTGCTGGCGACGCTGGCAAAGCTGGGACTCGGCGCGGACGTGGTGTCGGGCGGCGAGTTGCTGCGTGCCATCGCTGCGGGCATTCCGGCCAGCCGCATCGTCTTTTCCGGCGTCGGCAAGACGGCCGGGGAGATGCGTCTGGCGCTGGAACATGGCATCTACCAGTTCAACCTGGAAAGCGAGCCGGAAGCGGAGATGCTGTCCGAAGTCGCGCTGTCCATGGGCAGACAAGCTCCCGTCGCCTATCGCATCAACCCGGATGTCGATGCAGGCACCCATGCCAAGATTTCGACCGGCAAGTCGGAGAACAAGTTCGGCATTCCCTATGACCGCGCGCTGGAAAGCTATGCCGCCGCGCGCGATCTGCCGGGCCTCGACGTGCAGGGGGTCGCTGTCCATATCGGTAGCCAGTTGACGGACCTTGCGCCGCTGGAAGCCGCCTTCGTCAAGGTCGGCGCACTCATCGGTCAGTTGCGCGCTGCGGGGCATGACATCCGTACCGCCGACCTGGGCGGCGGCCTTGGCGTGCCTTATGATCCCTCGCTTCCCATTCCGCCGCTTCCCGCCGCCTATGGGGAGATGGTGACGCGCGTGACCAGCGGCTGGAATGTCCGCCTGATGTTCGAGCCGGGGCGAGTCATCGTCGGCAATGCGGGCGCGCTGCTGTCCCGCGTGGTGCGCGTGAAGCAGGGCGCGCAGGCTCCCTTCGTCATCGTCGACGCGGCGATGAACGACCTGATGCGCCCCAGCCTTTACGACGCATGGCACGACATCCGCGCCGTCAACCCGGTCGGGAAACGCGCGACCGCCAATGTGGTGGGGCCGGTCTGCGAAACCGGCGACACTTTCGCCATGCACCGCGACATGGACGTGGTGCAGGCGGGCGATCTGGTCGCCTTCATGACGGCGGGCGCCTATGGCGCGACCATGGCGGGCACCTATAACAGCCGTCCGCTGACGCCGGAGGTGCTGGTTTCGGGCGGCAAATGGGCGGTCGTTCGCGCCCGCCCGCCGATCGAGGCGCTGATCGAGGCGGACAAGATCCCCGACTGGGTGCGCGACTGATGCACAGCCTGCCCGTCTTCCTGACGTTGAAGGGCAGGCCCGTCATCCTGACCGGAGCAGGGGAGGCGGCGGACGCCAAGCGCCGCCTGCTCGAACGCGCGGGCGCCCGCATCGTGGCGGAGGAGGATGAGGCCGCGATCGCCATCGTCGCCGACGGGGACGAGGCGACGGCCGCCCGGCTCCGCGCGCGCGGCGTGCTGGTGAATGCGACTGACCGGCCGGACCTGTGCGACTTCACCCTGCCCGCGATCGTCGACCGGGCGCCCGTGCTGATCGCCATCGGCACCGGCGGCGCGTCTGCTGGCCTTGCCAAGGCGCTGCGCCAGCGGTTCGAGGCGTTGTTGCCGCAACGGCTGGGCGCGCTCGCCACGGCCCTTTACGGCATGCGATCGGCCATAAGGGCGCGCTGGCCGGATGCAGCCGCGCGCCGCCGCGCCATTGACGCGGGCCTCAGCCCCGGCGGCATGATCGACCCGTTCAGCGATAATGCGGCGGACGCCCTGCCGCTGTGGCTGGAGCGACAGCACGATATCGCCGCCTCCCGCTTCGTTCGCATGCGCCTCTTGTCCGGCGACCCTGATGACCTCACGCTGCGTACCGCCCGCCTGCTGGGGGAGGCCGACCGCGTCTATCATCACCCCGCTGTGCCGCCCGCCATACTGGATCGCGCACGCGCCGACGCCGCCCGCATCCCTGCCGCCGCCCCGCCCGCCGATCCGGGCGAGGGGCTGTCGCTCTGGCTGGACCTGCCGCGATGAGCCGCGTCTTCATCAGCGATGGCATCAGGGCGCGGGAAATCACCCTGGACGCTTTCTGTGCCCAGACCGGCGATGCGCCGTTCAGCTGGGTGCATGCGGACGGGTGGAAAGAGGATGCGCGCGCCGTCGCCTCCCGCTGCGACCACATGCCGGAGGCCGCGCTTTCCGCCTTGCTCGCTCAGGAAACCCGTCCGCGCTGCACGATCATGGGGGGAGGGGCGCTCGTCAATCTGCGCGGGCTCAGCATGATGGACGATCCCACTGGCGATGCCCTCGTGTCGATCCGCTTGTGGGCCGAACATGCGCGCGTCATCTCCGTAAGCTACCGCCCTCTTGCCGCGCTCGATCCGGTGATCGCGTGCATGCTGGCCGGGAAAATCCACGATCCGGGCGACCTGATCGCGGAGCTATCCCGCCAGATCACCGAAGCGCTCGATCCCGAAGTTGCCGAGCTTGGCGACAGTCTGGACGAGATTGAAAGCGGCATGGGCGAAAGCACGGCGGCCGAAGTGCGCCGTCAGGTGTCCGGCATTCGCGCTACGGCGATCAGCTACCGCCGTTTCATCGCGCCGCAGCGGCAGGCGCTGGAGCGGCTATCGCTGGCGGAAACGGTCTGGCTGGAGCCTGACGACCGCCTGCACCTTCAGGAAGCGGCGGACCGCTGCGCCCGCATGGCGGAGGAGCTGGAGGCGGTGCGCGAGCGTTCGGCCCTGGCGCATGAAGAACTGACGGACCTGCGCGCCGAACAGATGAACCGGCAGGCGCTGATCATCTCCATCGTCGCTCTGGTGTTCCTGCCGCTGACATTCCTGACCGGCCTGCTGGGCATGAATGTCGACGGCATCCCCTATGCGCATGAGCCATGGGCCTTTTGGGGCGTGGTGGGCGTATGTGCGCTGATGGCGGTGGCGATCAGCGGCTGGTTCGTCGCGACGCACTGGCTGCGGCGCTGACGTTTCCGTTCAGTTGCGCGCTGCGCTCAGCCGCGCGATTTCCTCGTGCAGCGCCTGTATGGAGGATACCAGCCGCGCGCGATCGGCCTGCATTTCGCGCAGCGCGTCGCGCGTCTCGCCCAGTTCCACCGCCCGCCGCGCGATCCGCGCGTCCAGCTCCGCATTGTGGCGGGCCAGCGCGCCGATCTGTTCGGCCCGGCCGCACAGATGGCGCAATTGCGCGTCCAGCACGTCGAAGTCGAACGGCTTGGCGATATGGTCGTCCGCGCCCGCCTTCAGCGCCTCCACGATGGACGCGCTGTCCTGCGTGCCGGTGATCATGACGAAGCTGGCGTTTCCGGCGAGGCCAGCCGCGCGGATCTTCTTCATGGCGGCGATGGCGGGCAGCTTCCTGATCCCCATGTCGATCAGGATGATGTCGACCGTCCGGCCGATCAGGCGGTTGAGCGCGGCAAAGCCATCCTCCGCCAGGATCACGTCATAATTCAGATGCGCCAGCCGCCGCGCGATGACCGCGCGCGCCGTCGCGTCTTCCTCGATCAGCAGCAGGCTGCGGCGGCGCGGCGGCCGTGCGCCGCTAAATTCATCGTGCGGCTGGCCCGTGGATTTGAAAAACGGCATGCGATCATCCTCCCTTACGGGCGATACAGCGACAGCGCCAAAAAATGGTTAATGGGCCATACCCGTCTGCTGCACCCCTTGCTCCGGCGCGTAGGCGCGCAGGAAGCAATCGACGGCAAAGGCCACGTCCGCGTCCATCTGCTCGCTGGCTGGTTTATCCAGCTGCCCCCAGATGATCTTCTGATAGCAACCCGACAGCGTCAGCGTGATCAGCGTGTGCGCCGCCCGCGCCGGATCGGCGTGGCGCAACTGGCCCCTCTCCATCGCCCCCAGCAGGAAACGGCCCAGCAGGGCGCGGGTATGCCGTGGCGCGAGATCGAAGAAAATCTCCCCCATCTTCGGCCATCGCCCCGCCTCGACCAGCGCCAGGCGGTGTAGCGCGACCGATTCGGGCATCGTCACCTGCCGCAGCAGATTGCTCGCGAAGCAGCGCAGCGTCGGCTCCAGTTCGCCGCTCTCGTCCAATATTCGGGCGATGCGCGCATGATAGGCGGCCGTCGCGCGGCGTAGGACGGCGGAAAATAATTCTTCCTTGTTCGGGAAGTAGTTCCAGAGCGTTCCCTTCGATCCGCCGAGCGTCGCGGCGATCGCCGACATGGTGGTCGCGCCATAGCCATGTTCCAGGAAATGGCGCTGCGCCACTTCCAATATGGCGTCCTGCCGGTCACGCCGGCGCGCCTCGCGGCGGCTGATCGCAGGGGGGGAAACAAGCTCCGTCATGAAATCGTACCATATAGTATGACAATTGGGTTGACTAGCTCCTGCATCGGGCGCAAGGGCGATTTTCATACTGGTTGGTACGGTTGATGTTCGTGAGTCGTCCCCTTTTTCCTCTTCGCGCCGGGTCCCTTCTGCTTCCAGCGATGTTGCTGTCAGCCTGCACCGCGACGCCCGATCTTGGACCAAAGCCCGAACTGCGTTCGGCGCAGAGCGTCGCCGCCAGCCAGAGCCTGGGCCGGGAATCCGCGTCCTCTTGGCCAGCGGATGGCTGGTGGAAAGTCTATGGCGATCCCCAGCTTGACCAGTTGATGGAGGAGGGGCTTCGCGCCTCGCCCGACATGGCGGCCGCTGGCGCGCGTTTCCGTCAGGCCGCCGCCGCTGCGCGGGAGGCCGGAGCGGCGCTGCTGCCCTCCGCCGATCTGGATGCGAGCGCGGCCGCCACGCGGCAAAGCTATAATATGGGGCTGCCCAAGGATTTCGTGCCTCAGGGCTGGCTCGGCACGGGCCGGATCGCGCTCGATCTGGCGTTCGACCTTGACTTGTGGGGCAAGAACCGCGCGGCGCTGGCCGCCGCCACTTCGCAAGCGGAGGCGGCGCGCATCGACGCGCGGCAGGCGCAGCTGGCGCTGACCACCACGCTCGCCGACGCCTATGCCGAACTGTCGCGCCTCTACGATCAGCGCGACATTCAGCAGCGCACGCTGGAAATCCGCTCCTCCAGCCAGAAGCTGGTATCCGACCGGCAGCGCAATGGCCTCGAAACGCGCGGCAGCGTGCGGCAGGCTGACGCGACCGTGGCGACCGCGCAGGCCGCGCTCGCCGCCATCGATCAGTCCATTGCCGTGCGGCGGCACCAGATCGCCGCCCTGATCGGCGCGGGCCCCGATCGCGGCCTGTCGATCGAGCGTCCCCGGCTGAACAGTCTGGCCGCCGCGGGACTGCCCGCAGATGTCACCACCAATCTGGTCGCCCGCCGCCCGGACATCGCCGCGGCGCTGGCAAGGGCGGAGGCAGCGGCCAAGCGCATCAAGGTGGCGCGCGCCGACTTCTATCCCGCCATTCGCCTGAGCGCACTCGCCGGTATCCAGTCGCTGGGCTATAATACTGATTCCAACTTCCTCAACCCGACCGAGACAGGCCCGCGCCCTTTCACCGACACGCTGTTCAGCAAGGATTCGCTGTTCGGCACCGTTGGCCCGGCGATCAGCCTGCCGATCTTCCATGGCGGCGCGATCCGGGCGCGCTATCGCGGCGCGCGCGGCGCTTATGACGAAGCGGTGGCCGTCTATGACAAGACCGTGCTGGGCGCTTATCAGGAAGTCGCCGACGCGGTCAGCGGCCGCCGCAATCTGGAACGCCGCCTGGCCGCCGCTCGCACCGCGCTCGCCGCTTCGGAGGAGGCCTATGGCATCGCGCAGAAGCGCTATCGCGGCGGCCTGTTCACCTTTCTCGACGTGCTGAACGTCGAAGACCAGATGCTGGCCGCGCGCCAGTCCGTCGCGGAGCTGGAGGCCAGCGCCTTCACTCTCGACATCGCTCTCATTCGCGCGCTAGGTGGCGGCTTCACGCCCCGCGACGCCTTGTCCAAGGATCTCCCCCATGGCTGACGCAACGCCAGAATTCACTTCGGACGCCGCTGTTGCCGAACGGACGGCGAAGATGGGGCAGCGCAAGAAATGGCTCATCCGCCTTGCGGTCGCGGTCGTCGCGATCGGCCTTGTCTACCTTATCTGGTATGAACTGGTCGGCCGTAATCATGTCAGCACCGACAACGCCTATGTGAACGCCGAAGTGGCGCAGGTCACGCCGCTCATTTCCGCCCAGGCGACGCAGGTGCTGGTGTCCGATACGCAGGCGGTGAAGCGCGGCGACATATTGGTCCGGCTTGATCCCACCAACGCCCGCATCGCCCTTGCGCAGGCGGAAGCCGACCTGGCCGATGCGCGCCGCCGTTTCCGGCAGACGGCGGCGACCAACACCTCCCTTGCCGCCCAGGTACAGGCGCGCGGCGCCGACATCGCGCAGGCGCGGGCGCAGCTGGCGACCGCGCAGGCGGACTTCGACAAGGCGCGCATCGATCTGCGCCGGCGGGAGGCTCTGGCGCCCGAAGGCGCGGTGTCGGGCGATGAAGTCACCAGCGCGCGAAAGGCTTTCGCCGCCGCCCAGGCGGGGCTGGAGCAGGCGCGCGCCGCCGTCGCCGTGGCCGAAGCCACGCGCGGCGCGGCGCAAGGGCAGCTGGCTGCGAACGATGCGCTGGTCCGGGGCTTGTCGGCGGAAACCGATCCCGCCGTGCTCGCTGCCAAGGCGAAGGTGGAAAATGCCCGGCTTGACCTTCAACGCACGGTCATCCGCGCGCCGATCGACGGCGTGGTCACGCGGCGGCAGGTCCAGGTCGGCCAGCGGGTCGCGCAGGGCACGCCGATCATGACCATCGTGCCGCTCCACCAGGTCTATGTCGACGCCAATTTCAAGGAACGGCAGCTGCGCCGCGTGCGGATCGGCATGCCAGCGGAGGTCATTTCCGACCTTTATGGCGGCGACGTGGTCTATCATGGCAAGGTCGTCGGCTTTTCCGGCGGCACTGGCTCGTCGATGGCGCTGATTCCGGCGCAAAACGCCACCGGCAACTGGATCAAGGTGGTTCAGCGCCTGCCGGTCCGCATCGCGCTCGACCCCAAGGAACTGGCTGCGCACCCCTTGCGCGTCGGGCTTTCGATGGAAGCCGAGATCGATCTGACCGGCGCATAAGGAAACGCCCGTGAGCAGCCTTGCCGACGGCATC
This sequence comes from Sphingobium sp. DC-2, assembly GCF_000722555.1. Lineage (NCBI taxonomy): Bacteria > Pseudomonadati > Pseudomonadota > Alphaproteobacteria > Sphingomonadales > Sphingobiaceae > Sphingobium > Sphingobium sp. DC-2. Next base: position 180,553 of record NZ_JNAC01000057.1, on the reverse strand, counting down.
TCGTCCCTGACCCCGCGTCAGCGCACGCTGGCGGCGCTCGTGCTGGCGCTCAGCAACTTCATGGTGGTGCTGGACCTGACCATCGCCAACGTGTCGGTGCCGCATATCGCGGGGAATCTGGGCATCACGCCCGATCAGGGCACCTGGATCATCACCTCCTACGCCGTCGCGGAAGCGATCTGCGTGCCGTTGACCGGCTGGCTTTCCCAACGATTCGGCACGGTCAGGGTCTTCACTTTCAGCATGGTGGGCTTCGGCATCTTCTCGCTGCTGTGCGGCCTGTCGATGAGCCTTGGCATGATCGTCGCCTGCCGCATTGGGCAGGGGATTTGCGGCGGCCCCATCATGCCCATGTCGCAGACGTTGCTCGTCCGCATCTTCCCGCCCGACCAGCGCGCCCGCGTGATGGGCCTTTGGGCGATGACGACGCTGATCGGGCCGGCGGCGGGGCCGATCATCGGCGGCTACATCAGCGACAATTGGAGCTGGCACTGGATCTTCTTCATCAACCTGCCGATCGCTGCCCTGTGCGTATTCGCGGCTATGGTCCTGCTGCGCCCGGCGGAGAACGAACCGCGTAAGCTGCCCATCGATTATGTCGGCCTTGGCCTGCTGATCTTCTGGATCGGCTGCCTCCAGGTCATGCTGGACCTTGGCCGGGATCGCGACTGGTTCGGCGATCCGCTCATCGTGACGCTGGCGGTGCTGGCGGCGATCGGCTTTTGCGTCTTCCTGATCTGGGAATTGACTGAAGAACATCCTGTCGTGGACCTGAAGGTCTTCCGCCATATCGGCTTCACGTCCGGCGTCGTGTCGCTGGCGCTGTGCTTTGGCGCCTATTTCGCGGGGATCGTGATCATCCCGCAATGGTTGCAGATGTCGATGGGCTATACCGCCACGTCGGCCGGATTCGTCACGGCCTTCACCGCCTCCACCGCCATACTGACCGCGCCCATCGCGGCCCGCGTCATGAACAAGGTCGATGCGCGCATCCTGGTGTCGGGCGCGATCGTGTGGCTTGGAATGGCGACCTTCTGGCGGGCGGGGTGGACCAGCACGGCGGATTTCTGGACGTTGGCCATGCCGCAGATCGTGCAGGGCTTCGCCATGCCCTTCTTCATGATCCCGCTCACCACATTGACGCTGGGGTCGGTCCTGCCGGAGGAAACGGCCTCCGCCGCCGGGATGCAGAGTTTCCTGCGCACCATCGCGGTCGCCATCACCACGTCCGTGGTGCTGACGGGCTGGAGCGATGGCCAGCGCACCTCGCGCAGCGAAATGGTCTCGGCCCTGCCGCCGGATGCTGCCGCGCCCCTCACCGGAAGCGGCTTTTCGCCTGAGCAGAGCCGTCAGATGCTGTCCGACCTCGTGGACCAGCAGGCGACTGTGATCTCCATGGACTATGTCTTCTTCGTGGCCTCGCTCTGCCTTTTCGCGGCAGCGGCGCTGATCTGGCTTGGCCCCCGGCCCACTGGCAAGGTGGACACGTCTTCCGCGCACTGACCGGTCCTGCCGTTTGACAGGCCGATTGACGCGGCGCAGCATCGCCGTCACTGAAAGGCCAAAAGGGCTGGGGCCATGCGAATCGTCATCATCGATGACAGCGGCCTGCGCGCGACGGTTCTGGAGGAGGGACTGCGCGAGGCAGGCTATGACGATATCCATATCGTCCCCCCGCGCGGCGGCTTCGTCGCGCGGCTCGAACGCATGGCGCCCGATGTCGTGCTGATGGACCTGGGCAGTCCCAGCCGCGACACGCTGGAGGAAATGCTCTCCGTCAGCCGCGCGCTCGCCCGGCCCATCGCCATGTTCGTCGATCAGTCGGACGAATCGATGATCGGGGCCGCCATCGACGCGGGCGTGTCCGCCTATGTGGTCGATGGCCTGCGCAAGGAACGGGTGAAGCCGGTTCTGGAACTGGCGGTTCGCCGCTTCAACGCCTTCGCCCGGCTCCAGACCGAACTGGACGAGGCGCGCACCGCCCTGTCCGACCGCAAGATCATCGACCGCGCCAAATCCATCTTGATGAGCCAGCGGGGCTTGTCCGAACCCGATGCCTATGCGCTGCTGCGGTCGAGCGCTATGAACCAGGGGAAGAAGATCGTGGACGTCGCCCAGGCATTGATCACCGCCAGCGACCTGTTGGGAGGGGGGCTATGACGATCATCGGGACGACGCCCCTGCGCATCGCCTATCTGCCGCTGACCGACTCCGCCGTGCTGGCCGTCGCGCGCGAAAAGGGCTTTGCCGAGGAAGAGGGCATTGCGCTCGACCTCGTCCGCACGGTCAGCTGGGCGACGCTGCGCGACCGGCTGATCTTCGGCCAGGTGCAGGCCGCGCATATGCTGGCCCCGCTCGCCATCGCCGTGACGCTGGGCTTGAGCCAGCAGCCAGCGCCGCTTTCCGCGCCCTACAAGCTCAACGTCAACGGCAATATGCTGGTCATGGCGAAGGAGTTCGCCCAGGCGCTGGACCCTGACGTCGCCGCGCGGCTCAACGATCCGCTGGGCACCGCGCATGACTTCGCCGCCGCCATCGGCCTGTGGAAGCGCAAGCCCGTCATTGGCATCGTCCATCGCTTTTCCAGCCATGCCGTCATGCTGCGTTACTGGCTGGCGAGCGCGGGGGTAGATCCCGACCGCGACGTGCTGCTGCGCGTGGTGCCGCCGTCGCTGACGGTGGAGGCGATGCGCGCGGGGGAGATTGACGGCTTCATCGCTGGCGAGCCCTGGGGTAGCGCGGCGGTCGACGCCGGTCTTGCCGAAGCGGTCGCGATCGGCGAGCGCATCTGGCGGCGTGGCGTTGAAAAGGTGCTGGCCTTCCGCACCCCCTGGCTTGAGGAAAATCCGCAGGCCGTGGACGCGCTGATCCGGGCGCTGGTCCGCTCCGCCGCATGGTGCGACGATCCCGCCAATCATGAAGCATTGGCCCACCTCCTGTCCCAGCCGCATTTCGTGGATCAGCCTGCGGACCTCATCCTGCGCGCGCTATCGGGCCGGATCACCGCGCGGGCGGACATGCCGCCGCTAGACATGCCCGACTTCATGCTCTTTTCCCGTGAAGCGACGCCCTTCCCGTGGCGCAGCCAGGCCCTCTGGCTTTATTCGCAACTGGTCCGCTGGAAAATGGTCGACCACACGCCCGAAAACGCGGCGAAGGCCGGATCGGTCTTTCGCCCTGACATCTTCCGCCGGGCGCTGGCCGAAAGCAATGTGCCCATCCCCGGCGCCAGCATGAAGGTGGAAGGCGCCGTTGCCCAGCCGCTGGCTGTGGGGTCGAAGCGGGGTGAACTGACGCTGGGGCCGGATCGCTTTTTCGACGGGCGGGTATTCGACCCCGAACGCATCGAAGACTTCCTCGCGAGCTTCTAGGCCCTGCATCTCTTTGATCGTCATCCTGAACTTGTTTCAGTATCCATTGTGGATGACGCCGCGGGAATGAGCGGAAAATTGTGCCTTGCAACATAACCCGAATCGTTAGATAAGACAAAGATCGCGCGACGAAGCGCGTTTCATGGACGAGCACGCCCAAGGATGGGGCCGCGCTCTCCCAGTACCAGAATTTGCAGCAAAGCCGCTGGCCGGACCCTGTCGATAGCAGGCGTCCGGGAGCGGCTTTTTTCATGTCCATTTCACAAGATCGAGGGACGTCATCATGGCAACTGCTTATTGGGATCGCCCGAAGGGTGAGGGGGAAAGCGGCCAGACCAGTTTCTGGAAGGCTGGCCACACGCCGACGCTGATCGCTGCTTTCCTCTATTTCGATCTGGCCTTCATGGTCTGGGTGCTGCTCGGGCCGCTCGCTCCGTCCATTTCCAAGACACTGGGCCTCACCCCTGCTGAAAAGGGGCTGATGGTCGCCGTTCCGACGCTGGCGGGCGCTCTGCTCCGCGTCGTAAACGGTCTGCTGGTCGACCGCATCGGCTGCAAGCAGGCAGGCGCGATCAGCCAGGTGATCGTCATAGCCGGCCTCTTCACCGCCTGGTTCATGGGTGTGAACAGCTTCGGCGGCACGCTGGCGCTGGGCGTGATCCTGGGCTTTGCGGGGGCCAGCTTCGCGATCGCCCTGCCGCTCGCCAGCCGCTGGTATCCGCCGGAGCATCAGGGCAAGGCCATGGGCCTCGCCGGAATGGGCAATTCGGGCACGGTGCTCGCCTCTCTCTTCGCCCCGGTGCTGGCCAAGCTGTTCGGCTGGAACGCGGTGCTGGGCCTTGCCTGCATCCCGCTTACCATCGTCTTCATCGCTTATATGCTGATGGCGAAGAACGCTCCCAACGCTCCCGCGCCCAAGAAGCTGGTCGACTATTTTCACCCGCTCAAGAGCGCTGACGCCTGGTGGCTGATGGGCTTTTATTCAGTGACCTTCGGCGGTTTTGTCGGCCTTGCTGCATCGCTGCCGATCTACTTCACTGACCAGTTCGGCCTGACGCCGATCGTCGCGGGCTACTGCACGGCAGGCTGCGTCTTCGCCGGATCGCTGGTCCGTCCGATGGGCGGCGCGCTGGCTGACAGGATCGGCGGCGTGAAGGCGCTGATGATGGTCTATATCGCCGCCGCGCTGGCTTTGGTGGGCGTCTCCTATGCGCCGACACTGGTGTCTGCCCTTGGCTTCTTCGTCGCGGCGATGCTGGCGCTGGGCGTCGGCAACGGATCGGTGTTCCAACTGGTGCCGCAACGTTTCCAGGAGGAAATCGGCGTCATGACCGGCCTCGTCGGCATGGCGGGCGGCATTGGCGGCTTCTATCTCGCCTCATCGCTCGGCATTGCCAAGCAGTTCACCGGCAGCTTCGCGCCCGGCTTCCTGATCTTCGCGGGGCTGGCCGTGGCGGCTTTCCTCGGCATCTCGCTGGTCCGCGCCCGCTGGCGCGCGACGTGGAGCAGCGGCGCCCGCATCTGAGGCAAGTTGACCGGAGAGGAGGCGGCGGCACTCGAAAGAGGGGCCGCCGCCCTTGTTTTGGTGTCCGGGAACTTCTTGCCTCCGTTCGCCCTGAGCTTGTCGAAGGGCTTCACTTCTCTTCAAGAAAGGAGAGGACCCTTCGATCAGGCGCTCAGGACAGGCTCTCAGCCCGAACGGCGGGGGTGTTCTTTAAAAAGTTTCTTCCGAATCGCCTTGACCCTGATCGCCGTTCATCTATGCTGCACTGCGAAGGACGAGGTTGTCCTCCACTCACATAGCTGAACTGGTCCATGGACGGACTGGCGACGCGTGAATGATGGCAAAGCCGCCATCCAGACCTTTGGGTTCAAAGCCCGAGCGTCTGGATGGCGGCTTTTTTTATTCTGGAGTCAAGGGATGGATTTTCAGAACAACGCCGGACCGGCAGCGGCCAATGAAGAGGAAATCTTCGTGCCCTCCGAAGATGTTCGCGAACATCTGGTGGTTGTGGGCAACGGCATGGCTGGTTGCCGCGCCGTCGAGGAACTGCTGGCGCGGGACGCCGGGCGCTATCGCGTCACCATCTTCGGCGCAGAACCCTATGTGAACTATAACCGCATCATGCTCTCGCCCGTTCTGGCGGGTGAAAAGAGCTTCGATGACATCGTCATCAACAATCGCGAATGGTATCTCGACAACAATATCGAGCTGATCGCAGGTGATCCGGTGACGGCGATCGACCGCGCGGCCAAGACCGTCACCAGTGAATCGGGCCGCACCGTCGGTTATGACAAGCTGCTGATCGCGACAGGCTCCGATCCGTTCATCATTCCCGTGCCCGGCAAGGACCTGCCCGGCGTCATCAGCTTCCGCGACATGAAGGATGTCGATACAATGCTGGAAGCCGCCGGGAAGGGCGGCAATGCGGTGGTGATCGGCGGCGGCCTGCTGGGCCTGGAAGCAGCGCACGGCCTCACGCTGCGCGGCATGAAGGTGACCGTCATCCACCTGATGGACACGCTGATGGAAAGGCAGCTTGATGAGGCGGCGGGCTGGCTGCTGAAATCCGCGCTGGAAGGCCGGGGCCAGACCATCCTGACGGGCGCGAATACCGAAGCCATTTATGGCGATGGCAAGGTGGAGGGCGTGCGCCTGAAGGATGGCCGCGAAATCCCGGCCAGCCTCGTCGTCATGGCGGTGGGCATCCGCCCTTCGACCGCGCTGGCCCGTGAAGCCGGGCTGGAGGTCAATCGTGGCATCAAGGTCGATGACCATATGGTCACCAGCGACCCTGACATTCTCGCGGTCGGCGAATGCGTCGAGCATGACGGGAATGTCTACGGCCTTGTCGCGCCGCTGTGGGATATGTGCCGCAGCCTTGCCGACGGCCTTACCGATCAGCACACGGGTTACAAGGGTTCGGTCACCTCGACCAAGCTCAAGGTCGCAGGTCTGGATGTCTTTTCAGCGGGTGACTTTTCGGGCGGGGATGGCTGCGAGGACATTGTCCTGCGCGACGCCTCGCGCGGCGTTTACAAGCGCGTCATCGTCAAGGACGACAGGATCATCGGCGCGGTGCTCTACGGCGATACGGCTGATGGCGGCTGGTATTTCGATCTTTTGAAGAAGGGCGAGGACGTCAGCGACATTCGCGACCTGCTGATCTTCGGCCAGGCCTTCGCCTCTGGAGGGGGCGCGCTGGACCCTAAGGCGGCCGTTGCGGCGCTCTCGGACGATGCCGAGATTTGCGGCTGCAACGGCGTCAGCAAGGGCCAGGTTGTTGCTTGCATCTCGGCGGGCAATTGCAGCCTCGATGCGGTGCGTGGGTCTTGCAAGGCTTCGGCAAGTTGCGGCCAGTGCACCGGTCTGGTCGAAAATCTGCTGGCGCTCACCCTTGGCGATGATGTGGCTTCGGGTCCGAAGACCATGTGCAAATGCACCAGCTTCACCCATGATGACGTCCGCCGCGAGATCGTGGCGCAGAATATGCGCTCGATCCCGGAAGTGATGCAGCTGCTGCATTGGTCGACCCCCGACGGCTGTTCCTCCTGCCGCCCTGCGCTGAACTATTATCTGCTCTGCGCGCTGCCGGGCGAATATCAGGACGACCAGCAGAGCCGCTTCGTCAACGAGCGCATGCACGCCAACATCCAGAAGGACGGCACCTATTCGGTCGTTCCGCGCATGTGGGGTGGCCTGACCAACCCGCGTGAACTGCGCGCCATCGCTGATGTGGTCGAGAAATATGATGCGCCGATGGTGAAGGTCACCGGCGGCCAGCGTCTCGACATCTTCGGCATCAAGAAGGAAGATTTGCCCGCCGTCTGGGCCGATCTGAATGCGGCCGGAATGGTGTCGGGCCATGCCTATGGCAAGTCGCTGCGCACGGTGAAGACCTGCGTGGGTAGCGAATGGTGCCGCTTCGGCACACAGGATTCGACCGGCCTCGGCGTCAAGATCGAGCGGATGACCTGGGGTTCCTGGATGCCCCACAAATTCAAGATCGCGGCGTCCGGCTGCCCCCGCAACTGCGCGGAGGCGACGATCAAGGACTTTGGCGTGGTCTGCGTGGATTCGGGCTATGAACTGCATGTCGGCGGCAATGGCGGTATCCATGTCCGCGCCACCGACCTGCTGTGCAAGGTCGCGACCGAGCAGGAGGCGCTGGATTATTGCGCCGCCTTCATTCAGCTCTACCGCGAGGAAGCCCGCTATCTGGAGCGCACCGCGCCGTGGATCGAGCGTGTCGGCGTCGAATATGTGAAGCAGCGCATTGTGGAAGACGAAGCAGGCCGTGAGGCCCTGCGCAGCCGCTTCCTCTATTCGCAAAGCTTTTCTCAAGACGACCCATGGGCGGAGCGTGCGGCGGGCCGACATGCCGAACTGCACCAGCATCTCGAACCCATCGCCATCGCTGCGGAGTGAACGACATGACGACATGGATCGACATCGGAACGCTGGCCGACATTCCCCAGCGCGGCGCCCGCACGGTGCAGATTGCTGGCGAAAAGGAAATCGCCGTGTTCCGCACTAGCGACGACAAGGTTTTCGCGCTGGTCAATGAATGCCCGCATAAGAAGGGGCCGCTGAGCCAGGGCATAGTCCATGGCCACAGCGTCGCCTGCCCGCTGCACAACTGGAACATCGCCCTGAAAACGGGCGAGGCGCAGGGCAATGATGAAGGCTGCACGCCGACCATCGCCGTGAAAGAGGAAGGCGGCCGCATCCTGATCGCCCGCCCCACGGCGCTCAAGGCGGCCGCTTGAGCTTCCGGTCCCCAGCCATAGCGGCGGGGATCTGGGTGGGGGCGGCCTGCTGGCCATCCCTTGCGGCATGCGCCTCCACCCAATTCTTGTTCCTCGGGAAGAAGAGGTAAGAGCATGACAGAGGCCATCCGCACCACCTGCGCCTATTGCGGCGTCGGTTGCGGCATCTCGGCCACCCCGGCCGGACCCCGGTCGGTCACGATCAAGGGCGATGAAGCGCACCCGGCCAATGGCGGACGTCTCTGCTCCAAGGGCACGCATCTGGGTGAGACGGTAGGCCTGACCGGGCGTCTGCTGCATCCCATGATCGGCAACAAGCGCGCCAGCTGGGACAAATCGCTGGACCTCGTCGCCAAGCGGTTCAAGGAAACCATCGACCGCTACGGACCCGACAGCGTCGCCTTTTATGTGTCCGGCCAGCTGCTGACCGAAGATTATTATGTCGCCAACAAGCTGATGAAGGGCTTCATCGGCACATCCAACATCGACACCAACAGCCGCCTCTGCATGTCGAGCGCGGTCGCCGGTCACAACCGCGCGTTCGGCGAGGATGTGGTGCCAGCGAACTATGGCGATCTGGAGGAAGCGGACCTGATCGTGCTGGTCGGCTCCAACACGGCCTGGTGCCACCCGATCGTTTACCAGCGTATTCAAGCTGCCCGTGCTGCTCGCGGCACCAAGCTGGTCGTCATCGATCCGCGCCGTACCGAAACCTGCGAAGGCGCCGACCTGCATCTGCCGGTGAAGCCCGGCACCGACGTGGCGTTGATGAATGGGTTGCTCGCCTGGTGTGATCAGGAAGGCATCACCGATCCCGCCTATATGGCCGATCATGTCAACGCCCCCGAAGGCTTCTGGGAGCATATCCGCACCGGCCATGACCTGTGGACCACGGCCAAGACATGCGACATCGCGCCCGCGCTGCTGGAACAGTTCTTCAAGCTGTTCGCCGCCACGCCGCGTACCGTCACCCTGTTCAGCCAGGGCATCAACCAGTCGATCCGCGGCACCGATCAGGTGAACGCGATCATCAATGTCCACCTCGCCACCGGCCGCATCGGCAAGCCGGGCGCGGCGCCTTTCTCGATCACCGGCCAGCCCAACGCCATGGGCGGCCGCGAGGTGGGCGGCCTCGCATCAACCCTTGCCAGCCACATGGACTTTGCGCCCGAAAATGTGGAGCGGGTAGGCCGCTTCTGGGCCGCGCCGAACATGGCGGCCAAGCCGGGCCTGAAAGCCGTCGATCTGTTCCGTGCCATCAATGAAGGCCGCATAAAGGCGCTTTGGGTGATGGCGACCAATCCCGCCGTTTCGCTGCCCGACGCCAACCGCGTGCGCGAGGCGCTGGAAGCGGTTCCCTTCCTCGTCGTGTCGGACATCATCGCGGACACCGACAGCAGCGTTCATACCGATGTTCGCCTGCCCGCCGCTGGCTGGGGGGAGAAGGACGGCACGGTCACCAATTCGGACCGCACGATCAGCCGCCAGCGCCCCTTCCTGGCGCTTCCCGGCGAGGCCAAGCCCGACTGGTGGATCATCAAGGAAGTGGCCAAGCGGATGGGCTGGGCCAACGCCTTCGCCTATGACCGGCCCGCCGACATCTGGCGCGAACATGCGCGCCTGACCGCCTATCAAAATGACGGTCAGCGCGTGCTCAACCTGCGCGGCCACGCCACCATCGGCAATGACGCCTATGAGGCGATGGAGCCGTTCCGCTGGGGTGGCGACAAGCCGTTTGCCGATGGCCATTTCTCGACGCCGGATGGCAAGGCGCGGCTGGTCCTGACGAAGCAGATGGAGTTGCAGGAGCCGCTCAAACAGTGGCCGATGACGCTCAACACCGGCCGTTATCGCGACCAGTGGCACACGATGACGCGCACCGGCCTCGCGCCCAAACTCGCCCGTCACCGTGAGGAGCCGCTGGTCGAAATCCATCCCGAAGATGCGCAGGACCTCGGCATTATCGATGGCGACCTTGCCCGCGTTCAGACCGCGCAGGGCAACAGCATCTTCCGCGTTGCTCATAGCGATGGTCAGCGCCGGGGCGAGATCTTCACGCCGATCCACTGGACCGATCAGGTCTCGACCGGCGGCCGCACCGGCCTGCTGCCCCGTCCGCTGGTCGATCCGCATTCGGGCCAGCCCGGCTTCAAACTGACCCCCGCCAGCATCGAGAGGGTCGTCACCGAATGGAAGGGCTTCCTGATCCTGCGCGGTGATCAGCCCGCGAAGCTCCCCTGCCTCTGGTCGACCCGCGTGACCGTTCCCGGCGGCGCGCTCTACGAAGTCGCGGGCAATGGCGATCCCATAAGGCTCGAAGCCAGCCTGCCCAAGGGCGACCGGGTCGAAGCCATCGACATGACGCGCGGCACCCGCCGTATCGCGATCATCAGCGAAGGCAAGCTCGCCGCCGTCCTCTTCGTCACCCGCACCGGCCTGCTCCCCTCGCGGGATTGGCTCATCAGCCAGCTTGCCGTCGAAGGGGTGGGGGCCTCCGTCCTCGCCGCCCGTGGGCCGGGCAACCAGCCTGACAAGGGGCCGACCATCTGCGTCTGCTTCGACATCGGCCTCAATCAGATCATGACCGCCATCCGCGAACAGAGCCTGGTCGATGTGCCCGCCATCGGCAAGGCGATCGGCGCTGGCACCAATTGCGGGTCCTGCCGCCCCGCGCTCGCCAACATCCTCGCCCAAATCCCGCAGGAGACGCTCCATGCAGCCGAATGAACTTATCGCCCCCGGTGAAGTCTGGCTGGTCGGCGCAGGCCCCGGCGACCCGGACCTGCTCACCCGGAAGGCCGAAAAGCTGATCGCTGCGGCGGAGATTGTCTTCTACGACGCGCTGGTCGGTCCCGGCGTTCTCGACCTCATCCCGCAAGGCGTGGAGCGGGTCAGCGTCGGCAAGCGCTCCGGCCGCCACAGCAAGGCGCAGGAGAGCATCAACGACCTGCTCCTCGCCGCCGCCAAGGCGGGCAAGCGCGTCGTCCGCCTCAAAGGCGGCGATCCCTCCATCTTCGGCCGCTCGGCGGAGGAGATGGAACATCTGGCGGCGGACGGCATCCGCTTCCGCATCTGCCCCGGCATCACCACCGCCAGCGCCGCTGCGGCGAGCGGTAGCGCTTCCCTCACCCTGCGCGGCAAGGCGCGCGGACTGACCCTCGTCACCGCGCATCTGAAGGCGGGCGAACCGCTCAAGCTCGACTGGGAAGCGCTCGCCCGTCCCGGCGGCACGCTCGGCATCTATATGGGCCGCGCCGCCGCCGGAGAGATCAGCCGCCAGCTGATCGCCGCCGGACGTGATCCCGAAACTCCCGTGATGGTGGCGGTCAACGTCTCGCTCCCCAATGAACGGCTGATCCGGGGCAAGCTGTCCGCGCTGGCATTCCTGGTGCAGACCATCAGTGACGAGGACCCGACCCTGCTTCTGATTGGCGAAGCGGTTGCGGGCACGGCCGTGCCTGCCGAAATAGCGGAGACCATTGCCCTTCCTGCTTGACCGCAACCTCACCTCAGCGCGAATGGGGAAGGGCTAATTTCGCCAGATCCTCCGGCCGATTGATGTTCGGCAGCAGGATATCTTCCCGCTCCACGATCCGCGCGCCGATCCGCTCCAGCCAGCCGAAGATCGAGCGGCTATTCTTCTCCGCCAGATGTGCATCCAGTTCGTCCGCCAGGGAAACAGGCCAGAACCCGGCCAGTTGCTGCCCCTTCAAAACCGCAGCGCTTTCGCCGACCAGCGCCTCCGCCAGCGCCGCCGGATAGACCGGCATGTCGCACCCGGTCGTCAGCACCGCGTCAAGTCCTTCGGCCCGCGCATGATGCAGCGCCGCGTTCAGCCCGCCCAGCGGCCCCATGTCCGGCACGGGCCGGTCCGCCAGCCCCGTCATCCCCTCGACCGTCCGGCCGCAGACGACCACCACCTCCACATGCGCCCCGATCGCAGCCGCCGCATGCTCCAGCAGAGTCCGCCCGTCCGGCAGCACCGCAGCCGCCTTGTCGCTCCCGAACCGGCTGGAACGCCCACCGGCCAGCACCGCGCCCAGCAATCGCATTCGTCCACTCCTTGGCAGAACCCGTCATTTCCCCTATGGCGCGCCGCGTGGGCGGGCAACCGCTCACATGAAAGAAGATCGCGCCGGAAAGGGAATGCGGTGCGGGCGAGCCTTCGCCCAATTCCGCGGCTGTCCCTGCAACTGTAAGCGGCGAGCGCGATGCACTTGGTAACTCACGCTTTCGAAAGGGGAGGGCGCGGGGAACCGGCCACTGGGCGCGAGTCCGGGAAGGCCCGTGCATCGCTGCCCTGACCCGCGAGCCAGGAGACCTGCCGGCGCATGGTCGCTCTTGCCTTGGGTCCAGGGACAGGCCCAGGCACGGTGTTTTTCCGTCTGAGCGACGAAGCGGCGGGGGCCGCATCGGTGCGCGGGGCGGGCTGGCGTCTCCTTGTCTCGCGCACCGGCCGCTCGCGCGGAAGCCCTGGCCCTCATGTCGCATGGCGCTCAGGGAAGACAATCATGTTGAAGACAAGCATTTCGCTCATCGCGTTCCTCGCCGCAACGCCTGCCGTCGCGGAGGAATCGGGGGAGATCGTCGTCACCGCGCTCGGCATTGAGCAGCCGACGGACGAGGTCGGACAAGCGGTCACCGTCATTGATGAAAAGACGATCGAGACCCGCCAGAATGTCAGCGTCGTCGATCTGCTGGCGACCACGCCGGGCATCCGCTTCAACCGGACGGGCAGCCTCGGCAATGTCACCAGCGTGTCGGTGCGCGGCGCGGAAACGACGCAGACGCTGGTGCTGATCGACGGGGTCAAGGTCAACGACCCCAGCGGCATCGGCGATCAATATGATTTCGGCAATCTGCTGGTCGGCAATATCCGCCGTATCGAGGTGCTGCGCGGCTCCAACTCCATCGCCTATGGCAGCCAGGCGATCGGCGGTGTTGTCAACGTCATGACCGGCGTGCCGGGTGAAGGCTTCGGCGGCAAGGCGTCGGTCGATTATGGCTATGCCGACACGCTGAACGCGAAGGCGGACGTATCGGGCACCAGCGGCATCGTTTCCGGCGGCGTTGGCGTCGCCTATTTCAGGACGGACGGTATTTCCGCCGTCTCGCCCGGCTTCGGCGGATCGGAAAAGGACGGTTATGAAAATGTCACCGGCAACGCCCGGTTGAAGATCGCCTTCACCGATGATGTCAGCCTGGACCTTCGCGGCTATTATATCCATGGCGATCTTGACTATGACAGCTTCTTCGGCGCGCCTGCCGACAGCCCGGACGTCGCCCGGTCGAACCAGTATATCGGCTATGCGGGCCTCAACTTCGCACTGCTCGACGGCACGCTGACCAACCGCGCGGCGGTGACCTGGTATCGGCAGGACCGCGATTATTATTTCCTGCGCGGCACTGATCCCGATTTCGGCTATTCCGGCAACAATCTCCGCTTCGAATATGAAGCCGTCTATCAGCCCGCCGACGAAGTGAAGCTGCTGCTCGGCTATGAGCATGAGCGGCCTGACTATGAATTTTTCGGCTTCGGATCGCGCGAAAGCCACAGGGCGAACATCGACAGCGTTTATGGCCTCGCCGTGGTGAAGCCGCTCTCTGGTCTGTCCGTGACTGCTGGCGTGCGCCGCGACGATCATAGCCAGTTCGGCGGGGCGACCACCTTCGGCGCCAACGCCAACTATTCGCCCAATGGCGGCGTCACCAATTTCCGCCTGAGCTATGGCGAAGGGTTCAAGGCGCCTTCGCTCTATCAGCTTTACGACACGTACAGCGGCAATCCCGCCCTGAAGCCGGAACGCTCCAAAAGCTATGACATCGGCTTCGACCAGAATCTGGGCAGCGACAAGGCCGTGCTGTCCGTCACCGGCTTCTGGCGCGACACGCAGGACCAGCTGAATTACGACAATGCGACGTCCACTTATGAAAATCTGGACCGCACCCGCGCCAAGGGCGTGGAAGCGGAACTGACGCTGCGGCCCGTGGAGGCGCTGACCTTCACCGCCGCCTACAGCTATGTCGATGCGCGGGACCGTTCGCCCGGCAGCGCGGCCCGTGGCCAGCGCCTGTTGCGCCGCGCCGCCAATGCCGTCAGCACGTCCGTGGACTATGTCTGGTCCTTCGGCCTGTCCACGGGGGCGACCGTGACCATGGTCGGCGACAGCATCGATCTCGATCCCGTCACCCGCAATCGGGTCCAGCTGGACGGCTATGCCGTCGCCGACCTGCGCGCTTCCTTCCCCCTCACGGAAAATCTCGAAATCTACGGCCGCATCGACAATCTGTTCGATCAGGAATATGCGACCGCCTATGGCTATGGCACTTACGGCCGCTCGGCCTATGGCGGCGTGCGTGTCCGCTTCTGATGAAGGGCTAGGGGGGCGGGCGTGACCGCTCGCCCCTCAACGCTCCGGCGCGGCGTTGATCTGCGCAATGATGCTGCGCGCGGCCTGTACATAGGCCGGGCCGCCGCAGACGGTCCACGCCTGCGGCACGCGGATGCGCGGGATGGATCGCAGGACCGGATGGTGCAGCATCTCCGTCCCCTGGTCGACGATCTTCTCGCTGCCTTCCTCCACGATCAGATAGTCGGGACGGGCAGCGATCATCTCCTCCAGCGACACCTGCGCCAGCGCGGGCTTGCCCAGCTTCGCGGCCAGATTTGTCAGTCCCGCCCGCTGGATCAGATCATCCACCAGCGTGCCGGTGCCCGTCATATAGCCGCGCCTCTGATAATAGGCCGCCACGCCGCCGCGCCGGGGACGGGGCAGGGCCGCAAGGTCGCGCTCCATGCGCGCGATCAGAGCCTGCCCGCGCGCCGGATGGCCGACCGCTGCCGCCACCTGACGGATCTGGCCGCGGATGGCCGCGAAACCGTCCGCGCTCGCCAGCCCCAGCTTGCGCCACCGCCCTTGTGGCGCACCCACCACGCCACCCGCGCCATCAGGAAAGCCCACCACCAGGTCCGGCCCGATCGCCAGCACTTCCTCGGCGGGGCGCTTGAGCACGCGGATCTGCCGCGCCTTGGCGACGGCGGCGGACAATTCCGGGTCGTGGCCATAAGGGCTCAAGGCCGCGATCTGCCCCGGATCGGCAAGCGCCAGCACATATTGATCGGCGCAGGTGTTGAGCGACACGATTCGCTTCGGCGGCGTTGGCGCAGCGGCTGTCAAGCTGAGCAGACACAATGCCGCGATGATCCTTCTGTGCATAAAGCCTGCCTTCAAAGCGCGCCGTGCTCCTGCGCACGCAGCAG
This sequence comes from Sphingobium sp. DC-2, assembly GCF_000722555.1. Taxonomy (NCBI): domain Bacteria; kingdom Pseudomonadati; phylum Pseudomonadota; class Alphaproteobacteria; order Sphingomonadales; family Sphingobiaceae; genus Sphingobium; species Sphingobium sp. DC-2. The sequence continues at coordinate 165,151 of NZ_JNAC01000057.1, read as the reverse complement.
CCCATTTGATGCGGTGGGACTGGACTCCTGCCTGCGCAGCAGCATGTCGTCTACTCACAGGCAGCGGGGAAGCAAGCCATGAGCATTCGCCGCCACCCGCTGCTGCTCCCCATCCTCATGGCGCTCACATTCGCCGCCGCCTTGGGCTCCATCACCCTGGGCGCGGTCCCGCTCTCGCCCGCCCGCATGGTCGCCGTGCTCACCGGCGGGGGTGACGAGGTCGCGCGCGCCATCCTCCTTGATCTGCGCCTGCCGCGCATGCTCCTTGGCCTCATCGTCGGCGGCATGCTCGGCCTCGCCGGAGCGGCGTTGCAGGGCTATCTTCGCAACCCGCTCGCCGAACCGTCAGTGCTGGGCGCGTCCAACGCCGCCGCGCTGGGGGCCGTCTGCGCCCTCTATTTCGGGTTGGCGCAGCTTCACCCGATCGTCCTTCCCATCCTCGCCATCATCACCAGCCTCATCGCCATCGCCGCGCTGTTCCTGCTCGCTGGCCCTTCTGAAAGCCCGCTGACGCTGATCCTGGCGGGGATTGCCGTGGCGACCCTGACGGGCGCGGGGATCAGCCTGTCGCTCAACCTGTCGCCCAATCCCTTCGCCGCGATGGAGATCATGAACTGGCTGATGGGCAGTCTTGAAAACCGCAGTTACGCCCATGTCTGGATCGCCTTCCCTTGCGTTCTCATCGGCGCCGCGCTGCTGATCGCCGACGGCCGCAGCCTTGATGCGTTGACACTGGGTGAGGAAGGCGCGCAGGCGCTGGGCGTCGACCTTGGCAAGGCGCGGTTGCGCATGATGCTGGGCGTCGCGATCGGCGTAGGCGGCGCCGTCGCGGTGTCGGGCGCGATCGGCTTCGTCGGCCTGATCGTACCCCATCTGGTCCGCCCGCTGACGGATCGCTCTCCTTCCGCCGTCCTGCTGCCATCGCTGCTGGGCGGCGCGGCGCTGCTCACCTTTGCCGACATCGGCGTGCGCCTTATCCCGACCAGCAGCGAACTCAAGCTGGGAGTCCTGACCGCCTTGCTGGGCGTCCCCGTCTTCCTCGTCCATCTGATGCGGGAGCGGCGGCTATGGTGACCCTTCGTGCCCAGGACCTTTCCGTGCGCCTCGGCCGTCATGCCGCCGTGACGAGCGTCTCCACGATGCTGGAACCGGGGCAGCTTGCCGGTATTATCGGTCCCAACGGCGCGGGCAAGTCGACCCTGATCCGCGCGCTGCTGGGCCTCGTCCGTCCCGAAAGGGGCGTCGTGTCGATCGACGGCATTCCCATCGCCAGCCTCAGCCGGAAGGACGTGGCGCGCCGCGCCGCCTATCTGCCTCAGGGTCAGACGCTCCATTGGCCGCTGCTGGTCGAACGGCTGGTGGCGCTGGGCCGCATGCCGCATCTGGGCCCGCTCTCCCGTCTCTCCCCGCAGGATGAAGCGCTGGTCGACGCAGCGCTGGCCCGCGCCGACGTTATTCACCTGAAAGGGCGGATCGCGACCGAATTGTCAGGCGGTGAACGCGCCCGCGTCCTGTTGGCGCGCGCCTTGGCGGTCGGCGCGCCAGCCCTGATCGCCGACGAACCGCTCGCGGCGCTCGACCCCGGCCATCAGATCGACGTCATGGACCTGCTGCGCGCCGAATCGCGCGCCGGGTCGCTGGTGGTCACCGTCCTCCACGACCTCAGCATGGCCGCGCGCTATTGCGATCGCCTGCTGTTGATGGACAGCGGCAGGCTGGTGGCTGACGGTCCTCCCATGCAGGTCCTGACTGAACAGAACCTCGCGCGGGTCTATGGCATCGCCGTCCGTATCGAAGCGGATGGCGATTGGCCGGTGATCGTTCCTCTGGGGCGCGTCTAGCCGCCTTACTCCGCGAAAGCCCGCGGCGCTGCCGCCACCACCGTATAGGTGCCCGCACCCACCTCCGACACTTCCAGCGCCCGTTCGGCAACCCCGCTGCGCCCGAAGCGGAACGCTCCGTCGATCCCGGAAAAGCCCCCCGAATCGCGCAGCCGCGAAGCAGGGAAGGTCGTTCCCGGCTTCCAGTCGCGCGCGATTCGCACGGTCAGCAGCACGGCGTCATAGCCCAGCGCCGACAGGCGGAAGGGCGCGCTGCCATAGCGGGCGCGGTATTTGCTCGCCAACTGGCCATAGAGCCCGTCCGAAACGCTCGCGAACCACGCGCCGCGCAGCGCCGGGCTGGAGGCGATGCTGCGGTCGGTATTCCACAATTCCGTCCCCAGCAGGCGCGCCGTCGCGCCGCCATTCTTCCGCACGATGGGCGCAAGTTGCAGCGCCACTCGCCCGCTGTCCGCGATCAGCAGCGCGTCATAGCTGGACGACCCCTGCAATTTCTTGACCGCCGCCGTCATCGAAGCGGGCGACCGGTCGAAGGTCTGCATCGACACGACCGTGCCGCCTTCCTGCTCGACCGCGCGCAGCAGCGACGTGCCCGACCGCTCGCCATAGACGCCCTTGGGCACCAGCGCCGCGAATTTCGACAGCCCCTTGCCCCTGGCGAACTCGACTACGCGCTCGATCGACTGGCCCGGATTATAGCCCATGATGTAGACGCCGTTCCCGGCGATGCTCACATCGTTGGAAAAGCTGATCACCGGCACATTGGCCTTGGCCGCGATCGGCCCCACGATCCGCGCGTCCTCCGCCAGTAGCGGGCCCAGGATCAGCCGGTTGCCTTCCGCCAGCGCCCGGTTCGCCGCCGCCGCCGCGCCCATGCTGGTGTCATAGGTGGTGATGCGCACCTTGTCCGCCTTGGTGTCCAGCAGCGCCAGCGTCGTCGCATTGGCGATCGACTGGCCCACGCCCGCATTTGGGCCGCTCATCGGCACCAGCAGCGCGACGCGGTGGCGCTGCGTATCGGTGGGCAGACCCTGCGTCACGTCCGGGGCAGTGGGCACGGGCTCGGTGGGGCGCACCGGACCTGGCCCGCGCGGGACGATCGACTGACAGGCGGCCACCAGCAGCGCGCTGGCGGCGAACAAAATACGCGCACCGCGCTTCATTGCCGCGAACATGGCCGCTTGCCGGAGGGTATCCGTCTCTGTCATCTGGCGTCCTTATGGAAACTACAACGTCTGGTCTGGAACCGGGGCTTTACATCGTTGCGGGGCCGATCGGCAACCTCGGAGACCTTAGCCCCCGCGCGGCCGATGTCCTGCGCCGCGCCGATGTGATCGCCGTGGAAGATACACGGGTGAGCGCACGGCTTCTGCGCCATGCCGGATCGGATCGTCCCATGATCCCTTATCACGATCACAGCGCCGAAGGGGTGCGGCAGCGCCTGATCGAGAGGATGGCCAGCGAATCGGTCGCGCTCCTTTCCGACGCGGGAACGCCGCTCATTTCCGATCCTGGCTACAAGCTTGTCCGCGATGCGCGCGCGGCCGGGCGGAACATCACCACGCTTCCCGGCCCCAGCGCCGCCATCGCCGCGCTGACGCTCTCTGGCCTGCCCACCGACCGCTTCCTCTTCGTGGGCTTCCTGCCCGCCAAGCAGAAGGCCCGCGCCGGCGCCCTTGCCGAAGTCGCCGCCCTGCGCGCCACGCTGATCTTCTACGAAAGCGGCCCGCGCCTGTCTGAAAGCCTGGCCGCCATGGCCGAAGCGCTGGGCGACCGTGACGCCGCCGTCAGCCGCGAGATCAGCAAGGCGTTCGAGGAGACCCGCACCGGCACACTCACCGAACTTTCCGCGCTTTACGCCGACGCCCCGCCCAGGGGCGAAATCGTCGTCATCGCCGGTCCGCCCGGCGACGCGCCGCCGCCAAGCGCCGAAGATGCGGATGCTGCCTTGCTCGAAGCGATGGCGCGCCTGCCCGTGTCCAAGGCCGCCGGTGAGGTCGCCAAAAAGCTCGGCCTCGACCGCCGCGCCCTCTATGCCCGCGCCATGGAATTGAAAGGGTGAAGCGTCAGCAGGCCGAAAAGCGCGGCCGTCAGGCGGAGCGCATTGCCGGATGGTGGCTGCGCCTCAAGGGCTGGCGCATAGTCGGCCGCCGCCTGCGCACGCCAGCGGGGGAGGTGGACCTTGTCGCACGGCGCGGCGCGATACTCGCCTTTGTAGAGGTAAAGGCCCGCGCCACCGCCGCCGATCTTGACCTCGCCATCGACGAGCGCCGCCTCTCCCGCGTCGCTTCGGCGGCGGAAATCCTCTTCCATCAGCTTGCCGAACCGGGCGATGACATGCGGATCGACGTGATCCTCCTTGCGCCGGGCCGCCCGCCGCGCCATCTGGCGAATGTCTGGCATGGGGGCTGACCTCTGCCCAAGGCTCCACCTCCCGTTCGCTTCGAGCGAAGTCGAGAAGCAGATAGCGCAACACGCGTTTCTCGACTGCGCTCGAAACGAACGGAGCTTGTAAGAAGGCTTTTTGGATGACCCAACTCAACCCTCTCACCGTCGCCGTGCAGATGGACCCGATGGAAGGGATCAACATCAAGGGCGATTCCACCTTCCACATCATGCTGGCGGCGCGGGCGAGGGGGCATCGCCTCTACCATTATCTCGCGCCGGACCTCACCTATCGCGACGGCCGCGTGCTGGCGAAGGCGCATCCGGTGAAGGTGCAGAAGGTGGAGGGCGACCATTATGCCTTCGGGGAGCCGGAACTGCTCGACCTTGGCCGCGATGTGGACGTGGTCCTCATGCGGCAGGACCCGCCCTTTGACCTCAGCTACATCACCGCCACCCATCTGCTGGAGCGGGTGCAGCCCGAAACGCTGGTGGTGAACGACCCCGCCTCCGTCCGCAACGCGCCCGAAAAGCTGTTCGTGCTCGACTATGCCCGTTTCATGCCGCCGACCATGATCACCCGCGATCTGGCGGAGGTCAGGAGCTTCCTTGCCGAACATGGCGAGATCGTCGTCAAGCCGCTCTACGGCAATGCGGGCAACGCCGTCTTTCATGTCGGGCAATCCGGCGCGAACCTGTCGGCGCTGGTGGAACTGTTCAACGCCTCATGGGTCGAACCCTTCATGGTTCAGGCCTTCATCCCCGGTGTCGCGCAGGGCGACAAGCGCATCGTGCTGGTGGATGGGGAGGTTGCGGGCGCGATCAACCGCATTCCCGGCGCTGGCGAAATCCGCTCCAACCTCGCAGTCGGCGGATCGGCCGCGCGGACGGAACTCACCGACCGCGAACTGGAAATCTGTGCCGCCATGGGCCCGGAACTCAAGCGGCGCGGCCTGCTGTTCGTCGGCATCGACGTGATCGGCGGCGAATGGCTGACCGAAATCAACGTGACCTCGCCCACTGGCATCGTATCGATCGACGCGTTCAACGGCACCGATACCGGCGGCATGATCTGGGACGCCATAGACGCCCGCCTGGCCGCACGGGTGGCCGCCTGACTGGAACGGCGCAGCATGCTCCGGCGAAGGCAGGAGCGCAGGGCAGCGCCGGGCGGCGTGAAGGATGACCCAATGGGTCCTGCACCTCATCGACGCGGGTGGTTATTGGGGCATCTTCGTCCTGATGATCCTGGAAAATGTCTTTCCTCCGATCCCGTCCGAACTGATCATGGGGATAGGCGGCATCCGGGTTGGCCAGGGCCGCATGGCGATGGAATGGCTGCTGGTCGCCGGGACCGCCGGAACCACCGTGGGCAATTATTTCTGGTATCTGGTCGGCCACATATTGGGCTTTCACCGGCTCAAGCCCCTGGTAGACCGCTATGGCCGCTGGGCCACGCTGGAATGGAGGGACGTCGAACGGCTGGACCATATTTTCGGCAAATATGGCCAGATCGTCGTCTTCGTCTTCCGCTTCCTGCCCGCCTTCCGCACCATGATCTCGCTCCCGGCCGGGCTGTTCCGCATGGGCCACACTCGCTTCCTCGCCTGGACGGCGGGCGGCGCGCTGATCTGGAACATCATCCTTGCCTATGCGGGCTATGTGCTGGGCCAGAATTTCCGCGATATCGACAAATATGTCGGTCCCGTCGCCACCGCCTGCGTGGTGGGGGCTATCGCGCTATATCTGTGGCGCCTTGCGACATGGAAACCGAGGGGGTGAGCCAAACGCTCTCCCGCCTTTGTTATCTATGGCATCATCCGATCACGCCCGGGGATGCGCATGCCGGTACACATCCAGCAGATGCGCCGCATCCACCTGCGTATAGATTTGCGTCGACGACAGGCTGGCATGCCCCAACAGTTCCTGCAACGATCGCAGGTCCGCTCCGCGCCCCAGCAGGTGCGTCGCGAAGCTGTGGCGCAGCGCATGCGGCGTCGTGCGGTCGGCCAGCCCCAGCCGTCCCCGCGCGCCCTGCACCGCCCGCCGGATGATCGCAGCCGATAGCGGGCCGCCCCGCGCGCCCCGGAACAGCGGCTCCTGCCGCGCCACCGGATAGGGGCAGGCCGCGACATAGGCCTCGATCGCCGCGCGCACCTGCGGCAGCAGCGGCACCATCCGCGTCTTGCCGCGCTTGCCCGTCACCCGCAGCGTGTCGGCCAGGGGCAGGACATCGCCCATCAGCCCCATCGCCTCGCCGATCCGCAGCCCCGCGCCGTAGAGCAGCAGCAGCACCGCCCAATCGCGCGCGCCGATCCATCCCTCCCGCGCCGTTTCGGCGATATCGCTCGCCAGCGCCACCGCTTCCTCGGGCGACACCGGCCGGGGCAGCCCGCGCTTGACCTTCGGCCCCTTCAGCAGCGGCACCTGCGCATCCGCGCCGCCGATGAACTTCAGGAAACCGCGCACCGCCGACAATTCCCGCGCCGCCGACACATTGCCGATCCCGTCCATGCGCCGCGCCGCCAGGAAGGCGCGCAGGTCCGCCTGACCGATGCCCGCGATGCTCGCCGCCGTTACCGTTTCCCCGCGATGTTCCTCCAGGAAAGCGATCAGCCGCTCCGCCGTCGCCACATAGGCGCGCACCGTGTGCGTGGACCGCCGCCGGTCCAGCGCCAGATGACTTCGCCATGCTTCCACAAGATTGCGCAACGTCCATTCTCCACGTCCGTTCGTGTCGAGCGGAGGCAAAGACAGTAAGCCAGCGCCGCCCCAAACGGAATCCCCGATGCTTCCGGGCCTTGAAAATCCCGGTCAGATGGGCACATGGAGCGCATGGCAACTGCTCCCGATCCTGCCGGAATGCCCACCGGCACGCTACTCCAGATGTCTCCGCGCATCGGCCGCGTCCTCGCGCCCAATCCGTCGCCCTTCACCTATACGGGAACGCAGACCTATCTGGTGGGCACCAGCGATCTCGCCGTCATCGATCCCGGCCCGGACGATGCGGACCATCTCGACGCGCTGCTCGCCGCAATCGGGGGCCGCCCTGTCCGCGCGATCCTGTGCACCCATACCCATCGTGATCACAGCCCGGCGGCCCGGCCGCTTTCGGCGCAGACCGGCGCGCGTGTCACTGGCTGCGCGCCCCTGGTTCTGGACGATGACGGCCCGCGCGCCGACGCCGCCTTCGACCCTACCTACCGTCCCGACCGTGTCCTCGCCGATGGCGAGCAGGTGAGGGGCGAAGGCTGGACGCTGGAAGCGCTGGCGACGCCCGGCCATACGTCCAATCATCTCTGTTTCGCTCTGGCGGAGGAGAATGCCCTGTTCACCGGCGACCATGTGATGGGCTGGTCCACCAGCGTCATCTCGCCGCCCGATGGTGACATGGCTGACTATATGCGCTCGATGCAGCGCCTGCTCGACCGCGACGACGCGATCTACTATCCCGCCCATGGCGATCCGGTCGAAAATCCGCGCCGTCTGGTGCGCGGCATGATGGGCCATCGCAAGCAGCGCGAAGGGCAGATAATGCGCTTTCTGGAGCGCAACGGGGCCAGCACGATCCCGGACATGGTGGCGGAGATGTACAAGGGCATCGACCCGCGGCTTCATTCCGCCGCCGGGCGATCCGTGCTGGCGCATTTGATCGATCTGGACGGGCGCGGGCTTGCCGCGTCCGCTGGGGATGGGCTGTGGCGGACAGCCTGAAACGCTATGCCGGTCCGGCCGCTGCCGCGCTGCTGATCCTGCTGCTGGGCGGGGCGATGCTGGTGGGGTGGCAGCGTTATAATCGCGACTATGTGGTCAGCGTCGAGGATGATGGATCAGCGGTGACAAGGATCATTGCGGAAAAGATTTCCGGCGCAGCGAGCCTGCGCGTGTCGCAACTGAACGGCACGATCCAGAGCACAGCGCGCGACGTGCGCGGTTTTGGCTGGCTGAAATCCGACCAGGTGGTGAAGATGCCCTATTCGGTCGATTATTTTGTCGACCTGTCGGGGCTGTCCGCAAGCGATCTGGAATGGGACGAAGGCAACCGCACGCTGATCGTCAACGCGCCTGATGTGAAGCCGGGCAAACCCAATCTGGATGAAGCGCGCCGCACGCTGGTGCGCACCAGCGGCCTGTTTGTGACGCGGGAGGCGGGCGAGGCGCTGAGCCGTCAGGCGTCGGCTCATGCAGAGGTGCGCGCCCAGGCTTCGGCGCGGTCGCCTGAGCGCATGGCGCAAGCGCGCGAATATGGCCGCGCGGCGATAGCCAGGCTGATGGATGCGCCGCTTAGCGCCATGGGTTATGATGGGGCGCGCGTGCTCGTCACCTTCCCGCCCGAACGCAAGAACGGCAATCGCGAGCAGTGGGACGTCACCACGCCGATCAACGAGGTACTGGCCAATAAGCGGCAGGAGCGTTAGGGCGCGCCGCAAGCCCTGAATGGGACCGAGGAGTTAGGGACATGAACGCCATCACCGGAATCCCGCAGGGGACTGATCTGCGCGCAGAGATCGACCGGCTGCGCAAGGAACGCAACGCCGTCATTCTTGGCCATTATTATCAGAAGCCCGAAATCCAGGACCTGTCCGATTTCGTGGGCGACAGCCTGGAACTCTCGCGCAAGGCGGCGGAAACGGATGCGGATGTCATCGCCTTCTGCGGCGTCCGCTTCATGGCGGAAACGGCGAAAATCCTCAGCCCCGAAAAGATCGTGGTGCTGCCTGACATGGACGCCGGATGCAGCCTGGAGGACAGTTGCCCGCCCGCCCAGTTCAAGGCGTTCCGCGAAGCCCATCCCGACCATATCGCGCTCAGCTACATCAACTGTTCGGCCGAGGTGAAGGCGCTCAGCGACATCATCGTCACCAGCTCGTCCGCCGAAACGATTCTGAGCCAGATCCCGCGCGAACAGAAGATCATCTTCGGCCCCGACAAGCATCTGGGCGGCTATCTCAAGCGCAAGTTCAACCGCGACATGCTGCTGTGGCCGGGCGTCTGCATCGTGCATGAAGCGTTCAGCGAGACCGAATTGCTCAAGCTCAAGGCGCAGCATCCCGATGCGCCGATCGCCGCGCATCCCGAATGCCCGCCCTATATCGTCGACCATGCGGACTATGTGGGATCGACCAGCGGCATCCTGCAATATGCCAAGACGATGCCCGGCGACACGCTGATCGTCGCGACCGAACCGCACATCATCCACCAGATGCGCAAGGCGGTGCCGGAAAAGAATTTCATCGGCGCGCCGGGCGCGGATGGCAACTGCAACTGCAATGTCTGCCCCTATATGGCGCTCAACACGATGGAGAAGCTCTATCTGGCGCTCCGCGACCTCCAGCCCCGGATCGAGATGGACGAGGATCTGCGCCTCGCCGCCAGGAAAAGCCTCGACCGCATGCTGGAACTCGCCAGCGGCACCGTCGGCAAGGGCGACGTGGGCAACCGTTGAGCCGCATGCTCCTGCGAAGGCAGGAGCCCAGTTCAGCCATTCCAGCCGGGCTCCCGCCTTGCGGGAACGGCAAGTTTCAGGAAGCGCCATGACCTTCTCCCTCCCCGGCTTCGACCTCGACGCCTTCGTCGCCTCTACCCTTGCCGAGGATCTGGGGCCTGATGGCCGCGACGTCACCAGCGAGGCGGTGATCCCCGCCGACGCGGTCTTCGACGGCGTGATGGACAGCCGCGACGCGGTGACTCTGGCGGGCCTGCCGATTGCCGCCGCCTTCTTCCGCGCGCTCGACCCGCAGGTGGAGATCGAGCTGCTGCGTCAGGATGGCGACCGCGTGCCCGCTGGCACCGACATCATGCGCATCCGTGGCAAGGCCCGCGCCATGCTGACTGCGGAGCGTTCGGCCCTCAACACCGTCCAGCACCTGACCGGCATCGCCACCATGACCCGCGCCTATGCCGACGCAATCCTGGGCACGGGCGCGACCTTGCTCGACACGCGCAAGACGATCCCCGGCCTTCGCGTGCTGGAAAAATATGCCACGCGTCAGGGCGGCGCGACCAATCACCGCATGGGCTTGTGGGATGCGGCGATGATCAAGGACAATCATGTCGCGGTCGCGGGCTCCGTCGGGGAAGCCGTTCGCCGCGCCGCCGCCGCCGGGATCGAACGCATCATCGTGGAGGTCGATCGGGTCGACCAGATCGAACCGGCGCTGGCGGCCGGGGCCACGCACCTGCTGCTCGACAATATGGACGCGCCCACCCTGCGCGGCGCGGTCACGCTGGTCGGCGGACGCGTGCCGACCGAAGCGTCAGGCGGCGTCACGCTCCAGACCATCCGTGCCAAGGCGGAAACCGGCGTCACCTATATCAGCGTCGGCCGCCTCACCCAGTCGGCCCCTGCCGCCGACATCGGCCTGGACTTTGCCTAAGAGCCTGCTGGCCCTGCTGCTGCTCGCAATGCCGGTCCCCGCGCTGGCGCAGGCGGCCTATTGCTCCATCCCGCAGCAGGTGCCGCGCCCCCGGCCCGAACCACCGCCAGCGGGCGAGCCGCGCCGCCTGATCCCGGCCGCGGGCTATACCCTCGCGCTCAGCTGGTCGCCGCAATATTGCGCCACGGCGCGCGGGGCTGACAGCGCCTTCCAATGCAGCGGCCGTAACGGCAGGTTCGGCTTCGTCCTGCATGGTCTCTGGCCGGAGGGTAAGGGGAGGGAGTGGCCGCAATATTGCCGACCTGCCGATCTCCTGCCCCGCCAGATCATCCGCCAGAATCTGTGCACCACGCCTTCCGCCCAGCTGCTCCAGCATGAATGGGCCAAGCACGGCACCTGCATGACGACGCGGCCAGAACTATATTTCAACCTCGCCCGCGCCTTCCACGACGCGATACGCTATCCGAACATGACGCTGCTCGCCCGGCGCAAGAGTTTGACCGTGGGCCAGTTCGCCGCTGAATTCGCCCGCGCGAACAAGGGGTTGAAAGCTGACATGATCCGCGTCAGGACCACGCGCGGCGATTGGCTCAGCGAAGTGTGGCTCTGCATGGACCGGGCGATGGAATATGCCCGCTGCCCCGTCCATCAGCGCGGCGCGCCCGCAGGCGCAAGGCTGCGCATTCAGCCCGGCCCCAACATCCTGCCAGTCAGAAGCCGCGCCGCGCCCGCGCCGCGCCCGTCCCTGAAGCTGGACCTTGATCCGAACGCCAGGGTTCCGGCGGACTGACAACGGACCTCAACCCTCGATCGTCACGGTGGAGGGATGATGCTTGTCCAGATGCCTGCGGATGATCCGCAAATTCTTCGTGTTGGACTTGAACAGAAAGTCGAACACATCGCCAGCGAAGGGAATGGCGCCCACCACAGTGTCGAAGCCGACATTAGCCGCCATGCGCGCCAATTGCCATTTGGGCATGCCCAGATTGCGCGCTTCCCACACGATCCATGCGCCCATCGCGGCGGTCGCCACATCGCCCACAACGGGGATCAGGCCCACCAGACTGTCCAGCCCCACGCGCCGGTTGGTGCCGGGGATGACGAACAGGCCCTCCAGCATCGCTTCCATAGCCTCGATCCGCCGCCGCACGGATGCGGCGTCGCGGCCAAAGCCGGGAAGGTCGCGCACCATCCGGTCGAACTGATCTTGCGACAAAGCCATGCCCGTTCCTCCTGAACCCTAATTGGGGCTGGGGAACAGGTGGTTCAATGGGTGCCGCGCGCGGGGGGAAGGGGTGAAGCCCGTCAGGCGGCGCGCCACCAGCGACCAGCGTACTGGCGCGCCGAGCGCGATATAGCCGTTATGCGCCTGCATCAGCGCTTCGGCCTGCGCCACCCGCGCCATCCGCTCCGCCGCGCTCGTCGCCAGGCTGGCCGCTTGCAACTGCGCGTCGGCCTGCGCGGAGCAATGCACCTTGCGCGCGCAGCCAATGCGGCCAAGATACCAGAGCGCGCTGTCATAAGCGGCGACTTCGTCCACCAGCCGCAGGTCGGCCTCGTCCTTCAACTCCACCCGCTCCGCCGCCAGCCCGATCAGCCCCAGATCATGGCGCAGCAGCGCGAACAGGGTGGTCGCGCCCGGTCCCTTGGGCAGGGCTATTTTCAGCACGGGCGGATCGCCATTTTCGCCGCGCCAGCGGGCGACGGCAGCCCCCGCCCGTGCCCGCCGCTCCTCCAGCGGCAGCCCCGCCCAGGCAGGCCGCGCAGGTGGAGCGGGCAGGTCGATCTGGGCTGGCACGATCTGCTCCGTCACCGCCCATCCGCCCAGCGGGAACAGCTTGGGCAACTGGCTGCGGTCGATCGCCATGTTGATCGCCAGCCGCACATCGTCATCGTCCAACAGCTTGCCCTTGCCCGTCACGGCCAGCCCCATCAGCCCCTGCACCGGATCTACCCGCACGGCGTCGCGGTCGATGCCCGCTGGCACCAGCAGCGGCAGGTCGGTGAAGCGGCCGCCCAGCACCATGTCCGCCGCGCCCTGGCGAAAGCGGATGACGGCCATCGCCGCCCGCTCCGCCCGCAGGATGCGCGTGCGCCACGGCGCAGGCGCGCCTTCTTCATCCTCGTCGCCGGATTCGGGCTCGATCGGGGTCAGCAGCAGCGCCTTGCCCCAGCGTTTTGAACGATAGGGGCCGGTGCCCCCGTCGCGCGACAGTATCGCCATTTGCGGCTGCGCCAGCATTTGCAGCAGGAAGGGGCGGGGTGCTCCCAGCCTGATCTCGATCACCTCGCCGGTCATCGGCACTACCGCTTCCACCACGTCCAGCGGCCCTTCGGGGTCCAGCCGCCGCAGCGCATCGATCCGCGCCGTCAACAGCCGTGCGACGTCGCTGGCGGTCACCTTGTCGCCATTGGCCCATAGCGCGCGGCGCAGGCGGAAGATGTAGCTGCGGCCGTCATCCTCCACGATCCAGCGCTGCGCCAGCGCGGGCAAGATGTCACCGCTGGCGTCGAACGCCACCAGTCCTTGCGCCGTGGCCTCCAGCATCAGCTTCGCCGCGGGCGCGGGCAAATGGTTCAGCGGCTTGGCCAGTTCCGCTGGCGTGCCGATTACGCTGACGGCCACCGGCCCGCTCGCCTTTTCCGAACAGGAACCCAGCATCGCCGCTCCGGCCGCCGCGGCGCCAGCGGCCAGGCAGGTCAGGATCGGACGGGGCAGGGATGCAGGCAGGGTCATGACGCGCCGTAGGAGTAACCCGCCCGCGCGCCGCCGCCAACCCGGTGCGGCGCGGTAAAGCCGCCCGCCGCCATTTTCATCATCACGCCCAAAGCTGTCCCATCGCGGAACAGGATTTTGTTAACCATAAGTCTGCATTGGCCAGGCCAGTTCAGGGGCCTATGCCGTCCCTCATGCGTATCCTCTCCACGACCCTGCTCGTCTTCGCCGCCGCTGGCGCCACCGCTCTTGCGCAAGGCAGGCCTACGCCCTTCACTATCGAGGAAAGCGGCAGGGGCTATGCCTCGCTTGGGGAAGCGGTCGCGGCGATCGGCGGGGGCAGGGGAACCGTGCTGATCGCGCCCGGCACCTACGCCCAGTGCGCCGTGCAGGAAGCGGGCGAAGTCACCTTCCGCGCGCGGACGCCCGGGACCGTGATCCTCGACGGCGTACCATGCGAGGGCAAGGCGGCGCTCGTCCTGCGCGGCCGGGCCAGCGTCGTCGACGGCATCGTCTTCCAGAATCTGCGCGTGCCCGATGGCAATGGCGCTGGCATCCGGCTGGAAAACGGCAATCTCACCGTCACCAACAGCCTGTTCCGCAACAGTGAGCAAGGCATATTGAGCGGCGACGGCCCGCAGGCCAGCGTCACCATCGACCGTTCGACCTTCCGCCATCTTGGCCGGTGCGACCGCGACCTGGACTGCGCCCACGGCGTCTATATCGGCCGCTATGGCAGCCTGAAGGTGACGCGATCGCGCTTCGACCAGGGCGATGGCGGCCATTATCTGAAAACCCGCACGCCCCGCGTCACCATCACCGACAACAGCTTCGACGACAGCGGCGGCCACCTCACCAACTATATGATCGACCTGTCCAACGGCGCGAGCGGAGAGATCAGCCGCAATGAAATGGTGCAGGGTAAGGACAAGGATAATCACAGCGCCTTCATCACCGTCGCGCCGGAAGGGCGGGAGAATGACAGCACAGGCCTGTCGATCCTGAACAACAGCGCCTCCTTCGTGCCGGGGCTGGAACGCAACAGCAGCTTCGTCGCGAACTTCACCGATGATGCGGTGCGGATCGGCCCCAATAAGCTGGCCAGCGGCATCAAGGTTTCGGATCGGCGCTAAAAGGACGTCCGGCCGCCCAGCCGGACCGGCCTGTTCGGACGGATTACCTGCCCTGCTTAAATGTTGATCCGTCTTTTTCAGATCACGCCGTAAACCGGCGCCGCATCTCCCCGTTCGGGCTGAGCCTGCTGAAGCCCGCCCTCAGCGCCTGCTGAAAGCAGGCAGTCGAAGGCCCCCCTCTGAAATAGAGCATCCGGCGCAATGCCTGGCTGTGAATGTACAATCTGGGCAATCCAAGGCAGTGCCAATGCAAAGCGCCATGCTATAACCCTGCTTATGCGCACCACTTACGGATCAGCGACCGTCCGCCTCTATCATCTCAGCGACGCTCAGGAAGGCGGCGCTGCCACCACATTATTCTACGGCTCTCTCGACGAGGCGATGCGCATCGCCGCTCAACAGCCGGAGGATGTGCAGGACGGCCTGTTCCTCGCCACCGACAATGACGTGATCGCCTATCTCGACCTGATCGGCGACTGATCCACGCACAAAAAAAAGGGGCGCCGGTGAGGACGCCCCTTCCTTTTTCAAAGCGCCAGGCTTCCGATCAGAAGCGGTAGCCCAGGATCAGGGCAGCCTGGTGGCGCTCCGGCTTGGTGCCGGCCACGCGCTCATAGCTCGAATAGCGATATTCGGCGCGGGCGATGAAGCCCTGGATGGTGGTTTCCACGCCTGCGCCCAGACGGTAGCCGTCCAGCTTGACGCTGTCGTCATCCACGCGGCTTTCCAGACGCGCGTTGGTGTAGCCGCCCTTGGCGTACAGCAGCACGTTGGGGACGACTTCGCCGCCGACGCGCACGCCTGCGTACAGGTCGCGGTCCGTGCGGGCGAGGCCTTCCTTCACGTCGGAGTCGGAATATTCGCCTTCGAGGCCGAACACGGCGCCGTTGACGTTGATGTCATAACCGATCACGCCGCCATAGAGCAGGCCGCTGTCATGGTTGTCGGCGTTGAAGTCGAAATGGTCGAGACCAACGACGCCACCGATATAGGGGCCCGAAAAGGGGACGGCGTCCTGCGCCATGGCAGGGGCGGTGACGCTGGCGAGCAGCAGCGCGGAAGCGATGAGCTTTTTCATGGTGGGTTCTCCTCCTGAGTTCGTTTTCCCACGAACGGGCGCGGTTTAGAGACGTTCCCCGCATCCAGTAAAGACGAAGAAACAATGTCTTGCCGCATTTGCACAAAAGGCTGTGATAATCTTGCACCAGTCTTGAAATGTGGGTGTCACGTTCCAAGGCTACCCTTTTCCCGCCGGAATCAGCGATGTTCCCCTGCCTTTGGAAGGGGCTCACGGCGCAAAAAATGCATCGATCTTATCCGTCCGAAAAACCGAAGGGCGCATGGCCGCGGCGGAAATCTTCCGGCAGCAGGTCGCGCCCGATGGGCGGCGCGGATCGGGCAAGGCACCGGCTGCGGTGGCACAGGCGGCATGTCACGCCCACCGGCGTGGGCTCGGACGGCGGCAGGCCCTGCGCATAGATCAGGCGGTGCGCATGTTCGGCAGCGCACAGCAGCGCCACCGCCCGTTCGACGCGCGGCATGCCCCATCCGCCGCCGCCTGCGCTCACCGTGCGCGCGATCGAAAAGAAGCGCTGGCCGTCGGGCAGTTCCAGCCATTGCGTCACCACCTCGCGCGGGCGGCCGAACAGTTGGTGCACCGACCAGAGGGGGCATGAACCGCCATGCCGCGCGAAGGGAAAACCCGCGCCGTCCAGCAGCTTGCTGATATTGCCCGCCGGATCGACCCTCAGGAAGAAGAAGGGCACGCGCTCCTGCCCCGGTTTTTGCAGGCTGGTCAGGCGGTGCGCCACCTGCTCGAAACTCGCGCCGAACTGCCGCGCCAGCGCTTCCACATCATAGCGCCGCGCCTCCACCGCCTTGGCGAAGGCGGCATAGGGCATAAGGATGGCCGCCGCGCCATAGCTCGCCAGCGCGCGCCGCGTGAGCCGCCGCCCGCCATCGCTGACGAACTGCCCCTCTTTCAACAGTGCATCGATCTCGCCCCGCATCTCCAGATAGGCGACCTGCTGCGCCAGTTGAAAGTTGCTGCTTGCCTCGTCCAGCGTGTCGTCGATCAGCACCGCGTCGCGATGCCGGTCCAGGCGGCGCATCGATCCCGCCATCACGTCCGAAGGCAGCCGCCTGACCCGCAGCCCATGCCTTGTCTTGAGCCATTGGGCCGTGCCCCCGGCCTGGGCGATCTCCGCCGCCAGCCTCTCGCCCGCATCGTCCAGCAGCGGGAAGCTGTTTCGCCGCGCCGCGATGAAGCGCCGCGCTTCGGCCACCGGATCGGGCGCGGCCGCATCGCCGCTCGCCACGCCGCCGCGATCCGCCAGCGTCAGCTGCTCCTCGCGATAGGCGGTGTGCAGCCGCAGCAGCGCTTCGGCAAAGCCGGGATAGTTGACCGCTACATCCTGCATCGCCAGCGCGGGCAGGTCGATATCGGCGAACATCGGCTCCTTCAGCGCCGCTTGCAGCCGCGCCGTCTGCTCGGCACCACCATCCCCTGCCAGTTCGCTCATGTCCATGCGATAGGTGCGCGCCAGCCGCAGCAGCATGTCGGCGGTCAGAGGCCGCTGGTTTCGCTCCAGCAACGCGACATAGGAAGCGGATATTTCCAGGTCGGCCGCCATGTCCGCCTGGGTCAGCCCCAGTTCGCGCCGCAGCCTCCGCAGGCGCGGTCCCATGTAAACGGGTCTGTCCTTGGCCATGTCCCACCGTTCCTGTGCAAAGCTGTACAACTTTACACAAGATGTTTGTAAAGTTCCACAACTGAACCTCGCGCACCCTGACGGCGCGGGAAAGGAGGCGTTACGCCCATTCCATCCAATCAGGGAATGAGGGACCATGACCTACATACAGGAAATCGCGAAGGCGGACGGCATCATCGGCGGACAGGCGCATTGGCAGGGCGTCGCCGCCGAGCCGGTCGCGCGCATGCGCCTGCAAAACCGCTTCCGCACCGGGCTCGACATCGCGCGCTATACCGCCGCTATCATGCGCCGCGACATGGCGGCCTATGATGCCGATCCCGCCAACTACACCCAGTCGCTGGGCTGCTGGCACGGCTTCATCGGCCAGCAGAAGATGATCAGCATCAAGAAGCATTTCGGCACGACGAAGGGCAGATATCTCTATTTGTCGGGCTGGATGGTCGCGGCGCTGCGCAGCGAATTTGGGCCGCTGCCCGACCAGTCGATGCATGAAAAGACCAGCGTGCCCGCGCTGATCGAGGAGCTTTACACCTTCCTGCGTCAGGCCGACGCCCGCGAACTGGGCATGATGTTCCGCGATCTCGACAAGGCGCGGGAGGACGGCAACGACGTCGAGGTCCAGCGCCTTGCCAATGCGATCGACCAGTATGAAACGCACATCGTGCCCATCATCGCTGACATAGACGCAGGCTTCGGCAATGCGGAGGCGACCTATCTGCTCGCGAAGAAGTTCATCGAGGCGGGCGCCTGCTGCATCCAGATCGAAAATCAGGTCTCGGACGAAAAGCAGTGCGGCCATCAGGACGGCAAGGTCACCGTCCCGCACGAGGATTTCCTGGCGAAGATCCGCGCGGTCCGCTACGCCTTCCTTGAGCTTGGGGTCGATGACGGCATCATCGTCGCGCGCACCGATTCGCTGGGCGCTGGGCTCACCAAGCAGATCGCCTACAGCCGCGAGGAAGGTGATCTGGGCGACCAGTATAACAGCTTCCTCGATGTCGAGGAGGTGACCGACCTTTCCAGCCTGCGCGGCGATGTCGTGCTGGCGCGCGGCGGCAAGCTGTTCCGCCCCAAACGCCTGCCGTCCAACCTCTACCAGTTCCGCAGCGGCACTGGCGAGGACCGGGTTGTCCTGGACTGCATCGCCTCGCTGCAAAATGGGGCCGACCTGCTGTGGATCGAAACGGAAAAACCGCATATCGACCAGATCGCCGGCATGGTGGACCGCATCCGCGCGGTCATCCCCGACGCCAAGCTGGTCTATAATAATTCGCCCAGCTTCAACTGGACGCTGAATTTCCGTCAGCAGGTTTTCGACCGCTGGCAGGCGGAGGGCCGGGACGTCAGCGCCTATGATCGCGCGAAGCTGATGAGCGCGGATTATGACGCGACCGACCTGGGGCGGGAAGCCGATGAGAAGATCCGTACCTTCCAACGGGACGCGTCAGCGCGCGCTGGCATCTTCCATCACCTCATCACCCTGCCGACCTACCACACGGCGGCGCTCAGCACGGACAATCTCGCCCGCGAATATTTCGGCGAGGCGGGGATGCTGGGCTATGTCGAAGGCGTCCAGCGCAAGGAAATCCGCCAGGGCGTCGCCTGCGTGAAGCATCAGAATATGGCGGGCAGCGACCTTGGCGATGACCATAAGGAATATTTCGCTGGCGAAGCGGCGCTCAAGGCCGGCGGCGCGCACAACACCATGAACCAGTTCGCGGCATGAAGCACGAAAGAAGGAGGACGAAATGACTGAACCTGCACGGACGCGCGCGGTCTTCTCGACCGAGGATTTCTCGCTGCTCAAGGCGGCGGTGGCCGATTATATGCAGAAGGTGAAGGATACGCCGGAATCGGTGAAGTTCGCCAATCTCTATCATCGGCTCGGCCGCCTGCGCTGATTGCCCCCTTGCCGGTGACAGAAGCCCGCTGCCGCTATTCGGGGCGGCGGGCTTCTGGCTGCTATGACGCGCAGGGGCAGCCGTCACAGCAATATTGCCTCTTCCGCCCGGCCCGCTCTGGGTCTAGGGGGATGTTGTTATGGTCAAGCCCCGCACGCTGTATGAAAAGATCTGGGACGCGCATGTCGTTGAACGCCGCCCGGATGGAACCTGCCTCATCTATATCGATCGCCACCTCGTTCACGAGGTGACGAGTCCCCAGGCGTTCGAAGGCCTTCGCCTTGCCGGGCGCAAGGTGCGCCGCCCCGACCTGACGCTGGCGGTGCCGGATCATAATTTGCCCACGACGCCGCGCCGCGATGCGCAGGGCAATCGTATCCCGATCGCCGATCCCGAAAGCGCGCAGCAGCTTGCGGCGCTGGAAAGGAACGCGCCTGAATTCGGCGTGCGCCTCATCGGCGACGCGGACCTGGAACAGGGCATCGTCCATGTCGTCGGTCCCGAACAGGGCTTTACCCTGCCCGGCACCACGCTGGTCTGCGGCGACAGCCACACCAGTTCGCATGGCGCGCTGGGCGCGCTGGCCTTCGGCATCGGCACGTCGGAGGTGGAGCATGTGCTCGCCACCCAGACGCTGCTGCTGAAACAGTCGAAGACGATGGAAGTCGTGGTCGAAGGCGAACTGGGCTTCGGCGTCACGCCCAAGGATGTGGCGCTCGCCATCTGCGGCCGCATCGGCACGGCGGGGGGCACCGGCTATGTCATGGAATATCGCGGCTCCGTTTTCCGCGATATGTCGATCGAGGGGCGGCTGACCGTCGCGAATATGTCGATCGAGGCGGGCGCGCGCTCTGGCCTGTTCGCGCCGGATGAAAAGACCTTCTCCTATCTCAAGGGCCGTCCGCTCGCTCCCAAGGGCGCTGCATGGGATGCTGCCGTCGCCTATTGGAAGACGCTGCACACCGATGAGGGCGCCGTCTTCGACAAGAGCATCGTCATCGACGCGGCCGATATCGTGCCCAACGTCACCTGGGGCACCAGCCCCGAAGATGTGGTGCCGGTCACCGGCGTCGTGCCTGACCCGGAAAGCTTCGCCGACGCGTCCAAGCGGGCCGCCGCGCAGAAGTCGCTCGACTATATGGGCCTCACCGCCGGGCAGCGGATGGAGGATGTGACGGTCGAGCATATCTTCATCGGCAGTTGCACCAACAGCCGGATCGAGGATCTGCGCGCCGCCGCCGCCCTGCTCAAGGGCAAGCATATCGCCAGCGGCATCAAGCAGGCGCTGGTCGTTCCCGGATCGGGACTGGTCAAGCAGCAGGCGGAGGCCGAAGGGCTGGACCGCGTCTTTACCGAGGCCGGGTTCGAATGGCGCGAGCCGGGCTGCTCCGCATGCCTTGGCATGAACCCGGACAAGGTGCCCGCGGGCGAACGCTGCGCCTCGACCAGCAATCGCAACTTCATGGGGCGGCAGGGGCCCGGATCGCGGACGCATCTCGTCTCGCCCGCGATGGCCGCCGCCGCCGCCATCACCGGCCATCTGACCGACGTGCGGGAACTGCTGGAAGAAAAGAGGGGAGAGGTGGTCGCATGAAGAAGGTATTCTGGCTGCTGGCGCTGGGCGCGCTGGCCAGCGCCGCCATGGCCGCAAGCCTGGGACGGGCGGAAGACCGGGCGGACCAGCAGGCGGGGCAGGCGCACTGATGGACAAGCTGACTGTCGTTGAAGGCCGCGCCTATCCGTTCGGGATGAAGAATGTCGACACCGACATCGTCATCCCCGCGCATTGGCTCAAGACCATCTCGCGCTCCGGCCTTGGCAAGGGCGCGTTCGAGGTGCTGCGCAAGGAACCGGGCAATGTGTTCGACGACCCGGAATATGCAGGCAGCCCGATCCTGATCGCGGGCGATAATTTCGGTTGCGGGTCCAGCCGCGAACATGCCGCCTGGGCGCTGGCTGACATGGGCATCAAGGTCGTGATCGCGCCCAGCTTTTCGGACATTTTCTCCGGCAACGCCTTCAAGAACGGCATCCTGACCGTGGTCCTGCCGCAGGAAGCGATCGACCGGCTGATGGAGGTGGCGCAGACCGACCCCATCCATGTCGATCTGGAGCAGCAGACGGTGACGACGCAGTTTCAGGATCGTTTTCAGTTCGAAATCGATCCCTTCCGCAAGCATTGCCTGCTGGGCGGGCTGGACGAAATCGGCCTCACCTTGGGTCAGGCGGACACGATCGGCGCCTATGAAGCCAGGGCGGCCGGGGAACGGCCCTGGCTCGTTCCCGCCGTTGCCTAAGCGTCGCGAGCTTCCTATTTCGCTCTTTAGTTTATCCTCATTCTTGCAGGGCACAGCATGACGACTTTCGATGACCGTGAAAAAGCCTTTGAAAACATGTTCGCCCATGATCAGGAGATGCAGTTCCGCATCCAGGCGCGGCGCAACCGGCTGCTGGGCGAATGGGCCGCCGCCAAAATGGGGCTGACGCCGGAAGAAACCGACGCCTATGCCAAGGCGGTGGTGCAGGCCGATTTCGAGGAAGCGGGCGACGAGGACGTGATCCGCAAGCTGCTGGGCGACATGACCCAGGCCGGGCTCGACATCGTCGAAGCGGACGTGCGCGCCGCGCTTGAGGAAAAGCAGGTCGCCGCCCGCCGCCAGTTCATCGAAGCGCAGTAAAGCAGCAGGAGCCTTCCGCCATGCCGATGGCCGCTGACGAAATCGCCGACATGATCCGGGCCGCCATCCCGGATGCGGAGGTCGAAATCACCGACCTTGCCGGTGACGGCGATCATTATGCGGCGCGCGTCGTGGCGGAAAGCTTCCGGGGCATGAGCCGCGTTGCCCAGCAGCGCGCCGTCTATGCGGCGCTGGGCGGGCGGATGGGGGGCGTGCTCCACGCCTTGCAACTGACTACGGCCGTTCCCAACTAACGCCCTATATTTTCATGAGCGTCCGGCTGGACCGGCGCGTGACAAGAATGGATCGACCCATGACCGACGCCGTCCACCAGCGGATCGCCGACATCGTGAACAGCAATGATGTGGTGCTGTTCATGAAGGGAACGCCCCTGTTCCCGCAATGCGGCTTTTCCAGCCGCGCCATCGCCATCCTCGATCATCTGGGCGTCGCCTATGAAACCGTCGACGTTCTCCAGGACCAACTGATCCGTCAGGGGATCAAGAGCTTTTCCGACTGGCCGACCATCCCCCAGCTTTATGTGAAGGGTGAATTTGTCGGCGGCAGCGACATCATGATGGAAATGTATGAGGCTGGCGAGCTTCAGCAGCTTCTGTCCGAAGGCGGCGTCGCCTCCGCCAACTGATTCTCTCGCCCGCGATCGTCAGACTGTGACGATTTCGGGCAGGATCGCATCCAGCAACAGCATCCCGGCAGGCGTCACGCGCAGCCGGGGGCCTTCCCGGCGGAGCAGGCCCAGCGCCGCCAGCCGGGCGATCGCGCCTTCATCCACCAACTGTTCGACCTGCCGTTCCGCCAGCCGCGCGATCCGGTCGAGATCGACCCCTTCGGCGAGGCGCAGGCCCATCAGCAGCGCCTCGCGCCCCTTGCTGGTGGCGTCCAGCACCTCTTCGCTCTGCAACCCATGGCCGTTGCGGCTCACCGCGCTGATCCAGTTTTCCGGTTTCCTGTGCCGCAGCGTCGCCATGCCCGCCCGCCTGCCATGCGCACCGGGGCCGATGCCCGCATAATCGCCATAGCGCCAATAAGTGAGGTTATGGCGGCTCTCCTCGCCCGGCCGCGCATGATTGCTGATCTCATAGGCGGGAAGGCCCGCAGCCTGCGTCATCGCCTGCGTCATCTCATAGAGCGTCGCACCATGGTCGGGATCGGCGGGCGTCAGCTTGCCCTGCGCCGCCAGCGTTGCAAATCGCGTCCCCGGCTCAATCGTGAGCTGGTAGAGCGACAGGTGCCCGGTGCCCAGAGACAGGCCGCGCGCCAGTTCCGCTTCCCAATCCGTCTCGCTCTGTCCCGGCCGCGCATAGATGAGGTCGAAATTGACGCGATCGAACACGGATTGCGCTACGTCCAGCGCCGCCAACCCCTCCCTCACGTCATGCGCGCGGCCCAGGAAATGCAGCGCCTCGTCCTCCAGCGATTGCAGCCCCAGCGACACGCGGTTCACGCCTGCGGCGGCAAGGTCTGCGAAACGCGCCGCCTCCACCGAACTGGGGTTCGCCTCCAGCGTGATCTCTATTCCGGGCGCCAGCGTCCAGCGGCGCGCCGCCGCATCGATCAGCGCGCTCACGATCGCGGGCGGCATTAGCGAAGGCGTCCCTCCGCCAAAGAAGATGGACCCCAGAGCCCGCCCTTCGTTCAGCGCTGCCTCATGGGCGAGGTCGCCCAGCAGCGCATCGCGCCAGGCAGCGTTATCGATCTCCGCCCGGACATGGCTGTTAAAGTCGCAATAGGGACATTTCGAAACGCAAAATGGCCAATGCACATAAAGCGCCATCGGTTCGGAGGAGGGCGCAGAACGGGATGGGGGCGAGGACATGGGCGAGGGCGCTCTTAGACCGCTTTGTGCCGCGCGGCCAGCGATAGCGGCGAGGCGCTTGCGGATCACCATCTGGCGGAAGGGTCAGGCTCCGGTTACCTCGGTCCAATTATCTGATTCGCTTGTTTCCATGGAAGGCGGCGCATCGGCTTTAAGGAGGCAGGATGGGCGAGGTCATCAATCTGCGGCAGGCTCGCAAGGCAAAAGCCCGCGCCGAAAAGGAACGCACGGCGCAGGCGAACCGCGCCAAGTTCGGCCGCACCAAAAGCGAGCGCGAGCTTGAGCAGCGCGAGGCAAAGCGCCAATCCAATCAGCTTGAACAGAGCAAGCGTGATCCCCAGGACTCTGGCGATGATGGCAAGGAATAGATCGCGCCTTTTCTATGGGTTCACGATGAATATCTGTTCACATCGACTTAATGAAGAACGGTTCACCGGCCTAAAGGATCATCTGGTCCAAAATCTGAAGGTTCTCATGTGCTAAATTGATCGGGATGAGAGTTCTTCTTGCACTATGAGAGGATATATTCAGAAAATTCGCCCCGCTGGCTCCGCGATTGCCGCTGTTCTGGCCCTTGGTTCCACTTATGCCTTTGCGCAGGAAGCGCCTGCTCCAGTTGCGCCTCCGCCAGCGGCGGTGATCGTGCCGCCCCCGGTCGCGCCCGTGCCCGCCCCGGCGGAGGCCCAGCCGATGGTGCAGCCGACCGCTCCGGTCGAGGAGCGAATCGCCGCGGCCCGCGCCGCTGCCGAACAGGAAGCGGCCGAGAGCGCTCCAGCCCCAGCCGCTACGCGTGAAAGCCGGGTCAGCCGCGCCACGCCGGTTCAAACGCCCGCCGCTGCTCCCGTGGCCGAGCAGCGCGCGACACCGCCTGCGCCTGCGCCCGCCACCACTGTACCTGTCCGCAGCGTAAGCGCAGCCGAACCGGCTCCTGCTGTAGTGCCCCCCGCTGCCACCGATCGCGTGGCGGAAGAAAGCGCCGTCACGACCGATTGGACGCTTCCCGCCGCGCTTGGCGCGGGCGCGCTCTTGTTGCTGGGTTTGGGCGCGGCCGCCTTCATGCGCCGCCGCCGTGCAGCAGTGAGCGAGCCCGAAGCGGACCTGCCGCTCCATGCGCCGGAGCCTGTCGTGGCACCCGCGGCACCCGCCGTCCGGTCTCCGCTCGCCCAGCCGATGCCATCGGCCACCGCTCATGGCGATCTCGCCGCCATGGTGGCCGCTCCGCCAAGCGCGGAAAATCCCTTCCGCACCCGTCACAATCGCATGCGCCGGGCGCGGTTCCTTCTTGCCCAGCAGGAAAACAGGGCAAATATGCACAGGCCAGCGCAAATCGCTCCGGTCCCGCCGCAGACCATCCATACCGAACCGCAGATGCAGACCGTCTATCGCATGGGTGGCGATCGCAGCCGCCGGATGAGCTTCAGGCCGCAGACGCGCTAAGCTGTTCGATCACCCAGGAAAGGGGCGATGGCGATTGCCGTCGCCCCTCCGCATGCGCATTCGCCTTCGATTCGGTTGCACTCAGGGCCGACCCCTGATACCGGCGCGCCGGTAATTTCGCGCCAGTTTGAAGGAAGGCCGCTCCACCATGTCCGATAAGATCAACCGCATTGTCCTGGCCTTCTCGGGAGGGCTCGACACCAGCGTGATCCTGAAATGGTTGCAGCAGACCTATGGTTGCGAAGTGGTGACCTTCACCGCCGACCTGGGACAGGGCGAGGAACTGGAGCCCGCGCGGCAAAAGGCCAAGCTGATGGGCGTGCGCGACGAACATATCTTCATCGACGATCTGCGCGAAGAGTTCGTCAGGGACTATGTTTTCCCGATGATGCGCGGCAATGCCCTTTATGAGGGTCTGTATCTGCTGGGCACCTCGATCGCGCGCCCGCTGATCGCCAAGCGGCAGATCGAGATTGCGCGGCAGGTCGGCGCTGACGCCGTCAGCCATGGCGCGACGGGCAAGGGCAATGACCAGGTCCGCTTTGAACTGGGCTATTACGCGCTCCAGCCCGATATCAAGGTGATCGCGCCGTGGCGGGAATGGGACCTTACCAGCCGCACCAGGCTGATCGAATTCGCCGAGCAGCACCAGATCCCGATCCCGCGGGACAAGCGCGGCGAAAGCCCGTTTTCGACCGACGCGAACATGCTGCACACCTCGTCCGAGGGCAAGGTGCTGGAAGATCCGTGGGAAGAAGTGCCCGACTATGTCTATTCGCGCACCGTCAACCCGGAGGATGCGCCCGATGCGCCGGAATATATCACCATCGATTTCGAGCGCGGCGACGGCGTGGCGATCAATGGCGAGGGCATGAGCCCGGCGACGCTGCTCGAAACGCTGAACGAATATGGCCGCAAGCATGGCATCGGCCGTCTCGATCTGGTCGAGAACCGCTTCGTCGGCATGAAGTCGCGCGGCATGTATGAAACGCCGGGCGGCACCATCTATCATCTGGCCCACCGTGGCATCGAGCAGTTGACGCTGGACCGTGGCGCGGCGCATCTGAAGGACGAACTCGCGCCCCGCTACGCCGAACTCATCTATAACGGCTTCTGGTTCTCGCCCGAACGCGAGATGCTCCAGGCGGCGATCGACCACAGCCAGGAAAAAGTGACCGGCACCGTCCGGCTGAAACTCTACAAGGGCGGCGTGCAGGTCGTCGGGCGCAAATCGCCTTATTCGCTCTACAGCGAAAAGGTGGTGACGTTCGAGGATGACGCGGGCGCCTATGATCAGCGCGACGCGGCAGGCTTCATCAAGCTCAACGCGCTGCGCCTGCGGCTGCTGGGACGGCGGGACGGCTGACGGGAGAATGGCAGGGGAGGGGTGATGCGCGCCCCCCTTCATTCCATCATCATGCGCGTTACAAATTACGACAATTTCCGCCGTGACATGACAAGTTTGCGGGACAAGTCTTGCTCATAAGGGGTTTCAGCAACGGCGATGGCCGTTCGTCACACCCTTTATGAGGAAGAGAAGAAAATGATCCGCAAATTTCTTGGCACGGTCGCGGTTGGATCGCTGTTCGTCGGCGGTCTTGCGGCTTCGCACATGGCCCTGGCGCAGCCGGACCCCGGTGGCTCTGCGGGCCGCCATGGCGGCATGATGGCAATGGCCGACACGAACAAGGACGGCAAGATCAGCAAGGCTGAACTGACCGCCGCTCTCGACGCGCGCTTCGTGAAGATGGACGCCAATCGCGACGGCAAGCTGACGAAGGAAGACCGGGAAATCGGCCGTCAGGCGCGGCTTGACCAGCGCTTTGCGGCGCTGGACACCGACCGCAATGGCCAGATCAGCAAGGCCGAGTTCACCGCCGGGCATCAGGCGCGGTTCGACCGGCGCGATGGTGATAGCCGGAACGGCGAGGGCAAGCGCTTCGGGCGCGGCGGCCATCATGGCCGTGGCGGCGGCATGATGTTCGGCGGCCCCGGCCGCGGCGAGGCGATGAAGGACAGCGCGCTGACGCGGGCTGAATTCCTGGCCGGGCCGCTCGCCATGTTCGACAAGGCCGACAGCAACAAGGACGGCTTCGTCGCCGCTGACGAGATGAAGGCCGCCCGCGCCGCGATGCGCAGTGAATGGCAGGCCCGCCGCGGTGCGGACGCCGCGCCGAAGAACTGACGGCCGGGGAAGGGTGGAGGCGGCGTCCTTCACCCTTCCAACCCGCAGATAGTCGTGACAGATATCCCCCATGAGTGAAAAACCCCACCTGCTGCTCGTCGATGATGAGCGCTCGATCCGCGAACCGCTGGCGCAATATCTCTCGCGCAACGGCTTTCGCGTGACCGCCGTCGAAAGCGCCGCGGAGGCGCGGGTGCGGCTCAACGCCAATGCGATCGACCTCGTGATCCTCGACATCATGATGCCAGGGGAGGACGGGCTGTCGCTCTGCCGCCATATCCGTGAGACGAGCGAGATTCCCGTCATCCTGCTGACCGCCAAGTCGGAGGAGACCGACCGCATCGTCGGGCTGGAGATGGGGGCGGACGATTATGTGCTGAAACCCTTTTCGCCGCGCGAACTGGTGGCGCGCATAAAGGTCATCTTCCGCCGCGTGGCGACCGGCGGCCAGCGGGTGACGGCCCCGGACGGATCGACCTACGCCTTTGCGGGCTGGCTTTTGAAGACGCAGGAGCGGGTGCTGGTGGATCAGGAAGGCGTGGCGCTGCCGCTGTCCACGGCGGAATATAATCTCATGCTCGCCTTTGCCACGCGGCCCAATCAGGTGCTGAGCCGGGACCAGTTGCTCGACATCACCCAGGGGCGTGAGGCCAATGCCTTCGACCGGGCGATCGACAATCAGATCAGCCGCCTGCGCAAGAAGATCGAGCCCGATCCCAAGAATCCGACGCTGATCAAGACCGTATGGGGCGGGGGCTATACGCTGTCCGCTGACGTGAGGAAGCTGTGAAGCGCCTCCGCCTCTGGCCGCAAAGCCTTGTCGGCCAGATCATCATTCTGGTCGCGATCGCGCTGTTCGTGGCGCAGGCGATCAACTTCGGCCTGCTGCTGCGGGAGCGTAACCGGTTGACGCTGACGGCGCAGACCGCGCCGGGCGTCTATCGCATCGTCGATGCGCTGGACAGCCGGGGCGAGCCGCCTGAGCGCGACCGCCCGCCGCGGGCGCGCTTCCTTGACAGGGCGCCGGTCCTGACGGGCGAGCATCGGCCGGATGTGGAGAGGCGCGCCATGGTGATGTTTGCCGATGTCGGGTTGCCTGTGCGATCGGTACAGGTGGTCGAGCAGGACCACGCGATGCCGCTGCGCCGCTGGGAACGGGTGCGGATGCGCGCGATGGGCGATCTGCGTGACGGCCCGCGAGTCGCGCGGCTGACCATGGCGGCGGAATATGCGCCCGGCAAATGGGTGGTCACTCAGTCGCGCATGGGCGACCGGCCGCCGCGCTTTGGCGGATGGCTGATATGGCAGACGCTGATCCTCTATGCCATCGTGTTGCTGCCGCTGTTGTGGGTCGGGCGGCGGCTCGCGAGACCGCTGGGCCAGTTGACGCGGTCGGCGCAACAGTTCGCGCGTACCGGATCGGCTGACCCGGTGGAGGAGCGCGGGCCCGGCGACGTGCGGCAACTGACCACCGCTTTCAACGCGATGCGCAGCCGCATCTTCGCCATGCTGGACGAGAAGGACCGGATGCTCGGCGCGATCGGCCATGACCTGCGCACGCCGCTCGCGTCGCTGCGGGTGCGCGCCGAATCGGTGGAGGATGAAGGCGAACGGGCCCGCATGTCGCAAACCATCGACGAGATGAACCGGATGCTGGAGGATATCCTCTCGCTGGCGCGCGCCGGGCGGAGCACCGAGGCGGCGCAGAAGGTCGATCTTGCCGCGCTGGCCGATGCGGTGGTTGAGGATTTTGTCGAACTTGGATCGCCCGCCACCATGGCCGACAGCGATCGCGCCGTGGCGTCGGTGCGACCCCAGCAGATTCGCCGGGCGCTGCGCAACCTCATCGAAAATGCGATCGTCTATGGCGACCGCGCGCATGTGTCGGTGGTGCGGGAAGATGGCGCGATCCGGCTGGCCGTTGCCGACGATGGGCCGGGGATCGCGGAAGACCGGATGGAGGAGATGATGGAGCCCTTCACCCGCATGGAAGGCTCGCGCAACCGTGAGACCGGCGGCGCGGGCCTTGGCCTCGCGCTGGTGCGCGCGATCATGGCGGAGCATGGCGGCGCGCTGAAACTCGCGAACCGGCCCGGCGGCGGACTGGAAGCAAGCCTGGTGCTGCCCGCATCATAAAAAATCCTCCCCATCAACGATGGGGAGGGGGACCAGCCGCAGGCTGGCGGAGGGGAAAAGGGCGAAGCCTCTGCCTCTCCCCCTCCCGTCAGCGCTTGCCCTGCGACCTCCGAAAAATCATCAATGCTTGCCCGGCTTGCTCGACGTTCCCGCCGCTGCCGGGTTGATCAGTTCCACGCCGGAGGGAAGGCCCGTGCCGCCCATGTCGATCTTGGTGGCTTCGGTCCGCGCCACCGTCTTCGGATCGTCGCGTTCGCGGATCGCCGCCTTGGTCTCCTCGTCCAGCGCCTCATCGTCCGCGCCGGAACCGCCGCCATGGGTCCAGCCCAGGATGATCGACATGCGCC
Organism: Sphingobium sp. DC-2; assembly: GCF_000722555.1. Lineage (NCBI taxonomy): Bacteria > Pseudomonadati > Pseudomonadota > Alphaproteobacteria > Sphingomonadales > Sphingobiaceae > Sphingobium > Sphingobium sp. DC-2. The sequence goes on along the minus strand of NZ_JNAC01000057.1, from coordinate 135,464 downwards.
GGTTGCGCGGATCGTAGACATTGCCCTTGGCGAAGGGTTCGCGGTCGGCGACGCCTTCTATGCGGGCGAAGCGGTCGTTGCCGATGCCGCTCGCCGCCAGCGTCTTGCGCGTGGCCTCGGCGCGGGCGGAGGAAAGCATCCAGTTGTTCATGCTCTGACCCGCGCTATAGGGCAGGCCATCGGTATGGCCGCGCACGATCAGCGGATTGGGCATGCCGCGCACGACACCGGCCACTTCGCTCACGAGGTCGCGGGCTTGGGGCAGCAGGCGATCGGTCCCCATGGCGAACATGGCGAAATTGGCTTCGTCGATCAGGTCGATGCGCAGCCCCTCGCGCGTTTCGGTGAAGCGGACGTTGCGGCGCAGCTTGTCGAGGCCCTTCTTGCGGGCCATGCGCGCCTCCAGTTCCTTCTTCACCGCTTCGAACTTGGCGCGGTCTGCGGCGCGCGTGGCCTTGCCGCCCTGATCCTTGGTCCCGGTCGCGTCACGCGGGATGGTGATGGCGAGATTGCCCTGGCCGCCGGTGGTCGGATAATTTTCCTTGCTGACCATGGAGTCGCCGCCGAACAGGCCGCTTGAACCGGCCGAAGCCATCTTCAATTCCACCAGCGTCGGCGTGAAATAGTCGGCCAGGCCCTTTCGCTGCTTTTCCGTGGTCGCGCCCAGCAGCCACATCAGCAGGAAGAAGGCCATCATCGCCGTCACGAAGTCGGCATAGGCGACCTTCCACGCGCCGCCATGATGGCCGCCATGGCCATCGACGATGATCTTCTTGACGATGATAGGCCGTGGTTCAGGCTCGTTCCCGCCGCGTTTCTTTTCCGCCATGGCTTATTTGCCCCGCATGCCGTCGAACACTTCGGCAAAGGCCGGCTGATTCGCGTGGGTGAGGCTGGAGCGCGCCGCTTCGATCACCAGCGGCTGCGGATGGCCGTGCAGCGAGGCGATGATGATCTGCTTCACGACATGATACATGGACCCGTCCGCCTCGATCACCGCGCGGCAGCGGTTGGCGAAGGGATTGACCATGCCATAGGCGAGCAGCACGCCCAGGAAGGTGCCGACCAGCGCCGAACCGATCATGCCGCCCAGCACCGCGGGCGGCTGGTCGATCGAGCCCATGGTCTTCACCACGCCCAGAACCGCCGCGACGATGCCGAGCGCGGGAAGCGCATCCGCCAGCCCTTGCAGATTGTCGGCGGGCTTCAGCGCTTCATGATGGTGCGTCTTGAGCGCATTATCCATGACTTCCTCAACCGCATGGGGATCGAGCGTGCCGGAGGAGACGACCACCAGACGCAGCGTATCGCTGATCAGGTGGATCAGCGTCTTGTCAGCCATCAGGCGCGGATATTCGGAAAAGATGGTGGAACTGGCGGGGTCCTCGATATGCGGTTCCAGCGCCACCGGACCTTCCACCCGCAGCGTCTTCATCAGGCGCGAGACGAGGAAGATGCAGTCGAGAAAATCCTGCTTCTTGTATTTCGGCCCCTTGAACACCTTGGCCAGCCCGCCACCCAGCGCCTTCAGGTCCGCGCCCGAATTGCCGATGATGAGCGCGCCGACGGCCGCGCCGCCGATGATGATCATTTCGTGCGGCAGGGCGTGAAGGACAGGGCCGATGTCGCCGCCGGTGAAGATGAAGCCGCCGAACACCATGGCGAGCAGCACGACCAGGCCGATGATTGCGAACATGAGTACCCCTGAAAAAATTTCGCCCGTGGGCTTGCATCCGGCAGCGCCGCAGCGCTTTCGTCAGATGGTTAATACGGATTGGTTATCGGGAGGTTTAGGACGGCGGAATTTTGTTCCGGTCCGCTTGCGCTGTAAGGATGACGCGCGCAGCCCAGTTCTCCGTATCGGGCCAGGCTCCTGCCTTCGCAGGAGCGCGGCCCGGTTCATGCTTTACGAAGTTTAGCGGATCAGGTCGAACAGCGTCTGCTGGTTGATGCGGGCGAAGGCCGACTGCGCGGCTTCGAGCTGGAGCAGCTTGCTTTTCACCGAAGAGATGACTTCGGCGAGGTCCGTTGATTCCAGACCCTGCCGCCGTTCCGTCAGGTCCAGGTCGACGCTGGTCAGGCGCTCGCCCACCACGTCAAGCCGGTCGCCCCGCACGCCCTGCTTGGCCTGCTCGATGGTGATGTGGCCCTGCCCCGCCTTGATGCTTTCGAGCGCGGATGCAAGGTCCGCATCGGTCCCGCTTTGCAGCGCGGCCACGCTCTGGCCCAGAATATCGTCCAGCGACATCGGTGTCCCGCCGACATCGATCCCCTCGGACACTTCCTGCCGGGTGCCGGTCACGGCAAGGTTGAGGCCACGGCTGACGGGGACGAGCACGCTCTGCGTATCGTCGAATATGGGCACGCCCTGATAGTCCGTCTGGTTCAGCATGGAAGCGACGCTCGTGCGGATCGTCTTTATTTCCTCGACGATCGCGGCGCGGTTCGTATCGTTGAGCGATCCGTTGCGGGCCTTTGTCACCAGTTCCTGCGCCCTGACGAGCAGATTGTTGATCTCTTCCAGATTGGCTTCCGCATTGGCGGCGCGGCTCGTGCCATAGCTGACATTGGCCTGCCAGGCGGACTGCTGCGCCTGCGCCTTGCCGATTTCCGACACCTGCACCCAGGCGAGCGCATTGTCCGATGGTTTCGTCAGGGTGACGCCGGTCGAAATAGCGGTCTGCCCTTCGACAATGGCCTGGGAAAGTTGCTGCTGCCGGCGGATTTCGGCGATCAGCGTCTTGTTGGTGATGCCTACCATGGGTCAGCCCTTTCAGATGATTTGCAGGATGGCGTCGACGGTCTCCTTCGCCACCTGAAGGATTTTCGCGGAACCCGAATAGGCCTGTTGCAGCCGCAGCAGTTCCGCCGCCTCCATGTCGAGGTCGACGCCGCTCACCGCCTCGCGGGCGGCGATCGCCTGGTCGCTGCGGCCCTGGGCGGTCGTATATTCCGCCTTGATGGAGGCAAGCAGATTGGCCTGCGTCGCGATGATCGATGTCCAGCCCTGTTCGGCGCTGCCATTGCCCCGCAGCACCGTGGAAACGGTCAGCAGATTGCCGTTCAGCGTGCCGTCGGCCGACTTGGCGGCCAGAGCGGCGGGATCGGTGATGAGCGCGGTCACGCTTGCCGCGCCTCCGCCATAGGACAGCAGGGGCGCGCCCGCCGCATTGGCGTTCGTCAGGCCCTGCGCATGCCAGGCGTTCATGTTCGCCACGAATTGCTGGGCCAGCGTGTCCAGGCTGGTGCGGCGCTGCGCGGTCGTGTTGGCGGCGGAGAAGAGGCCGCCCAGCGTGCCGTTGGAGGGGGCCGCAAGCGCCGCCCCGCCGCTGGTGGCCAGCGCCATCGTTCCGTTGTCATTGACGGTCAGCGCCAGCGATGTCACATTTTGGCCCTGCACGATGGTGGTGCCGTTATAGCTGATCGTCGCCACGTCATGCGCGCCGAAGCTGATATCGACGTTCAGATTGGCCGACAGGGTGTTCAGCGCCGCGTCGCGGCTGTCCAGCAGTTGCGCATAGGCCGATGTTCCCGGCTGCGCCCGCAGCAGGCTGTTGTTGATGTCCGCAAGCTGGGACAGCGAACGGTTGATGGTTTCGACCGACGCCGACGCTTCGGTGGCGATGCCGCTCGATACCTGCGCGAGGTCGGCGGACGTGCGCTGAAACGCTTCGGCGACGCGGCTGACGCTGTCCAGCGCCGTCACGCGCAGCGACGTGTCGCTGGGGCTGGCGGCCAGCTTCTCGAAATTCTGGAACATCGCCGTCATCAGCTTGCCGACGCCAGTGTCGGTATCGTTGAGCGCGCCTTCCAGGTCGGTCATCCACCGCAGCCGTGCGGTCGAATTGCTGAGCGCCGTGCCGGTGTAGCGCACCGCCGCGTCCAGATAGGGGTCGGCGGCGCGATTGACGCCCTTCACCTCGGTCCCGCCGAAATTGGCGCGCGGGATGTAAGTGGACATCGTCGCGGTGGAGGAGCCCGACTCGATCGTCGTCAGCGATCGGCGCGAATAGCCTTCGGTGCTGGCGTTGGCGATATTCTCCGAAATCGCCGCCATCGCCTGCCGGTAGGCGCGGGTTCCCGAAGCGCCGATGATGAAAAGGTCGCTCACGCGCTCTTGTCCTGCGCGGGCGTGGCCGAAGCAGCCGGAACGCGGCTTTCATATTGGCGCAGCAGCATTTCCGCGATGCCCAACGTGCCTTTTTCCGCCATGTTGTCGGCGGTGCGCGCATCGGCCATGTCGCGGAACTGGTCGCTGGCGCTCGAATCCAGCAGGCCTTCGCCCATGCCCGACTGGCGCATGGTGCCGATCATCTGGCGCAGGAAAATCGCCTCGAACTGCTTCGCGGCCTTTTCAAGCTGCGCCTTCTGCGCCGCTCCGGCGGGCTGCGACCCTGCTGTAACCCCTGAAATCTGCATCACAACACCACCAGTTCAGCCTTCATCGCGCCTGCCTGCTTCAACGCTTCCAGGATCGCGACCATGTCGGCGGGGGATGCCCCGATGGCATTCACCGCCTTCACTATATCGGCCAGCGATGCTCCACCTTTAAAATTAACCATTGGTTTCTTTTCCTGATCGATCGAAATCGAACTGGAAGGCTCCATGGCGGTGCGCCCTTGGGAGAAGGGGGCGGGCTGGACGATGCGGGGGCTTTCGTTGACGCTGACGGTCAGCTTGCCATGGGCCACGGCCGCCGGATGGATCTTCACCGCGCCGTTGATGACGACGGTGCCGGTGCGGGCGTTGACGATCACCTTGGCGGGCGCGTCGGCCGGCTTGATCTCTATATTCTCGATCATGCCCATCATCATGATGCGGCTTTCAGCGCCGGGCGCTGCGGTGATGTTCACCGATACGGCGTCCGTCGCGCGCGCGCGATTGTCGCCGAACGTACGATTGATGCCGTCCGCCACGCGCAGCGCGGTGGTCAGGTCAGCTTCGGCAAGGTTGAAGGTGAGGGTGGGCGCCGTGTCGAAGCCGGTCGCGACCGCGCGCTCGACCGTCGCGCCCCCGGGAATGCGGCCTGCCGAGGGGATGTTGACCGAAACCTGGCTGCCGTCCGCGCCGGATACGCCCAGGCCGCCGACAGCAAGGTTGCCCTGCGCCATGGCGTAAATCTCGTTATCCGCGCCGCGCAGGGGCGTCATGATCAGCGTGCCGCCGCGCAGCGACTTCGCCTTGCCCAGCGCGGAGACGGTGACGTCTAGCCGCTGGCCGGGCTTGGAGAAAGCGGGCAGGTCGGCGGTGACCAGCACCGCCGCTGCGTTCTTGAGCGAGGGATTGATGCCCTGCGGCAGCGTAAGGCCAAAGCGCGAAACCATGCCTTTGACGCCCTGCGTCGCATAATCGAGGCTGTCGTCGCCAGTGCCAGCGAGGCCGACGACGATGCCGTAGCCGGTCAGCTGGTTGGGGCGCACGCCCTGGAACGTTCCCAGGTCCTTGATCCGTTCGGCATGCGCGGGAGCGGCGAAGGAAAGGATCGCGGCCAGGGCGAGGATCGCGTGATGGAAGCGGCGCTTGTCCAAACCACCTTCGTCATTCCCGCGAAGGCGGAAGTCCATCGCGCCTCTTTCAACGGAGCGCGTTGCGGCGAGATGGCTCCCCGCTTTCGCGAGGACGACGGATGAAAGGAAGCGAATGAAGGCGGCCATGTGCTGGGTCCGTTCCATCAGAAGGGGCTGATCATCGAGAAGAAGCGCTGCAACCAGCCCTGGCGGCTCGCGCGGGCGATTTCGCCCTTGCCGGTGTAGATGATCTTGGCGTCGGCCACCCGGGTGGAGGCGATGCGGTTGTCCGGGCTGATGTCGGCCTGGCGGACGAGGCCGCTGATCTGGATGAACTCGTCACCCCGGTTGAGCGTCAGCGCTTTCTCGCCCTTCACCAGCATCGTGCCGTTGGGGTAGACCGCCGCGACGGTCACCGTGATCTCGCCATTCAGCGCGTTCGACTGGGTCGCATTGCCCTTGCCGGTGAAGCCCTGATCGCCGCTCGCGCCGATATCGCTGGCGGAGAACAGCTTGGACAGCGGGCCGGTGCTGGGCGGCGTCAGGCCGATGCTGCCGCTGCGGCTGGTATCGGCGCTGTTGCTCTTGGTCGCCTGGGTGCGTTCGACCAGCACGATGGTGATGATGTCTCCGACGCTCTGCGCCCGCGCGCCGCTGGTGAGCGGAGTGTAGCCCATCGACGCCTGAAAGATCGATCCGTTCGCCACCGGCACGGCAGGAGCGGCAACGACGGTGGGGGCAAAAAATTGCCGCTCGGCATCGCGCTTCTTGCCGGCCATTGCCGGTGTGGCGGCGAGGGCTGCCATCGCCAGGCCAAGGACCACCCTTCGCCCTGAGCGAAGTCGAAGGACATAGCTGAGCGGCAGCGAAGCCGCTTCGCTCCGCTCTGCCGGGCGCTTCGACAAGCTCAGCGTGAACGGTTTCGTGGAGTGTCCCATCAATCCGCTCACAGCTGCTGGTTGACGTACTGGAGCATTTCGTCCGTCGCCTTGATCATCTTGCTGTTCACCTCATAGGCGCGCTGCGTTTCGATCATGTCGACCAGTTCCTCGACGACATTGACGTTGGAGGTTTCGAGATTGCCCGATCGGATCACGCCGCGCCCGTCCAGCCCGGCGACGCCCACCTGCGGCGTGCCGCTGGCGGCGCTTTCGACGAGCAGGTTGCCGCCGATCGGCTGGAGCCCGGCCGGGTTCATGAAGCTTGCCAGTTCGACCTGGCCCAGCTGTGTGGGTTCGCTCTGCCCCTGCAAGGTCGCGGTCACCGTGCCGTCATTGCCGATGGTGACGCCCGTCGCGCCTTCGGGGACGGTGATCTGGGGGATCAGCGGCAGCCCGTCGCTGGTCACGATCACGCCTTCGGCCGTGGTGCTGAAATTGCCCGCGCGGGTATAGGCGATGGTGCCGTCCGTCCGCTGCACCTGGAAAAAGCCCGATCCCTCGATCGCCATGTCGAGCGCATTGCCGGTCTGCTGCAACGTGCCCTGCGTGTTGATCTTGCTGGTGCCCTGCATCGCCACGCCCGAACCCAGGTTGAGGCCGGTCGCGAACTTGTTTTCCGCATCCGAATTGGCGCCCGCCGCGATCATCTGCTGATAGGCGAGCGTTTCGAAATCGGCGCGGTCGCGCTTGAAGGCGGTCGTGTTGACGTTCGCCAGGTTGTTGGCGATCACGCGCATCTTCGTGTTCTGCGCGTCGAGGCCGGTGCGGGCGACGTGAAGGGCTGCGTTGCTCATGGTCTAACTCCGTGATGCCGTCAGGCTTGCCCAATGGCTATGCTCTGGGAAAAGCAAGGTTCGTGCCAAATTAACCATCAAGCCGCATGAGCGATGCGCCGCCATCGTCCAGCTGCTTGGCCGTGTCGATCAGCTTCACCTGCGTCTCCCACGCCCGGCTTGCCTCGATCATGTCGACCAGCGCGGATGTCGCGTTGACGTTGGACCCTTCGACCGAACCGCCGGTGACGGTCGCCAGCGGGTCCTGCGGCAGCGCCCCGCCATTGGTTTCGCGGAACAGGCCATCCGTGCCCTTGGCGATGCTGGAGCCGACCGCGCGGACGAGTTTCAGCCCGTCGATGCGCTGCGGGTTCGCCGGGTCGCCGCCCTGCGGCACGCCCCAGATGCTGCCGTCCTGCGAGATGGAAACGCTGTCCATCTGTGGCAGGGTGATGGGACCGCCTTCGCCCAGCACGGGAAGCCCGTCGCCGGTAGTGAGGAGACCGCTATCCGACAGCTTGAGGTCGCCGCGCCGTGTATAGGCTTCGCTGCCATCAGCGGCCTGAACGGCGAGCAGCGCATCGCCGTTCATGGCGACGTCCAGCGGATTGCCGGTTTCGACGACCGCGCCTTGCGCCATGTCGGCGGCAATCACCTGTTCGGACTGCTGCGCCCGCGTGTCGAACCCGTCGCCCTTGATCCAGCGCGTTTCGGCATTGGCGATCTCCGCCCGGAAGCCGACGGTGTTGACGTTCGCAAGATTGTTGGAAATCGCCGCCTGCCGCGCCATCGCGCCGCGCATCGCGGTGAGTGCCGTGTTGACGAGCCGGTCCATGGCTGTTCCTTCGTTTCAACCTCCGTTCGTCCTGAGTAGCCACTGAGCTTGTCGAAGTGGCGTATCGAAGGATTTATGCTTCGATACGGGTCTTCGACTTCGCTCAGCCCCTACTCAGCACGAACGGTTGTGTTGATCAGTGTCTTAAGATCAGGTCCGCATATTCACGATGGTGGTCGACAGCGTGTTGGCCGCTTCGATAGCCTTCGAGTTCGCCTGGAAGTTGCGCTGGGCCGAGATCAGTGCGACCAGTTCCTCGGTGATGTCGACATTCGCACGTTCCAGCGCGCCGGAGCGCACCGAGCCATAGAGGCCGCTGTTGCCGGTGCCGAAGCGCGGCTCGCCGCTCGCCGAGGTTGATGTCCAGTGCGCGTCGCCCATCTGGCGCAGGCCATCCTGGCTGTTGAAGGCGGCCATGGCGGTGGTGCCGAGATAAACGGTCGAGCCGTCCGCATAGACGCCTGTGATCTGTCCGTCCTTGCCGACGCCGACGCTGTTCAGCTGATTGCCGGTGCCGCCCGCAGGCCAGTTGGTCGGAACCTGTAGATCGGTAAGGTCAGCGGAGGTCAGTGTACCGGCGGCCAGACCGGCAGCGATCGCGGCGCTTGGCTGGCCGGTCGCGGGGTCAACGGGAATGACCTGAACGCGCGCGCCGGTCGTGTCGACGACGAAACGGTCCTCGGTCAGCGAAAGCGCGCCATTCCGCGTGAAGCTGACCTGGCTATCGCCAGTGCGCTTGACCGTGAAGAAGCCTTCGCCGGTAATGGCAAGGTCCAGCGTCTTGTCGGTGCCTTCGATCGTCCCTTGCGTGAACTGCTGGGTGATGCCCTGCACGCGCGCGCCCTGGCCTGCCACCTGGGTGGTCGTTTGCATCGGCGCGGCGGCGAAGATGTCGCCGAACACGGCCTTGCTCTTCTTGAAGGCGGTGGAATTCACGTTCGACACATTGTTGGCGATGGTCGCCAGATCGGTCTGGGCGGCCTTCAGACCGGAAAGCGAGATGTAGAAGGACATGGCGTTGCTCCTTGGGTGAAAAGGATCTGGTGAATGGGTGGTCAGGCGAGTGAAAGGGCGTCCGAAGGGCTGAAGGTGCCCAGCGGCGTGATGAGTTTGGATGCGCTGCCGTCTGCGGGTGACTGGACGGCGGCGATCGCCGCCCAGCTGGCGACGCGCGAGGGGGAAGCGCCGTTGACGCGGATCTTGAGGGCGTCGGTAGCGACGGTGTTCCCTGCCTCGTCCTTTCCATCCCAGTAGAAATTGACGTCACCGGCGGGCCGGTCGCCCAGTTCGATGGTTTTCAGCACATTGCCGTTGCCGTCCATCAGGTCGATGGTGGCCCCGCTGGTCGCGTCCGCGAACGTCACCTGGCCGGTATATTGGCCATAGGCGTCCGGCGCGACGATGTTGCTCTGCACCAGCATCGACTTGCCGATCCAGCTCGCCGCATCGCCCAGGCGGGTTCCGCTGAGCTGCGACGCCATGCCCTTGAGCGTGGCGTTCATTTCCGCGATGCCGCTGGAGTTGGTGATGGTCGCCATCTGGGCGACCATCTGCGAATTGTCCATCGGCTCGAAGGGGTCCTGCGTCTGCATCTGCGCGGTGAGCAGGCGCAGGAAGTCCGCCTGGCCCATTTCCGACTTTCCGGTGCCGACATTCTTGTAGGGATTATAGACCGAAAGCCCTGCGCTGTCGGTGACGGTGGAGGTCGTGCTCATTTGCCGATCCTTATGGTTTCGAGCATCAGCGACTTGGCGGTGTTCAGCACCTGCACGTTGTTCTGGTACATGCGGGCGGTTTCGATCATGTCGACCAGCTCCGCGCTGCTATCCACGGCCGCCTCCCACACATCGCCATTGGCGTCGGCCAGCGGATGGTTGGGGTCGTGGCGCTTGGTCGGCTTGGCGTCGGTGGTGAGGACATTGGCGACCTTCACCGTGGAAACGCCGGGCTTGTCGGTGACCGACTGGAAGACGGGTTTGATCGCGCGATAGGCTTCCGCTTCGCTGCCGGTGACATTGCCCGCATTGGCCATGTTGGATGCGGTGGCGTTCAATCGCACCAGCTGCGCGCTCATGGCGCGCCCGGCGATGTCGAAGACGTTCATGGGACTCGAGCCGCTCATGCTCATTCTCCCTTCAATGCGCGCGTGATGGTGTTGATGCGCCCTTCCAGGAAGGACAGGGTCGTGCGGTATTTGACGGCATTTTCAGCGAACAGCGTCTGTTCGGTGCTGAGTTCGACCGTGTTGCCGTCAAGGCTTGGTTGAAGCGGCACGCGATAGCCCATGCTGTCGTCCACGGCCTTGGACACGTCCGCGATCGAGCTGCCCCTCTGGCGCGTCGTCGCTTCCTTGAGCGCTGACTCGAAATCGATGTCGCGCGCCTTGTAGCCGGGGGTTGAGGCGTTCGCGATGTTGGACGCGAGCAGGGACAGGCGTTGCGAGCGAAGCGCCAGCGCCTTTCCATGTATCCCGAACAGTCCGTCTTCCAGCGACATTGTCTCTCTTCCGTCTTTTCTTCCCTAGGGGACTAAAAGTTGCGGCCACTCCGCCGTTCTAAGGCCTGATGGCGTGAACCGCGGGTGATCCGAACGGGTATTCGCAAGAGCCGTGCCAATTTGCGTGGGTGACGCATCAATGGGCATGGAAATGGCGGAAATCCGCGGGTGCGGGTGAAGGACGCGGCAGGAGCGGCAAGTTTTTGCCGCCCTCTGGCAGGATTTTGCCGCTGCCGCCGCGGGTGAGTTGGGGGACGTGTTGATGATCGGGATAGTGACGCAACTCTTTGATCCCCTGACGCTAGCGGCCATGATCGCGGGCGTGGGGGCGGTCGCGCTGTTCCAGAATGGCGGCCCGGCGATCGGCCGGGCGCTGTCGGCGCTGCTGCCGCTGTTCCGGGCCGACCCAGACAAGGATCAGGCGGCGGCGCGCGCGGCATTGCTCAAGATTGATCAGGTCGCGCAGCTGCGCGGCCTTGCCTGCACCGACCGGGTCAGGACGGCCAACCCCTTCCTTGCCGAAGCGGCCCGCCGCCTGGCCAACAGCGACAAGGTCGAGCAGTTCGAAATCTGGGTGGCGCAGGCGCTCGCCGACCGCGCGCGCCGTCATGCCAGCGCGCGCAACGTCTGGCTGTCGATCGCCGACGCCGCGCCCGCGCTGGGCATGGCGGGCACGATATTGGGCCTGATCGGCATGTTCGCCGCGATGGACGATCCCGCCGCCCTCGGCCCGTCTATGGCGCTGGCGCTGCTGACCACCCTTTATGGCGTGGTGATCGCCAATCTGATTGCTGCCCCCATCGCCAGCCGCCTTGGCGACCTTTCCGAACGCGAACTCGCCTGGCAGAAGGAAGCGGCAGGCCGCATGCTCGCGATCGCCCGGCGGGAAAATGTGCCCGCACGGCGCGCGTCGATCCGCGAGGTCGCGTGATGACCGCTGCCGCCTCGCAGGCCCGGCGCAATCGCTGGGCGGTGAGTTTCGCCGACCTGCTGCTGCTGCTGCTCGGCTTTTTCATCCTCTTGCAGGCGAGCGGGCAGAAGCGCGACGCCATGCTGGCGCAGGTGCGTCAGCAATTTGGCGGCCGCGCCATCGCCAAGGAACTGGAGCTGCGCGCGACGGAGCTTTTCCTGCCTGACGAGGCGCTGCTGTCGGATCAGGGCAGGGCAATGATCGCGCAAGCGGCGGCAGGCCTGCGCTCCGGCTCCGGCAGGATCGACATCAGCAGCCTGGGCACCGATCCGGCGCGGCGCCGCTTCGATCCATGGGATCTCGCGGCGGCCCGGCTGGGCGCGGTCGCGCGTGAGTTGAAGGCGCAGGGATTGCCCGGCGGCCGGCTGCGCATCCGGGGCCTTGATCAGATGGACGGCGGCACGGGCAAGGGCCAGATCATCCGCATCGGGCAGGGCCCTGCGCAGCGTTAACGGCTTGTTAGCCATCTTCGGCGCTTAATGCGTGGCATGAATCTGTCCGCATTCGGAGACGTCCTGTGAAGAAGCTGCCCCTGATCGCCGTTCTTGCGCTGGCAACAGCCGGTGTTCAGCCTGCAACGGCACAGCAGAAGTTCGAAAATCTGGATCGGCTCGATGGCTTGGTCGCGATGACCGTGGGCGCCAATATCGGCGAGCCCGGCGGTCCGGCCGCGCCTGTCGACCGGCGGCTGCGGCTGGCGGCTTGCCCGTCCACGCCCAGCGTAGAGGGGCCCGTGTTCGGCGCGGCGATCGTGAAGTGCGACGCGCTTGGCTGGCGCATCCGCGTGCCGCTGACCGGCGGCGGGGCTGGCGCGGCTGCTCCTGTGGCGCGCTATGGCGCGGCGACTGTCCGTCCGGCCCAGCGCGACATGGTGGTGAAGCGCGGCGACCCGGTGCAACTGATCGCTGGCAATGCGAGCTTCAGCGTCTCGCGCGTGATGATCGCGGACGAAGACGGCGCGGTTGGCGACACCATCCGCGTGCGTGAGGACAAGAAATCAGCGCCCATTCTGGCGCAGGTGGTAGAAATGGGCACTGTGCGCATTCCGGGATTTAATGATTTTTGAACCCGGCCGTTATACACAGGCGGGACGAGTGAAGGATAACGAGCCATGATCAAATCTGTCGGCCAGAATGTGAGCGCCGCCATAGAGGCTTCCCGTCTGCGCGAAAGCGGCAAGGCGCGGACTTTTTCCGACAAGGGTCCGGCGGGCGTGTCGTCATTTGCCGCGTCGGCCAGCCCCGCCGCCCGCATGGCTGCGGAAGGCGCGCCGGTGGATATGGACCGCGTCGCCGCCATCAAGGCCGCCATTGCGTCGGGCAACTATCCGGTCGATCCGGCCGCGATCGCCGACAAGATGCTCGCGCTCGACCTGCCGGTGAACGGATAACCCTTCCCCATGCCGCTCGGCCTTGCAGCGCTGGATGACCTCTTCTCCGCCTTCGAGGAGTTGCGAGTCGCGCTTGACGGCACGGACGTCGCGACGATCGATGCCGCCGCCAGTCAGGTCAGCCACTGCGCCTCCGCCGTGCGCTCTATCGGCGTCTGGCGCGCCGACGATGCGATTCGCGAGCGCGTGACGGCTCTGCTTCCCCTGATCGAAGCGGCGCGCGTGCGGATCAACATATTGTCCGACCATGCCGGACAGCGCCTCGCGCTCCTCGCCGCGCACGGATCGACCCAGGCCCCGCTGGTCTACGGCCGGCAATCCCTCTCCTCCGTTCAGGCTGAGCCTGTCGAAGCCCTCCGCTGAGCAAAGCGAAGCGCCGCAGCTTCGCCTGAGCAAAGCCGAACGGATCAACAGATTTGTCAGGGAAACAGGGCGCCCGCGAGGCGCCTTTTTCTTTGCATGCTGAACGCGCCATCAACATTTATGGAGCGCGCGTTAACCAAATCTTGGCATAAGCCTTGCTCTAATGCTCCCCGGTACCAACGGGGATTTTTTCATTGTCGGCTTTTGCAGACATATCGGCGACAGGCGCATCGACCGGCAACCGCGTCACCAACGCGATCGCCATGGCGAGCCGCAGGACAGGCGTGGACTTCGCCTATCTGCTCGGCCAGGCGAAGATCGAAAGCAGCCTCAATCCCACGGCGCGCGCGACCACTTCGTCGGCGCGGGGCCTTTATCAATTCGTGGATCAGAGCTGGCTCGCCGTCATCGACAAGCATGGCAGCGAATATGGGCTGGGCTGGGCCGCCGACATGATCAGCCGGGGCCAGAACGGCCGCTATTATGTCGCTGACCCCGAAATGCGTCAGCAGATCCTCGACCTGCGCAATCATCCCGAAACCGCATCGGTCATGGCCGCGCAGCATGCCGCGGACAACAAGGCCTATCTGGAACAGCGCCTCGGCCGGGAGGCTGAGCCGGTTGACCTTTACCTCGCCCATTTCCTCGGCGTCGGCGGGGCGAGCAAGTTCCTGTCCGTGCATGATCGCGCGCCGGGCGCGGCCGCCGCGTCGATGTTCCCGGCGGCGGCGCGGGCGAACCGCTCCATCTTCTACGACCGCTCCGGCAATCCGCGCAGCTTCGCCGAAATCCGCGACCGCTTCGCCGCCAAGTTGCAAAAGGGCGTCGATTCGATCGACACCGGCCCCATTCAATATGCCGCCGCTTCGCTGCCCGAAGGCGCGAAGACGGTGCAGCCCGCCGACTATGTGCGGATCGAAACCCAGCGCCTCGCGAATGCGGCGGACGTCTCCGTCCGGCCAGACCCGCAGACCGCGCGCCTCGCCTATCTCATGCTCGCCACCCTCGGAAGGTAACGGCCACCTATGACTCCCGCCCAAGTCAAAGCGAAGATCTGGATGAGCGCCGCCAAGGGGGCCGTGCTGCCCATCGCGACGCTGATGGTCGTGCTGTTCATGATGGTGCCGGTGCCCGCGTTCATGCTGGACGTTGGTTTCATCACCAACATCATGATTTCGCTGGCGGTGCTGATGGTGGCGCTCAATGCCGCCAAGCCGCTCGACTTTTCCAGCTTCCCAACCGTGCTGCTGTTCGCCACCCTGCTCCGGCTGGCGCTGAACGTCGCATCGACCCGTGTCGTGCTGGTCAGCGGGCACGAAGGCTCCGACGCGGCAGGCCATGTCATCGAAGCCTTTGGCCACTTCCTGATCGGCGGCGATTATGTCGTCGGCATCTTCGTCTTCGCGATCCTGATGATCATCAATCTGGTCGTGATCACCAAGGGCGCAGGCCGCGTTTCGGAAGTGTCCGCCCGCTTCACCCTGGACGCCTTGCCCGGCAAGCAGATGGCGATCGACGCCGACCTCAATGCTGGCCTGCTGACGCCGGAAGAAGCCAAGATCCGCCGCCGCGAAGTCGCGACCGAGGCGGACTTCTATGGTTCGATGGACGGTGCGTCCAAGTTCGTTAAGGGTGACGCGGTCGCGGGCATCCTGATCCTCGCCATCAACATCGTCGGCGGCATCATCCTGGGCGTGGTCAGCCATGGCCTGTCCATGGGCGAGGCCGCGCAGACCTATATCATCCTCGCCATCGGCGACGCGCTGGTGGCGCAGGTTCCCGCGCTGCTGCTGTCGATCGCCGCCGCCGCCATCGTGACGCGCGTCGGCAGCGAGGACGATCTGTCCAACCAGATCACCAGCCAGTTCGGTTCGGGCAAGGCATGGACCCCGGTCGCCGCCATCCTGACCTTCCTCGGCATCCTGCCCGGCATGCCGCACATGATCATCCTGCCCGCCGCTGGCGTGGCGGGCTATATCGCCTGGCACCTGCGCAAGACCGCCAAGGCGAAGGCCGCCGCGCCCGCCCCGGCGCCGGAGCCCGCCAATCCCGCTCTCATCGAATGGAATGACGTGTCGGACGGCGCGATTCTGGGGCTGGAGATCGGCTATGGCCTGATTTCGCTGGTGGATGAGCGCAAGGGCGCGCCGCTGATGGCGCGGATCACCGGCATCCGCCGCCAGCTTTCCAAGGAACTTGGCTTCGTCGTGCCGATGGTCCGCGTGAAGGACAATCTGGCGCTGGAACCCAACCAGTACCGCATCACCATCGCAGGCGTGGTCGTCGGCGAGGATGAGATTTTCCCCGACGATCTGCTGGCGCTCGACAGCGGCGCGCTGGAAGGCGTGGTGTCCGGCCGTGAGGCAAAGGACCCGACCTTCGGCCTGGACGCCGTATGGATTTCGCCTGCCAAGCGCAGCGAAGCGGTAGTTGCGGGCTATACCGTGGTCGATCCGCCTACGGTGGTCGCCACCCATCTCAACCAGCTAATCGCCATGAACGCCAGCGAGATGTTCGGCCTCGACGAGGCTCGCAAGCTGCTCGACAATCTCAAAGAAGCCGCGCCGCAACTGGTCGATGGCCTCACGCCCGGAACGCTCAGCCTCACGCAGATCTCCGCGCTCTGCCGCGCGCTGCTGGCCGAAGGCATCGCGCTCAAGGACTTCCGCCGCATCTGCGAGGCGATGGTCGATGCCGCGCGGCCCGACATGAGCCATGAGCAGCTTGTCGAAGCCGTCCGCCAGCGCATCGGCGCGCTCATCATCCAGGGCCTCGTCCCGGTGAAGATGCCGCTGCCGGTCATCACGCTGGACGGCGACCTCGAAGCGCTGCTGGCTCAGGCGATGCGCGTTGCTGGCGATGCCAAGCATCCGATCGAACCGGCGCTCGCCAACCGCATCATCGAAGCGGTGGTGCAGGCGGCCCGCCCGATCATGGGGCAGGCGCGCAACTTCGCCATCGTGACGTCGCCGGTCGCCCGCCGCGCGCTCGCCCGCCTGTTCAAGCCGCACCTGCCCGAAACGCCGGTGCTGTCCTTCCTGGAAATTCCCGATGGCAAGGGCGTGGAAGTCGTCGCGGTGGTCGGCGGCGAGCAGCGGCCCGCGCCGCGCCACGATCCGCTTCCCACTCGCGAACGCGTCGCTTGAGGACAACTGACCCATGTTCATGAAAAAGGTCGCCGCCGGTTCCGATGCCAACACTTACGGCCGGTCGAACAACAGCCCCGAACAGCTTGCACGGCGCTACATGCCGCTGGTGCGCAAGATCGCCTGGCATGTGCATGGCCGCGTGTCGAGCGCGGTCGAGATCGAGGACCTGCTACAGATCGGCATGGTGGCGCTGGTCGAGGCCGCCAATGGGTTTGAGGACCGGGGCCTGGGCTTTGCCTCCTACGCGCAGTTGCGCGTGCGCGGGGCGATGATTGACCATCTGCGCCGGGGCGCGACGCTCGCCCGCTCCGCCATGGCCAACCGCAAGCAGCTTGCGGCGATCCGCGGCAGGCTCGAACAGCAACTCCGCCGCGCGCCGCTGGAAGCGGAGATGGCGGCCGAAATGGGGTTGGACGCGGCCAGCTATCGCGAATTGGCGGATGGCTGCGAAATGGTCCAGCATAGTAGCATGGATGAGGTCTATTCCGACCAGTCCATGTGGTTCGCCGATGTCGAAGACCGCGCGGACGACGTGATGGAGCGCGAATCGCTCAAGGCCGCGCTCGCCAAATGCATCGGCGAACTGCCGCAGCGCGAGGCGTTGGTGCTGCAACTCTATTTTGTCGAGGAACTGAACCTGGAGGAAATCGGCCAGGCGCTGGATATTGGCGCGGCACGGGTGTGCCAGATCAAGAAGGCTGCGCTCGACAAGCTTCGTGAAAAGCTGCGGGAATGGGATTGAGCTTTTCCCCGGCGTGCAACTATCGATCGTTCGCAATATTGGAAGAAGGCCGGATCGGCGCATTGTCCAGCGATAGCTGGCGATAGCGGCTCGCCCTGTAGCTTTGCGTGCGCCACCATGGCTCGGCGACCTGGAACAGCCCGCTCTGCGCGGCTTTCTGCCCCAGATCCTTGCGCGCCGTCAGCGCCGCGAGGAAGGGGGCCAGCAGCAGTCCCGCCACGACCGGGATCATCCACCCGATCGACGTGCCCGCCTTCAGCGCAAGGGCGGTCAGCGCGCCGCCCAGCATGATATGATATTTGAACAGCCAGACGGCGCTCGCCATCGCCATGCCGTCGCGGTCGCGCGTCTGCCCGTTCCACGCGCTCTTGCGGCCCATCAATATGCCGAACAGGTTGATGGTCTGCGTCAACATGCTGACCGGCGCCATCAGGATGGACAGCAGGATGTCGGCGGCCAGCCCCCGGCTCATCCGCGCCGCGCCGCCAAAGCCGATGCGGCGGGCGGGATCGGCCATCGCCCACAGCATCGCCAGCAGCTTCGGCCCGAACAGCAGCACCGCCGTCAGCGCCAGCAGCCCGCCTGACGGCAGGATGGCGCTCGGCGGCCATGCGCCTGCCAGCGCGCCGCCCAGCACCACCAGCATCAGCGCCAGCCAGAGCGGTGACGTGCAATAGGCCGACGCGCCCACCAGAAGCTGGAAACGGCTGACCGGATGCATGCCCTTGATCCGCGATATCAGCGGCACATGCTGGATATTGCCCTGGCACCAGCGCCGGTCGCGGGTGGCAAGGTCGGGCAGGGAAGGGGGAAATTCCTCGAAACTGTCGTCCGCCATGACCATGTGCACGTCCCATCCGCGACGGCGCAGCAGCGCCGCCTCGATCATGTCATGGCTCATGATGTGCCCGCCGAAGGGCGCGCGGCCGGGCAGTTCGGGCAGGCCGCAGCTCTGGGCGAAGGCCTTCGTCCGCAGGATCGCATTATGGCCCCAGAACATGCCTTCCGAACCCGCCCACCAGATCATGCCGGCGGCGGAAATCGGGCCGAACAGGCGGCTGGCGAATTGCTGCCAGCGGGCGAAGAATGTCGATGCGCCGACCACCGTGGGGACGGTCTGGATCAACCCGACATGCGGATGCCTTTCCATGTCGGCGGCCAGACGGGCCATGGTCTGCCCGCTCATCACGCTGTCCGCGTCCAGCACGATCATATAATCATAGCCGCCGCCGAAGCGCTGCACCCATTCGGCGATGTTGCCCGGTTTGCGCCCGGTGTTCAGCGCGCGGCGGCGGTAATGGACGGGGCGGGAGAAACTCTTGCGGATGTCGAGATAGGCTTGCCGCTCGATCTCGCCATTGGCCGGGTTGGAATCGCTCAGGATGAAGAATTCGAACCGCTCGCCGCCCATGACCCTGGTCAGGGAGCGCTCCATGACCGACAGGCGGCCCAGAACCTCCTGAAAATCCTCGTTGCAGACCGGCAGCAGCACTGCCGTCCGCCCCTTGAGCGGCGTCGCGAACTGCACCCGATGGCGGCGCACGCCCGCGCCCTTGCCCATGGTCAGGATCAGGAAGCCGATCAGGCTGGTCGCAAAGCCGAAGGCGATCCAGGCGAACAGCGGGATGAACAGGGCGAGGTAGACGCCCTCCCACGCCGAAATGCCGTCCAGTCCGATCGACCGCCGCATCTCATGCGCGGCCATGGAGGCGGGCAGCAAGGCCAGCAGCACGACCAGAATGCGCCGCGCCCATTGATCGATATTCAGCGGACGGGGCGGGAAATCGCGCGGCGTGGCGCTGAAATCCTGCTCCGGCATGGCAAGCGGCATTTCCGCGGGCACCATCTCGAACCCGCGCACCGGCGCTGTTTCGCCTGCCTTCCCGCCTGCCTGCATGCCGCCGCTTGCTTTCATCTCATTCCCAACCTGCCGTGAAAAGCCGCGCGCCGCTCCCATAGCGGCGGACCCATCAAGCGCCGAGCGGATAATGCACATACTCGCTGAACGGGCGATTGCCGTCGCGAAGTTGAACGCGAATATCCGTCGCCCTGCCGCTGTCCCGCCGGATATCGAGCGCGACGCGGAACAGTCCCTTCTGGTGCAGCACGGGATATCCGCCCTTCTTGACCATCGTGCCACCGGCCACATCCGTCCAGATTTCCGGGCGCATGCCCTGCGGAACGCCGGAAAAATCCAGGATCAGCCGGTCTGTGCCGGGGCCGTCCGCCTTGCCTGTCCAGACATTCTCCAGCACCGCCAGCCCTTTTGCCGGGCCGCCGGAGGGCGACCAGTCGAGCCGGTAGCTGGCATCGATCCTGCCGCCCGCGCGGACGGGGGCGGAGGGGGTCCAGTAAGCGCAGACATTATCGACATATTCGGATGTTGTCGGGAATTCATACAGGCGCACCTGCCCCGCGCCCCAAGGCTTGCGCGGGCTGGCCCATAGTGACGGGCGGCGCTCGTAGAAAACCCCGTCATCCTGATAATGGTCGAAATTCCGGTCCCGCTGCATCAGGCCGAAGCCGCGCGGGTTGCGCTCGGCAAAGGCGTCCACGCGTGGGACGGAGGGATTGATCAGGGGCCGCGCATGGCTTGTCCCGTCGGCGCTGGCGAAGGCCAGCAGATCGGAATCGTGGATTTCGGGCCGCCAGTCGGTGCGGGTGGCGCGGCTCGCCTGATCATACCAGAACATGCTGGTCATCGGCATCAGCCCCAGTTCGGCGATCGCCCGGCGCGGGAAAAGCGCTGCATCGACATCCTGCCGCACGCCCTGCGGCGTCAGTTCGCTGGCGAAGCGGTAGGCGCCGGTGATCGATGCGCCGTCCAGCAGGGCGTAGATGATAAGGCCGCCGGGGCCTGTGCGTTCCAGCCAGAAATGGGTGAAGCGGGGGAATTCCTCCTTCCCCTGCATGCTGGTGTTGATCGCGATGGCCCGTGCCGACAGCCCGAACTGCTTGGTCGCGCCCGGCGACCGGAAATAGCTCGCGCCCAGGAAAGACAGCCAGTCGCCGTCGCGGGCGGCGTTCATGACCCGAAACCCCGCATAGCCCGCATCCGGGCCCAGCTGGCGCACGGCATTGTCCGCAGGCGCGTCGAACATGGCGGGATCGTAGCGCAATGGCGTGGCGCGTCCGCGCTCCACCAGCGCGATCTCCACCGGCTGTTCCGCCGATGCGCTCAAGGGGAAAAGCTGCACGCCCGTAGCGCCCGGCAGGTCGCCCCAGATGGTGCGATCCTCGCGGAAGCGGGCGCGGTAGAGCGCCTCATAATCGACCTTCTTCGCGCCCGGATGATGCGGCGTTTCCCGGTAGGGCGCGCGCGCCAGGCGCTGGGCTCTTGTCACCAGCCCTTCCCAGGAAAAGCGTTCGGCCTGCGCCTGGGCGAGGAGGGGGCGGGGGAGGAGCAGCGCCGCGCCGGAAGCGGCGATCATGGCGCGGCGGTCGATCTTCGTCATGCGCTCATGATGGGATCGAAACGACATAATGCAAGTCCGGCAGCCCGGAAATGCGATGAAGCCTCCGCCCGGGGGGACGGAGGCTTCTATTTTTGGCCGTTCGATCGAAGGTGCTTGCCCGGCGCGGTGGGGACTGTTGATGCGCCGGGTTCGCTTGGCTGGCTGGCGGTGACCAATACCTCAGCCAGTCAATTCAGGTCAGCCGGTCCGGATTACTGGATCAGCTTGAGGACGTTCTGCTGGCTCTGGTTCGCCTGGGCGAGCATCGCCGTCGAAGCCTGGCTCAGGATCTGCGACTTGGCGAGCGCGGTCGTTTCAGCCGAGAAGTCGGCGTCCTCGATGCGGCTGCGGGCGTCGGAAAGGTTGGTGACGTTCGCGGTCAGATTGTTGATCGTCGCTTCCAGACCGCTCTGCGCAGCACCCAGCGAAGCGCGGGCGGTGGAGATGTTGGTCAGCGCAGTGTCATAAGCATCGAGCGAAGCCGTGGTGGCGGCGGCCGCCGTGATCGCCGGGGCGCCACCGGTGGTCACGACGCCGGTCAGGGCAATGCCACCCAGCGACAGGGTCGTTGTGTCGCCGTTGTTGGCGCCGGACTGGATGTTGACGGTGGCGGCGGTGGTCGGGAACAGGGCGACACCGTTGAATTCGGTGGTCGTCATGATGTTGTTCACCTGCTTCGCCAGTTCGGTGAGTTCCGAGTTGATGTTGGTCTTGGCATCGGTGTCGTTGGTGCCGTTCACCGCCTGGACCGTCAGCTCACGCATGCGCTGGATCATGTTGGCGACTTCGCCGAGCGCGCCTTCCGCCGTCTGAGCCATCGAGATGCCGTCATTGGCGTTGCGGATCGCCTGGGTCATGCCGCGGATCTGGGCCGTCATCTTCGAGCTGATGGCGAGGCCCGCCGCGTCGTCCTTGGCGCTGTTGATGCGCTTGCCGGTCGACAGGCGCTCCATCGCGGTGCTCAGCGACTTGCTGGCCGAAGCCGAAGCGTTCATGGCCCGCAGAGCAGAAGAGTTGGTTCCGATAACAGTCATGATATTCCCTTTCTATGTCCTATCAGGTCGCTGCCATCAGGCTGCTTGCGGCCTCGAAAGGGGATAACGGCGGCGCGAAAAAAGCTTTTAGCCCCGCCCGCGATTTTTTTGAGGAAAGTCCCAAAAGCCGCTCAAATCAGCCGCTTTCACGCGCGCGCGTCTTATTGAGCCCTTCCACGCCACCGGCAAAGCGGAAGAAAATTGCCGCCCACCGGCAAGGTTATTGCCGCATTAACCGGATGATAACCATGCGAAGGCATTTTCAGAACCATCGAAGGGGGTTGGAACGTGCGGGGGCACAATCCGGCCGAAATGATTGGGGACTGTCATGTCATCGCTTGACGTGAGCCGAGCTGTCTGCGCGCTCGTTCCGGGTTTGCAGCACTGGCTGGAAAACGCCTTCTACATGGTGCGCATCGTCGATGCGCAGAGCCCGCGTGAGCGCGACGACCGCCGCATCCTGCTGGCGACCGAGATCGGCCATGCGACCCATCGAGACATCCTGATCAACCTGATCGAGGGCAAGCCTTCGCTGGTCCCGGCCGCCAACGGCCTGCCCGCCCGCGTCGCTTTCGCCCTTGAGGATATGGCCTTCGCTTTCGCCCTCATCGCTGAACTGGCCCGCCCGGCGAGCATTCCCGCCGTGGGCGACTCCGCCAGCACCCGCCTGATGACGCTGGCGGGCCGGGTCGCCCGCAGCGACGCCACCGTGCTGATCCAGGGCGATACCGGCACGGGCAAGGAAGGCATGGCCCGCTTCCTCCATGCCCAGTCGGGCCGCATCAGCCATGATTTCATCGCCGTCAACTGCGCCGCGCTTCCCGAAACGATGATGGAAGCGATGCTGTTCGGGCATAAGAAGGGCAGCTTCACCGGCGCGGCCGCCGCTTCGGACGGCCTGTTCCTGGCGGCCGATGGCGGCACCCTGTTCCTGGACGAAATCGCCGAACTGCCGCTGACGTTGCAGGCGAAGCTGCTCCGCGCGTTGCAGGAAGGCGAAGTCCTGCCGGTGGGCGCGACCCATCCGGTGCCGGTCAACGTCCGCATCATCGCCGCCTGCAACCGCGACCTTGCCGCCGAAGTCGCCGCCGGGCGCTTCCGCGAAGACCTTTACTGGCGTCTCAACGTCATGCCGCTGGAACTGCGCCCGCTCAGCGAGCGCGCTGGCGACATCACCGCGATCACGGCGGCCATGCTGCTGCGCCATCAGGATTTCGTCTGGCCGACCGCCGCCGCTCTGGACAAGCTGGCCGCCCATGCCTGGCCCGGCAATGCCCGCGAACTTGGCAACGTCCTCCAGCGCGCCATCGTTCTGCGCGAAGGCGACCGGATCGAGGCCGAGGACCTGCACATCGCTGGCGCGCCCCAGCTACGCGTCGTCGGCGCCGCGCCCGCACCGGCGGAGCCTGTCCGCCTGCGTGACGTCGCCCGCCAGTCGAAGCTGGATGCGATCCGCGCCGCCCTGCGCGAGACGGACGGCCACCGCGCCGCCGCCGCCGCCAAGCTGGGCATTTCCGAACGCACATTGCGCTACCGGCTTGCCGAGATGCGCGAACTCGCAGCGGCTTGAGGGAGGTAAGGCATGACCGGCATTTCCCCGACTGACAGCGTGATGGCCATCCGCAACGCCATCCTCCAGAAGAACGCCGCCCTGCGCGACGTCGCCCAGACCGGTGCGCCCGCTGGCAGCGCGGGCGTGGGCGGGGCCGAGGGCACAAAGCCTGGCGGCTTCACCGAAGCGCTCAACTCCGCCCTTCAGCAGGTCAACGGGCTTCAGGCTCAGGCAGGCGAGGCGGCTTCCGCCTTCGAACGGGGCGAAACGACCGACATCGCCGCCGTCATGCTGGCCAAGCAGCAGGCGTCGGTCAGCTTCGAAGCGACCCTCCAGGTCCGCAACAAACTCCTGTCCGCTTACAAGGACATTATGAGCATGCCGGTATAATCCATGAGCGAGAACGCACTCACCATCGACGGCGGCGCGGCCGCTCTCCCCGCCAGCAGCGCGCCCGCCTTTGGCGGCGCGAAGGGCGCTGATGCGCTGAAAGCGCGCTTCACTGGCTTCATCAAGCAGCCTGCGGTGGCGAAAAGCCTGCCGCTGCTGGGCCTGCTGGGCGTGGTCGCCACCGCTGGCGCAGCCTGGCTGGCCCTGCGCGAGCCGCCGCAGCGCGACCTGTTCCGCGGCCTGCCCGATGCCGACAAGTCCGCCGTCGCGCAGGTGCTCGACCAGAATGGCGTCACCTACGATTTCGACAGTTCGGGCGCGATGACCGTTGCCGAAGACGATTATTTCAAGGCGAAGATGATGCTCGCCGCCCAGGGCCTGCCCAAGAGCGCGCCGGACGGCAACAGCATGATCGACAGCCTGCCCATGGGCGCAAGCCGCGCGGTGGAAGGCGAAAAGCTCCGCTCCGCCCGCGAAATGGACCTGGCCCGCACGATCGAGGCGATCGACAGCGTCGAGAGCGCCAAGGTCCACCTTGCCGTCGAACCGCCCAGCGTCTTCCTGCGCGAACGCGCCAGGCCCTCCGCTTCGGTGATGCTGCGCCTCGCGTCGGGCCGCACGCTGACCGACGCGCAGGTGAGCGCCATCGTCCATCTCGTCGCCTCGTCGGTGCCCGAACTCAGCCCTGATCAGATTTCGCTGGTGGACCAGAATGGCCGCCTGCTCAGCAATAATGACGGCAACGCCGCCGACGACCGCCAGCTCGCGGTCCAGTCGAAGATCGAGGACCGCTACCGCCAGTCCGTGATCGCGCTGCTCACCCCGATCCTTGGCGAGGGCAAATTCTCGACCGAGGTGCGGGCCGAGCTGAACTTCGCCGAACGTCAGGCGACCCGCGAAACCTATCCGCAGGATGAAGCCCGCCTTCGCACCGAAACCGGCAGCTGGGCGTCCGATCCGCGCGGCCAGGGCGCAGGCGAGGCGAGCGGCATTCCGGGCGCGCTCAGCAATCAGGCCCCCGTCAACCCCACCGTCACCCAGACCAACCCCAACGGTCAGGCGGTCAGCCAGGGCACGCAGGCGGCTCAGCCCGCCACGCCGCCCAGCGCGCCGATGAAGACGGAGGAAAGCTTCAACCGCAGTTTCGAGCTTGGCCGCGAAGTGTCCGTCACGCGCGATGCGGTCGGCACGGTCAAGCGCCTGTCGGTCGCCGTCGCGCTCGACAATGGCGCGGACGGCAAGCCCCGCAGCGCGCAGGAAATCGCCGCGCTGGAGGCTCTGGTGAAGGGCGCGGTCGGCTTCGACCAGGCGCGCGGCGACGTGGTCGCGCTCTCCTCGCGCAGCTTCGTCAAGGCCGAGGAAGTGAAGGCGCCCTGGTATGAGGCTGATTGGGTCTCCCCACTCGTGCGCAACCTGTCGGCCCTCGCCGTCGCCCTGCTGGTCGTCTTCGGCATCGGCCGCCCGCTGCTCAAGCGCCGCGCTGCCGCGCAGGAGGCTGCCGCCGCCGGACAGAAGATCGGCCGCGAAATCTCGACCGAAATCGGCCGTCAGGCGGGCGCGACGCCCGACGCGGGCGGAACGGTTACGCTCGACATGATCTCCTCCACCTATGATTATGCCCAGCGCGCCGACCTCATCCGCAACTTCGTCAAGCAGGACCCCGATCGCGCCGCCCTCGTCGTCCGCGACCTTCTGAAGGAAGGGAAGAAGGACAATGGCTGAGGCCGATACCGCCCCCGCGATCAAGGGCAGCGCCGCCGCCGCCGTCCTGCTGATGCTGTTCGACGAGGATGAGGCCGCGCAGATCCTCTCGCGTCTCGAACCCGACGAAGTGCGCCAGCTTGGCTATGCAATGTACGATGTCGCCGACGTGCAGGTCGAGGAAGTGAATGAAGCGCTCGACCATTTCGTCACGAAGGCGAAGAAGCGCACCACCATCGGCTATGGCGCGAGCCGCCATATCCGTGGCGCGATGACCAAGGCGCTGGGTGAGGAGCGCGCCGAAACCATCCTCGCGCGGATCACGCCGCCGACCCGCTCCACCCAGCTTGAAATGCTCAAATGGATGGATGCCAAGGAAGTCGCCTCGCTGATCGAGGCGGAGCATCCGCAGATCATGGCGATCGTGCTCGCCCATCTGGAAGCGCCCATCGCCGCCGATGTGCTGCAACTGCTTCCGGCCGAATATCAGGAAGAGATCGTCTACCGCATCGCGACGCTCGGTCCCGTGTCGAACGAGGCGCTGGACGACCTTGAACAGCTCCTGCTGCGCGGATCGACGTCGAAGAAGCAGGGCGCGGCCTCGCAGCGCGGCGGCACGGTCGAAGCGGCCGCGATCATGAACAATGTCCGCAAGGAAAATGAACAGCGCATCATGAAGGCGGTGGCCAAGCGCGACAAGATGATCGCCCAGACCATCGAGGAAGAGATGTTCGTGTTCGATAACCTGATCGACATGGATGACAAGAATATGGGCACGCTGATGCGCACCATCGACAGCAGCGTGCTGGTCGTGGCGCTCAAGGGCGCGAACGAGATGCTCAAGGGCAAGATCTTCGGCTCCATGTCCGCCCGCGCGGCGCAGGCCATCGCCGACGAGATCGAGGAGCGCGGCCCCATCCGCCTTGCCGAAGTGATCGAGGCGCAGAAGCTGATCATCGCCACCGCGCGCCGCATGGCCGACGCTGGCACCATCATGCTGGGCGGCAAGGGGAACGATTTTGTTTAAGGTTCTGGACGCGGGCAGCATCCGCGACGCCGCCAGCATTCCGCTGACCGGCATGGCGCAGGTCCGCAGCGGCGGCTTTCGCAGCCTCTATGCCGATACGCCCGGCGCCAGCGGTGCGGCGATGCACGACGCCATGCCCGCCATGACGGACGAGGATCTGATCGAGCAGGCGCGGATGGAAGCCTTCGCGCAGGGTTTTGACGAAGGATGCCGGGTGGTCGGCGATGCCGCCGCCGCCGATGCCGAGGCGCGGGCGCGCCTCGCCGAAGCGCTCGAACTGCTGACCCCCGCGCCCAGCGGCATGCTGTCGACCATGTTGTCGGCGACGGTCGTCCGCCTGGTCGAACAGATTGTCGGCGAGGTGGAGATCGACCTGGAACGCCTCGTCCAGCGCTGCGACACCGTCGCCGCCTTTATCGAGGATAATGATGGCAAGGGCGCGCTGCACCTCCACCCCGACGACATGGCGATGCTGGAAGGGGAGGCGATCGGCCTGCGGCTGGTGGGCGACCCCGCCATGCCGCGCGGCTCGGTGCGGCTGGAAACCACGGACGGCTGGGTCGAGGACGGGCCGGACGTCCGCCTGTCCCGCCTGCGCGCGCTGCTCGACGATATGGAGGGCAAGGCGTGATCAAGGCCGCGCTCGCCCAGGCCGAAAGCCTGTTCGGCCATCTTCAGGTCCAGAACCGGCAGCCGCGCCATGTGGGACGGCTGGTCAGCCATGATGCGGGCATGCTGGAGGTCACGGGCTTCCGCAAGCCGATCGGCGCGGGCGCGCGGGTGATCGCTTCGGACGGCACCGTCTGCCGCGCCGAGGTCGTCGGCTTTCGCGGCGACAGGACGCTGCTGGTCCCGCTCGACGCCGACGCCCCGCTGGAAAATGGCGCGCGGGTCGAACCGGACAGCCAGGCCAATATGGTGCAGGTCGGCGAAGGGCTGATCGGCCGCGTCATCGACGCCATGGGCCAGCCGCTCGACCGCAAGGGGCCGATCATCGCTGGCGGATCGTGGCCGCTGAATGGCGTCAAGGGCAATGTGCTCGACCGGGGCCGCGTCACCGAACCGTTCGACCTTGGCGTCCGCGCCGTCAACGCGCTACTCACCGCGGGGCGGGGCCAGCGCATCGCCATCATCGCCGGTTCGGGCGTCGGCAAGTCGGTCCTCATGGGCCAGATGATCGCCGGGGCCGAAGCCGACATCGTCGTCGCTGGCCTGATCGGCGAACGCGGCCGCGAGGTCAGCGACTTCCTCGAAACCAAGCTCAAGGGCGCGATGCACAAGTCCATCGTCGTCGCCGTGCCTGCCGATCATCCCCCGGTGCTGCGCCTGCGCGCCGCCGCTCGCGCCACCGCCATCGCCGAATATTTCCGCGCGCGCGGCAAGAAGGTCCTGCTGCTGATCGACAGCCTCACCCGCTGCGCCCATGCCCAGCGTGAAATCGGCCTTGCCCTGGGCGAGCCGCCCGCGATGAAGGGCTATCCGCCCTCCGCCCTCGCGCTCATTCCCCGGCTGGTCGAGCGCGCGGGCGTCGATGCGCGCACCGGCGGATCGATCACCGCCCTCTATACCGTTCTGGCCGATGGCGACGACACGGACGATCCGATCGTGGACGCCGCCCGCGCCATCGTAGACGGCCATTTCGTCCTGTCGCGCCATCTTTCGGAGCAGGCGATCTTCCCGGCGATCGATGTCGGCAAGTCCCTCTCGCGCGTCATGGCCGATGTGGTGCCTGACGATCATCGCATGGCCGCCGCCGCCTATCGCCGCCTCTGGGCCGCCTATGAGGAAAATCGCGACCTCATCCTGATGGGCGCATACCGCCCCGGCAACGACCCGGTGATCGACGAAGCCGTGCAGCGCCGGCAGGAGATACTCGACTTCATCCGTCAGGATCAGAAAAGCCGCATCGACCTTGCCACCAGCGCTGATGCGCTGATCGCCGAGTTCGGCGCGTGAAGGGAGAGGTCGCCCGCCGCCAGCGCGTGCTGCGCGTCCGCCATGTGCAGCACGCCATGGCCGTCGCCGAAACCGCCCGCGCCCGCGACGAGGCGGAAAGCATCGCCCGCAATGCCGAACGCCTGCGGAAAGTGCGCGGTGATCTTTTTTCCGGCAATGGCGCTGCAACTGGCGCGACTTTTGCATCCATGCAGGAACTTGCTGGCCGGCTGGAGCAGGCTGGCCGTCAGCTGGATGGCGCGCTCTACGATGCGCGCCGCAAGGTGGAGGCCAAGGAAGGCCTCACCCTCGCGGCCAATCGGGATCGCGAAATCGCCGAAAAGCTCAAGGATCGCGCCCGCGCGGATCTGGAGCAATGGCGGGAGAACAAGCTGGCGGCCTTGCCCCGCTACCGCCGGATGCAGCGGACAGGAGATGTGTGACATGACCATGCTTCCCAGCCTCAAGGCACTGCTCTTTTCCTCGACCCCGCTCGGCACGGCGGCGGCGCAGCCCGCCACGCCGGGGGAGACCTCCGATTTCGCCGCGCTGCTCGACGGATCGATGGAAGAGGTGAGCTCCGCGCCCCCGGCTGCCCTGCCCACGGGCGAGGAAGCGCCGGACGTGACGGTCGATGCCGCCCCTGCGGACGATCAGCGTCCCGCTCCCCGGCCGGACGATCATGTGCCGCCCGGCCTTGCGCTCGGTCTCATCAAGCACGTGCCGGAGCCTGTCCCGGCGCAACCCGCCGAAGGAGAGGCAGAGGCGGAACCGCCGGCGTTGCCCGCTGCGCAGGTGCCGCAACCTTCCTCCGATCCGGCCGCTGATGTGGAGCAGGCCGTGGCTGCCGCCAAACCCCTCCCGGCCAAGGCGGAACCGAAGCTGGAAACCGCCGAAACGCCCGCCACGGAAGGCACTCCGGCACCGGAAGCCAAGCCCGCGTGGAAGGAAAAGGCGAAAGCGGAGTGGCCCCAGCATGATATCGACGCGGCCGCGCCAGCACCGCAGCCCTTGAGCGCAGCCGCGATCATCGCTGAACCCCCCATCGTGCCAGCCGCTGCCGGCCCGGAACCATCGAAGGACGTTGAACCCCCCATCGCAGCCGCCATCCCGCCTCCGGCCGCCGGAGGGGCCGCGCCCGCGCCGCAGCCGCTCGACCCCGCGCTTCCCCCGCAGCAGGCCAATCCTGCTCCGGCGCAGGAGAATGCCGCAGCGGAAAGCGGCCTCGAACCTCCGCGCGCCGCCGCCGATCAGCCGCGCGCCATTGGCACGGATCAGGAAGCGTCCAATCCCGGCACCGCGCAGCCTGCCGCTCCCGTCCTCCACGGCAAGCCGGTGAAGGCCGAGGCGCTCGCCTTGTTGCAGATGGTGCGCGAACAGGTCGCCGCCCGCCAGACCGGCGCGTCGCCGCACGTGGGGGAGCAGGTTTCAGCGCTGGCCAATGCAAAGGGTGAAACGCCCGCTCCGAACGCCGATCCGGCGCCGGAGATTCCGGCGGCCTCGATTTCGCCCGGCGCCACTCCGTCCGTTCCCGCAGCCACGGCTCCGCTGACGGCGGGCGCGCAGGCCGCGCCGTCCCCATCCATGCCCGTCGCCGACCTGTCCGCCAGCCTGGGCGCGCAGGTGGTCGACATGGGCGTTTCGGGCCAGTGGATCGATGGGCTCGCCCGCGACATTGCCGGGCTGTCCGCCAATGGCGCGCAGGGCCGGTTCCAGATCAACGGCGATCAGCTTGGCACGGTCCAGGTCGATATCCGCCAGGGTGCCGATGGCGCTGCGGTCAGCCTGACCGTCGCCAGCGAAGCGGCCGAAATGGCGCTGCGGCAGGACAGCGACCGGCTGAAGCTCGACGCGGGCCTGTCCGCCGTCCGCATCGCCGAAGTCAGGGTGGAGCGCGCGCATGTGGCCGAAGCCGCGCGATCCGACATGGGCGGCGACTCGTCCCAGCGCCAGCCGTCCCAGCAGCAGCAAGGCTCGCAGACCGCATCCTCCTGGGCCCAGAATGGCGGCCAGAATATGGGCCAGCCACAGGGGCAGCAGGGCCGCTGGCAAACCCGCGAAAATAGTGCTTTTTCCCCTAAATCCTCCGGCGATCCTGCCGTTCTTAACCATGCGGAAGCGCGCCAGGACGCCAGCGGCGCCGTGCGTGCGCGCTACGCTTGATCATCAGGATTTTCAGGGGACCGGCACATGAGCGATGAGGCGAAGGCGAAGAAAAAGAAGGGGGGAGGCATGAAGATGATCCTCCTCATCGTCGTCGCCATGGTGCTGGGCGGCGCTGGCGCTGCTGGCGGCCTCTATGCCGCCGGTTTCTTCGGCGCGAAGGAGGAGGGGCCAAAGGAGGACCCGAACAAGCCCGTGCTCGTCCTTGCCGGTGAAAATGCCGAAGAGGTGGCGAAGGCGCACGGCATGGGCGGGGAAGGCCATGGCGGCGGCGGTGCTGGCGAAGGCCATGCGGCGGCGCACGCGCCGGGCAAGGGCATCGACCTGCCAGCGCCAGCCAATCCGGCCGCCTATCAGGCGACCTATTTCCAGCTCCAGACGCCCTTCACCTCGAATATGTCGGATACCGATGCCTTCGCCCAGATCTCGCTCGCCGTGTCCACTTATTACGACATGCGCGTCATCGAAGCGATCAAGACGCATGAGATGGCGATTCGCAGCCAGGTGCTGATGATGCTCGCCGAACAGCCCGAAGCGATGCTGGCGACGCCGGAGGGCAAACGCCAGCTTCAGGGCAAGATCAAGGCCATCATCAACAGCATTTTGAAGCAAAAGACGGGTTATGGGGGCGTGGATAACGTTTATTTTACCAATTTCGTTATTCAATAGGGGTGCCCGAAAGGCCGGGAAGTCCCCCGGCCCGCTAGGGCAGGGGACTATGATGAACGAAGTTCAGGCCTACGCCCTGGGGCGCAGGGAAACGCAGACACCGCAGATGCTGTCCGGGCTCGACCGGCTGGGCGAAAAGCTCGGCCGGCGTTTGCGCGGCCTGATCGAGCCGATTTCCGGCGCGCGCCCGCATGTGGTGGCGCACAATGCCCGGCTGCTGGACTTCGCCGCCTGGTCGGCCGACGTGCCCGCCTTTTCCAGCATCGGCGTCTACCGCGTCGCCCCGCTCAAGGGGCAGATGCTGCTGCGCATGGACGCGGCGATGATCTCCACTCTGGTCGATTGCTTCTATGGCGGCATCGGCAACCGCCCGCTGCCCGCGCGCGGCGAATTCACGCCGACCGAGGACCGGCTGATCGTCCGCATTTCCGAAGCGCTGATGTCGCGCATGGCGGAATGCTGGGACGACATATTGCCCCTCGACATCAGCCTTGTCGTCCGGGAAGCAGGCATCGGCTTCGCCTCCGCCGCCCAGCCTGACGAACAGATGGTGCTCCAGCGCTTTCAGATCAGCATCACGCGCGATCAGGAATGGCCGGTCGATCTCCTCTTCCCGCTCGCCTCGCTGCGCGCGGTCGAACCGCTGATGGGCGCCAGGGCCCCGGTGGACGAGGACCAGAGCGATCCCATCTGGCAGGCCCGCATCGCCAACCGCATGCGCGACATCCGCCTGCCCGCGCGCACGGTGCTGGCGCGCCCCAACCTCTCCCTTGCCGACCTCATGAAGTTGAAGGCCGGTGACATCATTCCCGTCACGATCGGCCGCAGCCTGCCGCTGATCGTGGGAGACCGCATCGTCGCCCATGGCTCGATCGGCGAACAGGACGGCCGCGCCGCCTTCCAGATTGAAAAGCTTGCACAGGAACCTGCCAGATGAGTGACATGACCGAAGCGCCGCGTATGGACGGCATGGGCGACACGGGGCTGAGCCGCATGGTCAGCAACCCGCAATTCCGTCTGCTGGCGGACATTCCCGTCCGCATGTCGGTGGAGGTGGGCTCCACCTCGCTGCGTCTGGCGGAGGTCATGGACCTTGCCGAAGGCAGCATCGTGGAACTGGACCGCCAGGCCGACGACCTGCTCGACATCATGGTGAACGGCGCGCTGATCGCGAAGGGGGAAGTGGTGACGGTGAACGGCCGCTACGGCATCCGCATCGTCGATATCGCCACCGCCGAAAGCCGTCTGGCCGGGGTCGAACGGCGCGGCTGATCGCGCGTCACAGCTTTTTCCCTTGCTGCGCGCCGATCTTTCTGATTCGAAAAAGCGATTAACCATAAGCGCGGACCCGCCCCATGTTCTGGTATTTCGTCAAATTGCTGATTCTCCTGCCGCTGGTCGGCGGCATGGCGTTCGGCGCGCTCTGGCTCTGGCGCAAATATCAGCCCGGCATGATGGCGGGCCAGGACGGCCGGTCCTTGAAAATGCTGGAGGCCTTGCCGCTCGGCACCTTCGGCAAGCTCGCCGTCGTGGAGTTTGAGGGCAAGAAGATCCTGCTGTCCGTCACCCGCGGCCGGATCGAAAAGATCGCGGAAGGCGATCCCTACCGTGCCGGACGCTAACCCTTCCCCCACCGTCGTCCCCGCGAAGGCGGGGACCCATGTTTCCGTTACTCACGAGCATACGGGCGGGGCACGGCGCGTCCCCATCTTCGCAGGGATAGCGGCGCTTTTTGTCGCCGCCTTCTTTTGCTTCCTGATCCTGACGCAACCCGCGCTGGCTCAGGCCGCGCCCGCCGCTCCGGCGGCGGCCGACAATGGCGGCGCGCTGACGCGGGCGATGGGCGCGATCTCCGGCGACGGCCGCCCGCTGTCGCTCAGCTTGCAAATCCTCATCCTCATGAGCCTGCTGACGGTGCTGCCGTCGCTTGTGCTCATGATGACCAGCTTCACCCGCATCATCATCGTCCTGTCGCTGCTGCGTCAGGCCTTGGGGCTCCAGCAGACGCCGCCCAATCAGGTGCTGGTCGGCCTGTCGCTGTTCCTCTCCCTGTTCGTGATGCGCCCGGCGATCGACACCATCAACGCACAGGCCTTCGACCCCTATGGGAAGGGGCAGATCAGCATCGAGGAAGCGGTCAGCCGGTCGGGCAAGGTGCTGCACGGCTTCATGACCAAGCAGACGCGCGAAACCGATCTCAAGCTGTTCGCCAACCTCGCCGAAGCGCCCGCCTTCCGCTCGCCTGCCGACATTCCCTTCTCGATCCTGCTGCCCGCCTTCGTGACCTCGGAACTCAAGACCGCGTTCCAGATCGGCTTCATGATCTTCCTGCCGTTCCTGATCATCGACCTCGTGGTCGCCTCCACGCTGATGGCGCTGGGCATGATGATGCTCTCGCCCACGATCATCTCCATGCCGTTCAAGCTGCTGCTGTTCGTGCTGGTCGACGGCTGGGCGCTGACCATGGGCTCCCTGGCCGGGTCGTTCGCAACATGAGCGCCGCCACGCTCTCACATCCGTTCGTTTCGAGCGAAGTCGAGAAACGGTCAGCGCATCCGCTTCCCGGCTTCGCCCAAAGCGAACGGAGGTAACTCATGGAAAACGCAGACTTTTTCATGGGTCTCGCCCAGCAGGCGCTCTGGATCACCGCCCTTGCCGCCGCCCCGGTGCTGATCCCCGCGCTGATCGCGGGCGTGCTGATCGGCATGGTGCAGGCGGCGACCTCCATCAACGAACAGACGTTGAGCTTCATTCCCAAGATCATCGTCGTAGGCGCGATGCTGGCGCTGTTCGGCGGTTCGATCATGGTGCTAATCGCTGATTTCACTCGTGAGATATTCGAACGGATACCGGACCTGCTGCAATGATCGCGCCGGGCTTCGCGAATGTCGAAACGCAGCTGTGGGTATGGCTGATCGCCATGATCCGTCCCGGCGCGGCCTTCATCGCCGCGCCCGTATTCGGCGCGCCAGCGGTGCCGCTGCCGCTGCGCTTCATCCTTTCGCTGGCTCTGGGCATGGCTGCGCTAAACAGCGTCACCATCCAGCTGCCGCAGGACGGAATCGCCAGCTTTCAGGGCGTGATGCTGGTCGCGGGCGAAGTGCTGGCCGGGCTCGCCATGGGCTTTGCGGTGCAGATCGGCTATGCCGCCGCCTTCGTCGCGGGGGAGACGA
Organism: Sphingobium sp. DC-2; assembly: GCF_000722555.1. Lineage (NCBI taxonomy): Bacteria > Pseudomonadati > Pseudomonadota > Alphaproteobacteria > Sphingomonadales > Sphingobiaceae > Sphingobium > Sphingobium sp. DC-2. Next base: position 101,199 of record NZ_JNAC01000057.1, on the reverse strand, counting down.
TCGGCAACGCCATGGGCCTCAATTTCGCCGCCATGGTCGATCCCTCCTCCGGCCAGGCGACGCAGGCGGTCGGCACATTCCTGTCGATCCTCGCCACCTTCCTGCTGCTGGGCATGGACGGTCACCTGCTGCTCGCAAGCTTCGTGGTGCAAAGCTACAAGGCGCTGCCGCCCGGTGACGCGATGCTCAGCAATGATGCGGTCTGGCATCTCGTCCAGTTCGGCGGATCGCTGCTCGGCGCGGGGGTGACCATCGCCTTGCCGGTCGGCTTCGCCCTGGTTCTGGTGCAGATCATCATGGGCATGCTGGCGCGCAGCGCGCCTTCGCTGAACCTCTTCGCGGTGGGCATGCCGGTCGCCCTGATGGCGGGCCTCGTCCTGCTGGCGATCGCCGCGCCGGTCATGGGCGAGGGGCTGACCGCCGCGCTCAAGGCCGGGCTCGACCAGGCCCAATCGATCGCGGAGGGCCGCTGATATGTCGGGCAGCAATGGCGGCGGCGAAAAGACCGAAAAGCCGACACCGAAGAAATTGCAGGACGCCGCCAAGAAGGGCGACATCCTCCAGTCCAAGGAGCTTGCGACCGCGCTGGTGGTGATGGCGGGAATCGGCTGGATCGCGGTCACTGGCCCGTCCGTGGTCGAATCGCTCTCGCACATGCTGGTGGAGGCGCTGCGCTTCCGCCGTGAGGACATCACCGACTTCGCCCCGGCCGCGCGCGGCATGAGCCTGCTGACCGGCATCGCCTTGCCCGTGGGCGGCATATTGCTGGCGACCACGCTCGCGGCGATCGCCGGGCCCGCCATCCTTGGCTCGCTCGGCTTCCGCCCCGGCGCCTTCGCGCCCAAGGCGTCGAAGCTCAACCCCGCCGCTGGCCTCAAGCGCATGTTCGGGCTTCAGGGCCTGATCGAATTGTTGAAGTCGATAGCCAAGGTCGCGCTGCTGGGCTCCATCGGCGTGTGGATGATCTGGGACCGGCTGACCGCCATCATCGGCCTTGGCAAGGCGGGGATCGCGCCTGCCATGTCGGACCTTGGCAATATGTTCATCATGACCTGCCTCGTCATGGCAGGCGGCCTCTTCCTGATCGCGGGCATCGATGTTCCAACGCAGATCATGCAGCGGTCCAAGCGCCTCGCCATGAGCAAGCAGGACATCAAGGACGAGAATAAGGAAAGCGAAGGCTCCCCCGAACTCAAGGGCCATATCCGCCGCCGCCAGTTCGAGGTGCTGAGCGGATCGACCCGCAAGGCGGTTGCCGAAGCCAGCGTGATCATCACCAACCCGACGCATTTCGCCGTCGCCCTGCGCTACAAGCCGGGGCAGGACGCCGCGCCCGTGGTCGTGGCGAAGGGCTGCGACGCGATCGCCGCCGCCATTCGCGAACTGGCCGACCAGAATGGCGTCACGGTGCTGCAATATCCCGACCTCGCCCGCGCCATCTATTTCACCTCGCGCGCCGGGCAGATCGTCAATGAAGGGCTCTACATGGCGGTGGCGACCGTGCTCGCCTTCGTCTTCCGCGTCGAAAACCGGATGGCGAGCGAGATGGACCGGCCCTTCATCGACGTGCCGGTCGATCTTCGCTTCGATGCCGACGGGCGGAAGATCTGAGGGGAAAAAAGTTCTTAGGTGAACTAAATCTTAGTCATTGCTGGCCGTAATATATTCATGGGGACGCATTAGGATGGTGCGTCATGAACGAATATGTTTCGCGGAGCGACTTAACGCAGGTGGACCGGGTCACGCCCCGGCCGCCTTCGGCCGTGCCCGCGGTCCAGCCGGTTTCAGCCCAGCAGGGCATCGATTCGCACAGCGGAAAACCGCAGGACGGCGGCGCGGCCGCAACGCTCGCCCGCTCCGAAGACGATCTGGCGAGCGCGGCGGAATATGCCAAGGTGCATGCGCGCGTGGCCGATATTCTCGCCGAACTGCGCTCGGCCTCCACCGATCAGGCGGTTGAAGGGGCGGAGGCCGATATCCAGTCTCTGCTGCCGGCCCCGATCATATTGGTGCCCCTGCCGCCCGCGTCCAAGGAGGCGGTGGAAAGCGCCGTCACCCTGGGCAAGCGCATCGCGGAGCAGGCAAGCTACGCCCACGCCGCGCAGGCGCATGTGAAGCGCGGCACGGTGGATCAGCTGCTCTCGACCGGCCATTGAGGAAGATCGCCGCGCGCGATCTTTCTCCTTCATGAAAATCATTCCTAAAGGTCTTCATCCTAGAGCCGTTCTCACTTCTGAAAGGACGGTTGATGACCTCGGTAAGCAGCAGCATTTCGACGGCCCTGGGCATCGGTTCGGGCATCGACACGTCGGCGCTGGTCTCCAGCCTGGTGAGCGCGGCGCGCGATCCCAAGCAGAAGATGATCACCGACCGGCAGAGCGTGAACAATGCGCGCATTTCCGCCCTTGCGTCGGCCTCCAGCTCCCTCGACACTTTCGCCGATGCGCTCAACAGCCTGCTGGCGGGCACCGGCTATGCGGGAACGCCCGCCTCCAACGATCCCGGCATCGCATCGGTGAGCGCGCTGCCCGGCGGCACGCCCAAGCTGCCCGCCCAGCTTGAAGTGAAGCAGCTTGCCGCCGCACAGACCATCGCGTCCGCACCGGTTTCGACCGCAACCGCCTCGACTCAGCTTGGCGCTGGCAGCTTTTCGCTGAAGGTTGGCACTGGCGCGGCCGTGCCGATCACGCTGACCGCGCCCAACACCAGCTATTCCGATCTTGCCGCCGCGATCAACGCGGCCGGAACCGGCGTCACCGCCAGCGTCATCACCGACAATCAGGGCACGCGCCTGGTCATGAAGGGCGCGACCGGCGCGGCCAACAGCTTCACCTTCACCAACACGTCCGGTAATACGGCGCTCGACGCCTTCACCTGGAACGGCGCGGCAGGCGGCATGACCCGCCAGGTGCAGGCGCAGGATTCGATTATTCTGCTGGACGGGGTGCAGCAGCAGTATAGCAGCAACACCATCGACACCGCGATCGCCAATCTGCGCATTGATCTTAACAAGGCCGCTCCGGGCACCAGCGTCACGCTGGCGACGACGCAGCCGACCACCACCATGCGCGACCTGATGGTGGAGTTCGTGGACGCCTACAACACGCTGATGAAGGCGCTCAATACCGCGACGGCCAAGGGGGCCGATTCGTCCAGCGCGGGCGTCCTGAACGGCGATGCGTCGATTCGCGACATGAAGCGGCAGCTGTCGCAGATGACGTCCGCCGTGCTTGCCCCGTCGGGAAGCTACACCACGCTGTCGTCCATCGGCGTCGCCACGAATCGCGACGGCACGTTGAAACTCGACACGGATATGCTGGACAAGGCGCTTGCCGCCGACGCGGCGGGGATCACGCAGATGCTGAACCCGCCGGTCAAGTCGGCCACGACGCCGGGACTTGCGGGGCTGATGGACGGCGTGCGCGACAAGATTCAGCAGAAGGATGGCGCGCTCGCCACCGCCAAGGCCAAATATGAAAAGCTGGGCGAACAACTGGCCGAGCAGCTCGAAAAGCTGAACGACCAGATGACCGATTACCAGGCGCAGCTGTCAAAGGTCTACACCGCCATGGAAACGCGGCTCACCGCGCTCAAGGCCACACAGAGCTATCTCGAACAGCAGGTCGCCATGTGGACCAAGAGCGACAATGGATAACGGGGGTCAGGAATAATGTTCTACAGTCAGGGCTATGCAGGCAACCGCGCGGCGCGGGGCTATGCGGCCGTTCATTCGGGCAGCCGGATCGAAGGCGCGACGCCCCATGCGCTGGTCAAGGTGCTGTTCGACGAACTGCTGATCGCGCTGGAAGCGATCGCGCTCGCCGAACGCAATAACGACCGCCTCAAGGTTTCGGACAAGCAGGCCCGCGCCATGTCGATCCTGATCGCGCTCGAATCCAGCCTGGACTTCGACAAGGGCGGCGACATCGCCACCGGCCTTGCCCAGATCTACCGCGAGGCGCGCCGCCTGCTGCTGCTCAGCGCCAGGGAACGCGATCCCCGGCCTGCTGAACAGGCGCGCGACATCATCGCGGAAATCGCCGATGCCTGGAACCAGATCGGGTAAATTCGTCAGCCTGTAAGGATCGGCCGCCCACAGCACCACTTGCACCGCTTCGGCGGCTTCTGTATAGGCAGCGCTCGCACAGGGCGGCCCGGCGGGGGCCGCCTTTTTGCGTTTTGGACTTTTTTACATCAGCCCAGCGAAGGGAGGGCCTCATGTCGATCACGCCGCTCATGCCCGTTTACCCCCGGTGCGATGTACGCCCGGTCCGAGGCGAGGGGTGCTATCTGATCGGCGAGCGCGGCGAACGTTATCTCGACTTCGCCAGCGGCATCGCGGTCAACATATTGGGCCATGGCCATCCCCGGCTGGTGAAGGCGATCGCTGATCAGGCCGCGACGCTGATGCACACCTCGAACCTCTATGGCATGCCCCTTGGCGAGAAGTTCGCCCAGCGGCTGGTCGACGCGACCTTTGCCGATACGGTGTTCTTCACCAATTCGGGCGCGGAAGCGGTGGAATGCGCGATCAAGACCGCGCGCCGCTATCATTATGCCAATGGCGAGCCGCACCGGCACAAGATCATCGCGTTCGACAACGCCTTCCATGGCCGGACGCTGGGGACGATCTCCGCCACCAGCCAGCCCAAGATGCGCGACGGCTTCGAACCGCTGCTGCCCGGCTTCACCGTGGTGCCGTTCAACGATCTGGAAGCGGCCACCGCCGCGGTCGATGACAACACCGCCGGTTTCCTGCTGGAACCGATCCAGGGCGAAGGCGGCGTCACTCCGGCGACGCAGGAATTCCTGTCGGGCCTGCGCAAGCTTTGCGATGAAAAGGGCATGCTCCTGATCCTGGATGAGGTCCAGTGCGGCTATGCGCGCACCGGCGCCTTTTCCGCGCATGAACATTATGGCCTGACGCCCGACATCATGGCCGTGGCGAAGGGGATCGGCGCAGGCTTCCCGCTCGGCGCGTGCCTGGTGACCGAGGAAGCGGCCAAGGGCATGGTGTTCGGCACCCACGGGTCCACCTATGGCGGCAATCCGCTTGCCATGGCGGTCGGCATGGCCGTGCTGGACGAAGTGCAGGCCGACGGCTTCCTCGATCATGTGAAGGCCATGGGCGCGCGCCTGCGCTCGGCGCTGGAACAGCTCATTCCCAATCACGATATGTTCGAAGATGTGCGCGGCATGGGCCTGATGCTCGGCGTCAAGCTGAAAGACAGCCACGACGCGCGCAACTTCGTGGCCCATCTGCGCGATCATCATGGCTTGCTCACCGTTTCGGCGGGTCAGAATGTCGTTCGCATCCTGCCGCCCCTCGTGATCGAGGAAAGCCACGTCGCCGAATGTATCGAAAAACTGTCGGCCGGCGCGCGCAGCTTCGCGCAGGCGGAGGCGGCTTAAACAAATTGCTCACCGTTCGTCCTGAGTAGCCATTGAGCTTGCCGAAATGGCGTATCGAAGGACCGGGCTTGGGCGAATGCCTCGATACGGGCTTTCGACAAGCTCGGTCCCACTCGGCACGAACGGTATGATGAAGGGGACAGCCCTATGACCAGACATTTCCTGAACCTGTCCGATGCAGGCGGCGAAGCGATCGCCGCCATGCTCGCCGACGCCATCGACCGGAAGGCCGCGCGCCGGGGCCAGCCCAAGGGCAAGGCGGACGCCGACGCGCCGCTCGCCGGGCACACGCTGGCGATGATCTTCGAAAAAAACTCCACCCGCACCCGCGTCAGCTTCGACATGGCCGTTCGGCAGCTGGGCGGCACGTCGCTGATCCTGGACGGCGCGACCAGCCAGCTTGGCCGGGGCGAAACCATCGCCGACACGGCGCGCGTGCTCAGCCGCATGTGCGACATGATCATGATCCGCACCGACGATCATGCGAAGATCGAGGAAATGGCGCATCACGCGACCGTTCCGGTGATCAACGGGCTGACCGACATGTCGCACCCGTGCCAGATCGTGGCCGACCTGCTGACGGTGGTGGAACATGGCCTGGCGCTGCCGGGCAGCCAATGGGCGTGGCTGGGCGACGGCAACAATGTCCTCCATTCGATCATCGAAGCCGCAGGCCTGCTCAAGTTCGACGTGCGCATCGCCGTGCCCGAAGGTTATGAGCCCGACGCCGCTTTTGCGGACCGGGCGCAGGCGGCGGGCGCCGCGATCACCTTGACCCGCGATCCGGTCGCGGCCGTCGCCGGGGCGGATGTCGTGGTCACCGACACATGGATTTCCATGGGTCAGGCTCATGCCGATGAGAAGCTGAAGGCGATGATGCCCTATCAGGTGACGCCCGCATTGATGACGCATGCCAGGCCCGGCGCGCGCTTCCTGCACTGCCTGCCCGCCCATCGCGGCGAGGAAGTGGTGCCCGAAGTGATCGACGGCCCGCAGTCGCTGATCTGGGACGAGGCGGAAAACCGCATCCACGCGCAAAAGTCGGTGCTGCTCTGGGCCGCTGGCCGCCTCGGTTGAGATTCGGGTGACGCGCCCTATCTAAAGCGAAACGGCGACCCACGACGGCTTTCAATAGGCAGGTCGCGCCTCGTATTTGGAGCCTGATTTGAACCCGACTGCTGATATCGACCAGGCCCTGGGTTTCACCATCCCGTCGCGCCACGCGCGTGGCCGCATCCTGCGCCTTGGGCCCGTCCTCGACGATGTGCTGGCCGCTCACAGCTATCCGCCGCCGATCGAGCGGCTGCTCGCCTCCGCCCTTGTGCTGGCGGCGCTGCTGGGCAGCACGCTCAAGGATGCGGGCGGGCAATTGACCTTGCAGGCGCAGACCGAAAGCGGCGTCGTCAGCCTGCTGGTCGCTGACTACAAGGGCGGCGAGGTGCGCGGCTATGCCAAGTTCGACGCAGACCGCCTCGCTGAGCTTGGCCCCGATCCGACGCTGTTCGGCCTGTTCGGCAAGGGCTATCTGGCTATCACCTTCGACCAGGCGGTGACTGGGGAGCGCTATCAGGGCATCGTCCCCCTGGATGGCGATTCGCTGGCGAGCGCGGCGGAACATTATTTCTTCCAGTCCGAACAGATCCCCAGCGTCGTGCGAATCGCCACCCGGCATGACGCGGGCGAGGGGTGCCTGGCCGCCGGCATGCTGCTCCAGCATCTGCCGGAGGGCGAAGTCGGCCGCGAACGGCTGCACACACGGCACGACCATCCCGAATGGGAGCATGTGCAGGCGCTCGCCGTGACCCTGAAGGATCAGGAACTGACCGACGGCGCGCTGCCGCTGACCGATATCGTGTGGCGCTTGTTCCATGAGGAAGAGGCGGTGCGCGTCACCGATCCGGTGGAACTGACCAAGGGCTGCCGCTGCGACCTCGCCCACATCCGCAGCGTCATCAGCCGCTTTCCCGCCAGCGAGCGCGCGGAAATGGCGGATGAGCAGGGCGTGATCGGCGTGGACTGCGCCTTCTGTTCGCGCCTCTTCCCGGTTTCGCTGGACAGTTTTGCACAAGGCTGACACGAAGTTGCAATGATGGTGCGGGGGTTTTGGTGCGCCGCGGGGGCTGCGCATCAAATGGCCGTATTTGCGGTGTATCATGGCGCTTGGCCGGACGATGCACCGGCGGACCCGCGGCGCTATCGCTGAACATGGGGGCTAAGGAATGACTCAAGGTCTGCGTGCTGGTGCATGTGCGTTCGCGATGCTGTTCGCCACGTCGCCCTCTGCACTGCTTGCAGTGCCGGACGGGGCTGACGCTGCTCGCATGGAGCCGGGCGAATGGGAATTGCGGGAAAGGGGCGCTGAACGGGAAAGCAGCGGCCCGCGCAGGCTCTGCGTCTCGCAACTTCGCCAGCTGGTACAGCTTCGCCATCCTCGCGCCGCCTGCAAGCAGCTGACGCTCCAGGAAGCGGGCAACCGCCTGTCGGTCAGCTATGATTGCGGCGGCGCGGGTGGCGGCCGCACCGAACTCAGGGTCGAAACGCCCCGGCTGGTGCAACTCCGCTCGCAGGGCATAGCCGACGGCGCGCCCTTCTCCTTCGACATGGAGGCGCGGCGGATCGGGGCCTGCCGCTGACGCGCGCCGCTTGCACACAGCCGCCCGGATCGTTAGCGCGGGACCATGGTTGCCAATAAAGGAAAATTCGCGGTCGTCCTGCTGTCGGGCGGACTGGACTCCATGGTCGCGGGCGGGCTGGCGCGCGAGGCTGGCTTTCATGTGCTTGCCCTCACCATCGATTATAATCAGCGTCACCGGGTCGAACTGCGCGCCGCCGCGCGGGTCGCGGGTGCGCTCAATGCCATGTCGCATATCGTTCTGCCGCTCGACCTCACCGCCTTTGGCGGATCGGCGCTGACGGCGGACATCGCCGTGCCCAAGGGCGGCGTGGGATCGGCCATCCCCATCACCTATGTCCCGGCCCGCAACACCATCTTCCTGTCGCTGACGCTCGGCCTTGCGGAGGTGTCGGGCGCGAATGACATCTTCATCGGCGTCAACGCGCTGGATTATTCCGGCTATCCCGATTGCCGCCCGGAATTTATCGAAGCGTTTCAGAAAATGGCGGCGCTCGCGACCAAGGCGGGCGTGGAAGGGCAACCGCTGCGCATCAACGCGCCGCTCCAGCATATGAGCAAGGCGGATATCGTGCGAGAGGCGCACCGGCTCGGCCTCGATGCGGGGCTTAGCTGGTCCTGCTATGACCCGGCGCCCGACAATCGCCATTGCGGGCTGTGCGACAGTTGCCGCCTGAGGGCGAAGGGCTTTCAGGAGGCAGGCCTGCCTGACCCCACCGATTACGCGGCGAAGCCCTGATGTGATGACCTACGCCGTCAAGGAAATGTTCCTGACGCTCCAGGGGGAGGGCGTGCACAGCGGCCGCCGCGCCGTCTTCCTCCGCTTCGCCGGATGCAACCTGTGGACCGGCCGCGAAGAGGACCGGCGCAAGGCCGTCTGTCAGTTCTGTGACACCGATTTCGTCGGCACTGATGGCGAAGGCGGCGGCAAATTCGCTGACGCTGATATGCTCGCCGATGCCGCTCTGGCCTTCTGGGGTGAAGACGGGGAGGGGCGCTATATCGTCATCACGGGCGGCGAGCCCATGCTTCAGATCGACGGCGCGCTGATCGACGCCCTCCACGCGCGCGGCTTCACCATCGCGATTGAAAGCAACGGCACGATCGCGGCGCATCCGGGTATTGATTGGGTCTGCATCAGCCCCAAGGCGGGCAGCGAAATCGTGCAGCGCAGCGGCAATGAGTTGAAGCTGGTCTGGCCTCAACCCGGTGCGGGCCACAGTCTGACCGATGTAGAGGCGATGGAGGGCTGGGCCTTCGATCACCTCCTCGTCCAGCCGCTCGACGATCCTCATGCAGCCGCCAACATGCAGGCTGCGATCGATCTGGTGATGGCCCGTCCCCGCTGGCGGCTCAGCCTTCAGACGCACAAATATCTGGGATTGCGCTGAGGCTACAGTATGTGCGGCCGCACCAGACTGCCCGCATGCATCAACGCTGTCCCCGTCCAGACTGAGCCTGTCGAAGCCTCTACTCCCTTCTGAAAAGGAGGAGGCCCACAGGCTCAGGCGAACAGCGTCCTGTTAACCGCCAATCTGCTGGTTATAGGCGACCTGGCAGTTCGGCCGAAGCTGGTTCTTCTTCCAGCATTTCTTGTCGAACGAAGGCAGTTTCAGCGAATAGCCGCGTCCGGGTTCGCCATAATATTGCTCGCCCGCCAGGATCAGCGACTTCTTGATCGAACCAAGGCCGGTGCGCGCCACTTCATTGAGCGAACCGCGATTGGCGAAGATCGCCTGCCGTCCGACCTCGGCCGCCGCCTGGCAGAAGCCGCGCTGGGCCTGCACGGTGGAATAGCCCGAATAGATGCGCGTGCCATATTGGTCGGCGGCTGCCTGGCCCGGCTTGCCCTTGCCCACGGTCCGCTGGAAATAGCCCAGCAGCGTCGCCTGCGCCGAATCCAGTTCCGCGTCATGATGGGCGATCATCGCATTATAGTTGCTGATCGACAGCAGGGTGGGCTCGAACTGGCACTGCAATGCCGCGACGTTCAGCGCCGCGCGCAGGTTCCACACCAGCCCCGCACGGATTTCCTCAGGCGTCGCGCCCGGCAGGCCCAGGGCGGTGGCCGCAGCGGCGTCGGTCAGCGGCGGCGCGGAAAAATCGGGCGGCGACCAGAAGAACTGCGCCGCGGCAGGCTGAGCGATAACCGGCGCGACGGTCAGCGTCAGAACGGAACAGATGCGCCGCAATGTGGAACAGGATGTCATGACTTCCCCTTTGATCAGAGCGCCGGGCCGTTCGGCCCACGCCTTAAATTCTATTTCTGCCCGCCCGCGCCTATATCGCGCCTGAACGCCGCTTGTCCCTTATTGATCCGTCACCACTTCCGTTTCGGGCTGCGCCGCGTTCGCGGCCGGTTCCGCCTGGGCAGGCGGCGCCGCGCCATTGGCGGCCGGTCCAGCCGAAGAGGCAGGCGCAGGGACCTCGCTCTGTACACCGTCCAGATCGGTCATGGCGTCGGTCGTGGTGCCGTCCACCACTTCCAGATCCTTCATCTCCACCTTATTGCTGCCCTTCTCGTCCCCCCCGCATGCGGCGAGCAGCGAGCAGCCGCCCAGCAGCAAAGCAGTCAAGATCGTCCTTGCGTCGGCGCGCATCCGGGTCTCCTCAAGCGGTTTTGCCTGGCGGCCCCCCACCCGGCGAAGGCGCAGACCCTAGCTGCCGCCGCCACATTGCTCAAGCCCCGCGCTGCAGCGGCCCAGGCGATTGAGAAAGGACGGAAAATGCCGCTCCAGCGCCGCATCCAGCGCCGTCATGGAGGCAGGCTTGCCAAGCGCCGCGATGCTCGTCACCGGATATTCGGCCAGGCCGCACGGCACGATGCCCCCGAAATGCGACAGGTCGGGATCGACGTTGATCGAAAAGCCATGCAGCGTCACCCAGCGCCGCACCCGGATGCCCAGCGCGCCGATCTTCGCTTCCCGTCCATCCAGATCATCGGTCCATATACCGATCCGTCCCTCCGCCCGCCGCGCGGCGATGCCCAGCTCGTCCAGCGCATCGATCATCCATCCTTCCAGATGATGGACGAAGTTGCGCACGTCCCGGCCGCGATCGCGCAGGTCGATGTTGAGATAGCCGATGCGTTGCCCCGGCCCATGATAGGTATAGCGCCCGCCGCGCCCCGCATCATGGACCGGAAAGCGCGGATCGATCAATTCCGCCGGGTCGGCGCTTGTCCCTGCGGTGTAGAGCGGCGGATGCTCCAGCAGCCAGACGCGCTCCACCGCTTCCCCGGTCAAGATCGCCGCTGCCCGTTCCTCCATGTCCCTGAGCGCGGCGGGATAGTCCACCGGCGCGGAGTCTGTCCGCCATTCGACACCGGGCGCGCCTGCGCCGCTGACGGGAGAAGAGGGGGATGCCATGGCGTTTCCTTGACTTGGGCGGGGCGAGCGATCAAGTCTCCTCCCCGATTTTCCGGTAAAGAACAGGGCATGAAGATATGGCGGTGATGTCGATCGGCAAGGCGTGGGAAGAAGCGGTCGCCTTCGTCGCGCGCGAACGCAGCCTGCTGTTCCCCGTCGCCCTGCTTTTCGTCGCGCTCCCCGGTCTTGTCGTTCAGGAAATGACGCCGCCCGAACTGGCGGGCTGGAACATGAAGGATGCGTTCCCGGCTGTTCCGCCCAGCTTCTGGCTGGCGATGCTGCTGGGCGTCATCCTCATCTGGTTCGGGTCGCTGACCCTGTTCGCGTTGGCCCTGCGTCCGGGGATCAGCGTGCATGAGGCGCTGCGGCTCAGCCTTGCGCGCCTGCCTGTGCTGCTGGGCACGGCCCTGGTCGTCGCGGGCCTGCTCAGCGCGGCCGTGCTCGCAGTGGCGATCATCGTCGTCGCGCTGACGCTGGTGGCAAAGCCGCTGGGCGCGGCGCTGACGATGCTGCTGGGCGTGGCGGTGGGCGGTATCATGCTGTTCGCAAGTGTGCGGCTGCTGTTGCTCAACCCTGTGGTGATCGACGGGTCGGAAGGGGTTATGGCCTCGCTCCGCCACAGTTGGGCCCTGACTCGCGGCCATTTCTGGCGGCTGCTGGGTTTCATCCTGATCCTTACGCTGCTCTCGGCGATCGCCGGTTCCGCCGCGCAGGCGATCTTCGGCGTGATCGGCGGACTGGCCGGCGGGCCGGATGGCGCGCGGCTGACCGGGGGGATCGCCGCCGCTGCCGTCTCGACGGTGGTGCAGGTCTATATGCTGGTGATGCTGGCCCGCCTCTACCGTCAGGCCGAAGGGGCCTGATCCAGCAGCGGCACATGCGGCGCGGCATCGGGCCGCAGCAATCCCGTCAGCCGGGGATCGGCGAAGGTCTCGACCTCCCGCGCGAAGGGGACAAAGCCCGACTTGATGTAGAAGGGCAGGGCAGCCGGGCTGTCCAGCGTGCAGCTATGCACCCAGAAACGCCTGACATCCTTGCGCCAGGCGAGCGATTTCGCCTGCGCCATCAACCATTTGCCCAGCCCCTTGCCTGTCAGATCGGGGATGAGGCCAAGGAAGCTCAGTTCGCAGTCGGGCATCGAGCGGAAGTCCAGTTCCAGCAACCCCACTTCCACCCCGCGCGGGTCGGTGACGGCATAGACCTCCACCGCCGGGTCGTGGATGACCGCGGTCAGTTCCTGATCGCTCATCACGAGGCGGGAAAACCACAGCCATTGCTCGCCTACCCGCCGGAACAGCGCGCGATAGGCTTCGGGGGCAGGGGCCTTCCACGGCTTGAGCCGAAGCGGCGCGGGCGGAATGGGCGCTGGCATCGGCTTTGCGCGCATTTCCAGATGAGTCACGATCGTCGCGATCTGATCATTGGCGACGGGCGTCACGGGCATGGACGTCAGCTCCAGCTCGCCATGGGGGGCAGGCTCATCAGGATCGCTTCGATATTGCCGCCGGTCTTGAGGCCGAACAGCGTGCCCCGGTCATGCACCAGGTTGAATTCGGCATAACGGCCGCGCCATTCCAGCATCCGGCGATATTCCTCCTCCGTCCAGCTTTCATGCATCCTGCGCCGGACGATCGGCGGAAAGGCGGCGAGGAAGGCTTCGCCCACCGCGCGGGTGAATGCGAAGCTGGCGTCGAAATCACTCTCTAGATGATCATAAAATATGCCCCCGACTCCGCGATGGACCTGCCGGTGGGGGATATAGAAATAATCGTCGGCCCACGCCTTGAACTTCGGATAATAGGCCGGGTCATGAGCATCGCATGCCGCTTTCAGCACGGCATGGAACTCGGCCGTGTCCTCATCGCGCGGCAGTGGCGGGTTCAGGTCGGCTCCGCCGCCGAACCAGCTTTTGGAGGTGCGCAGGTAGCGCGTGTTCATGTGCACCGCGGGCACGTGCGGGTTGGCCATGTGCGCGACCAGGCTGATTCCCGTGGCGAAGAAGGCGGGATTGTCCTCTGCCCCATGGATGGTCCTGGCGAAGTCCGGCGCGAATTCTCCCGATACGGTCGACACGTTGACGCCGACCTTCTCGAAGACCTTGCCCTTCATGACGCCGCGCACGCCGCCACCGCCTTCGCCCGGCGTCAGGCCCGGCGCTTCGCGGTCCCATGGCGTGAAGGTGAAGGACGCGTCGCTCCCGGCCTCGCGCTCGATCGCCTCGAATTCGGCGCAGATGCGCGTGCGAAGCGACTCGAACCAGTCACGGGCGGCTTGCTGCTGGGGATCGAGGGCCATGGTCATTCGAAAATCTCTGTCATTGCGGGAATTGTCCAGTCTGGCGAAGGGCCTCGGCGACGGCGATGCCTGTGGAAACAGCGATGTTCAAGGACCGGAAGCCGGGCGCCATCGGAATGCGCACCCGCACATCCGCAAGATCGCGGACCGCGTCGGGCACTCCAGCGCTCTCCGACCCCATCAGCAGCACGTCATCCGGCCGGAAACGGACATCGGGCAACGGTTCCGACGCATGGCTGCTCATCAGCACCAGGCGGCGGCCCTTGGCCCGCCGCTCGTGGTCGAAGGCCTGGAAATTGGCGTGGCGCGTCACATCGGCTGCTGCGCCATAGTCCATCGCGGCCCGTTTCAGCCGTGCGTCGGAAAAGGCGAATCCCATCGGCATGATGATATCCACAGGCACCGCAAAGCAGGCGGCAAGGCGCAATATCGCGCCGACATTTCCGGCGATCTCGGGTTGATAGAGGGCAATACGCATGCCCCGCCCATAATGCAGCGGGGCAAATTGTCATAGGCTTGGCCAAATTGCTGTTGGCAAAGACGCCATCCTGCGGCTATCAGGCCCGCGAACCACGCCAAGGGGAAAGGCGGGGCCCGTCTCCGTGGGAGCCACTTTCCTGATAATCATAGCCGGCAACGGCAATGTGGCGGGTGACAGGGACGTCTTTGCAAGGGTTGATATGCATGGCGAGCGTTGAACATACGGACAGCCAAGGTTTAGCTGGCGGGGATGGGGTGCGCCGCCGCGACTTCATCAACATCGCCGCGGTCAGCTTCGCGGGTGTGGGGGCTGTCGCCGTCGTCATCCCGCTGATCGATCAGATGAACCCCAGTGCGGACGTGCTGGCGCTCGCCTCGACCGAGGTCGACCTGTCGGCGATCCAGCCGGGGCAGGCGATCAAGACGACCTTCCGTTCGCAACCGCTGTTCGTGCGTCACCTGACCGACAAGGAAATCGCCGAAGCTGACAAGGTGGATGCGTCCTCCCTGCGTGATCCGCAGACGCTGGAAGAACGCACCGTCGACGGCAAGAAGCAGTGGCTCGTCACCATGGGCGTGTGCACCCATCTGGGCTGCGTGCCGCTGGGCGCGGGGGAGGGCGAGAACCGCGGTGAATTTGGCGGCTATTTCTGCCCCTGCCACGGTTCGTCCTACGATACGGCTGCCCGCATCCGCAAAGGCCCCGCGCCTAAGAACCTGGAAGTGCCGAAGTTCAGCTTCACTTCCGACACTGCCATTCTTGTAGGCTGAGGTAAGAAACGATGAGCTTTCCCTGGGCTGAACATTACACTCCCAAGCATCCCGTGATGCAGTGGATTGACGAGAAGCTGCCGCTTCCGCGCCTCGTCTACAATGCGGTCGGCGCTGGCTATCCGGTGCCCCGCAACCTCAATTATTTCTGGAACTTCGGCGTCCTCGCTGGCCTTGCGCTGGTGATTCAGATCGTCACTGGCGTGATCATGGCGATGCATTATGGCGCCAACACGCTCGTGGCCTTCGGCACCGTAGAACAGACGATGCGCGACGTGAATGCGGGCTGGCTGATGCGCTACGCGCACGCCAACGGTGCAAGCTTCTTCTTCATCGTCGTCTATCTCCATATCTTCCGCGGCCTTTTCTATGGCTCCTACAAGGCGCCCCGTGAAATGGTATGGCTGCTCGGCCTCGTCATCTTCCTCCTCATGATGGCCACTGCCTTCATGGGCTATGTGCTTCCCTGGGGGCAGATGTCCTATTGGGGTGCAAAGGTGATCACCGGCCTGTTCGGCGCGATCCCCGTGGTGGGCGAGCCGATCCAGACCTGGCTGCTCGGCGGCTTTGCTCCCGGCAATGCATCGCTCAACCGCTTCTTCTCGCTGCACTTCCTGCTGCCTTTCGTGATAGCGGCCGTTGTCATCCTGCACATCTGGGCGCTGCACATTCCAGGTTCGTCGAACCCGACCGGTGTGGAAGTGAAGGGTCCGCAGGATACTGTTCCGTTCCATCCTTACTACACGGCTAAGGACGGCTTCGGAGCGGGCGTGTTCCTGATCCTTTTCTCGATCCTGCTGTTCTTCGCGCCGAACTATCTCGGCCACCCGGACAACTATATCGAAGCGAACCCGCTTTCGACGCCTGCGCACATCGTGCCGGAATGGTATTTCTGGCCCTTCTACGCGATCTTGCGTGCTTTCACGGTCGATTTCTTCTTCGTACCTGCAAAGCTGCTGGGCGTGCTGGCGATGTTCAGCGCCATCCTGATGCTCTTCTTCCTGCCCTGGCTGGATACCTCGCCAGTGCGTTCGGGCAACTATCGCCCGACCTTCAAGAAGTTCTTCTGGATACTGATCATCGACGTGCTGATCCTGGGCTATTGCGGCGGCGCGCCGGCGGAAGAGCCCTATGTGATGATCTCCCAGATCGCGGGCGCTTATTATTTCGCTCACTTCCTGATCATCCTCCCGCTGATCTCGCGCTTTGAACGGCCGCTGCCGCTGCCCGGCTCGATCACGGAATCGGTGCTCAATCGTCAAAACATCAAGGGCGAACAGGATGCGCTTCCCGGTATGGGCGCGGATCCGCAGCCGTCGAACGCCGGCTAAGAGGGGGACAAGAGTAACATGGTTCGCATCGGCGCATTTCTCGTCGGCCTCTTCTTTGCTGGCTGGCTGCTGATCTCCTTCCTCGTGGGCGCTGTGGCCTATGTCTCCGAACCGCCTGCCAAGACGGTGGAGCATGAATTCCACAAGCACCCCAAGGATGTGGACTTCTCTTTCGACGGCCCGTTCGGCAAGTTCGACCGGCCGCAGCTCCAGCGCGGCTTCCAGGTCTTCAAGGAAGTCTGCTCGGCCTGCCATAGCCTGAAGTTCGTGGCGTTCCGCGACCTAGCCGCGCTTGGTTATAATGAGGCGGAGATCAAGGCGATTGCCAAGCAATGGGCGATCAAGACTCCCGACGTCGACCCCAAGACGGGTGAGATGTCCACTCGCGATCCGGTCCCGGCAGACTATTTCCCGAAGCCCTTCGCTAACAATGTAGCGGCGGCGGCGGCTAACAACAATGCGATCCCGCCGGATCTCTCGCTGATGACCAAGGCGCGTCACGACGGTTCCGCCTATGTCTACTCGCTGATCACCGGCTATCAGAGTCAGCCTGCCGAACTGCTCAAGCACTTCCCCGATGCGAAGACGCCTGAAGGGCTGCACTACAATCCCTATTTCGCCAACCTGAACTTGGCGATGGCGCCGCCGCTGACGGCCGATGGTCAGGTGACCTATGGCGACGGCACCAAGGCGACCGTTGATCAGATGGCGAAGGACGTCGCGGCTTTCCTGACCTGGACGGCGGAACCGAAGCTTGAAAATCGCCGCCGTGCGGGCCTGGCGACGATCGTCTTCCTGCTGATTGCGACCGCCCTGGCCTATATGTCTTACCAGAATATCTGGGCGGATAAGAAGAAGGCCGCCTGATCGCAGGGTGCAGCTCATGCTAAGCAAAAGGGCACGGGTTCTTCGCGGAATCCGCGCCCTTTTTCATTGGAGGGATGATGAGCGTCGATGAACTGGCGGCCCTGGTCCGCACCATCCCTGATTTCCCGAAGCCGGGCATCCAGTTCCGCGATGTAACGACTCTATTGGCGGACCGCCGCGGCTTTGCGGATCTGATCGGCCGCATGGCACGCATCGCGGCTCCGCTCGACCCCGAATATGTCATTGGTATCGAAGCGCGCGGATTCATCCTGGGCGCTGCGCTTGCCCATGTTCTCGGCGCTGGTTTCGTGCCGGTCCGCAAGGCGGGAAAGCTGCCCGGACGCACGGTAGGTATCGACTATATACTTGAATATGGCACGGACCGGCTGGAACGGCACGAAGGGCAGGTCCCTGCTGGAGCGCGCGTCATCCTGATCGATGATCTGATCGCGACCGGCGGCACGGCCTTGGCAGCTGCACAACTTCTGCGGGAACAGGGTGCAAGTGTGCTGATGGCTTTGTTCGCTGTAGACCTGCCTGACCTTGGGGGTATGGCTGCGCTGGAGGCGGATGGCATCGCCACCTCCGCCATACTCGCATTTCCGGGCCATTGATCCGGCAAATGGCACCTCTGCAATCCGCAGGCCGTTGTGCCATGATCGCGGGCCAACGCGTCCTCTTCCTTATGGCAGTGGAGGACGAATATGGGCCACACCTGCAACAGCGCTTCACGCGCGGGCTGATCGGCGTCGGCCCGGTGGAAGCGGCGATCGCCACCAGCCTGATCCTGTACCGGATGTACCAGGACGATGCGCTGCCGGATCTACTCACCTGAATCTGAAGTTCGGCTCATTGTTTTTGATAGAAGCGTTTGACGGAGGCAAGGATCTCCGCTGCGGATTTGACCCATCTATAGGATTTCGGATTTTCGTTGTGAGCGGTGATGAAGGCGGTGATGTCGGCTTCGAGGATCGGCGGTGGACCGATGGACACCGCGCTGAAATTGCTTACGGGTGAGTTCCGCGAACCAGCGTTCGACCTGATTGATCCATGACGCCGATGTCCGTGTGAAATGGACATGCCAATGCGGACGGCGCGCCAAGCCTTGATCCACGCGTCTTGTGAGTGGCGTAGTTGTCCATCACGAGGTGAACGTTCGGCCCATCGGGCATCTCGGCGTCGATCCGCTTGAGGAAGTCGAGAAACTCGGTCGCCCGGCGGCGCTTGTAGCACTTTACCGATCATCGCTCCTGTGGCGATGTCGAAGGCGGCGAACAGGGACGTGTTCCCATTGCGGATGTAGGTATGAGTGCGCCGCTCGGACACGCCTGGCGTCATGGGTAGAACCGGCTGCTCGTGGTCCCAGTGCCTGTATTTGCGACTTTTTATCCACGCACAGCACGATCGCCCGGTCGGGGGGTATATAGAGGCCGACAATGTCCTGCACCTTTTCGACGAACAGTGGATCGGCGGACAGCTTGAATGTCTCTGACCGGTGCGGCTACAGGCCGAATGCACCCCAGATCCGACGGATGGTCATGTGCGACAGCCCTGCCCAGGCTGCCATGGAACGGATTGATCAATGCGGGGCATCCTCCGGCCTGGTGTTCAGTGTGCGCTCGATCACCTGATCTACTTGCGCCTCAGATACCGTGCGTGGCCGGCCAGCGCGATACTCATCGGTCAGCCCTTCAAGGCCATCCTGCGCGAACCGCCGACGCCACTTGCCAACGGTGTGTTCGTGCACGCCAAGGCGTTCGGCAACTTCCTTGCTCTGAAGTGCCTCGGCACATAGAAGGATCATTCGACAGCGATCCGACAGGGAACGCGGCGCTTTGTGACGCCGTACCTGAGCTTCGAGAAAAGCTTGGTCCTCGCCGCTGAATACGACCAAATCCGCCTGCCAACCCGCCATCAAAAACGCCCCTGCGTATCCGGCAAGGATATATACAATGAAGCTTTCTTCAGTTCCAGGTGACCAGCTTAGCGGATGATTTCGTCGCATAGCGCGACATCGGCCGCCGCCCTTCGCATGAGCTGAAATCCGTCATAGGTACCAACATGCACGAAGGCAGCGTCGAGGCTGGCCTCGAACGCCATTTTTTCTGGCGGAAGAGGGTTGGTCATCGCGGGGAACACGGCTCTATAAAAATCCGGCTGAGTGATTTCGACATGCGACACGACCCATTGTGCTTCCTGCATTAGCTGACGGCATGTCTCCTGATATTGTGCCGGAGTTGAATATTGCGGTAACAGCATGTCTAGGCGGACGGGGTAGCGGCGCCCGGTCAGGAAAGGCAACATCGGATCGGCAGGATAGAAGAACACGGCGTCACCGGGAGGAAGCGTCTGCAACTGGTTCAGCAGCGGGAGGATGCCGTCGCAGGTCACCACGCCATACAGGACCGCCGGTGTTTCCACCCGTGGCGCTGACGCTCGCACTGCTGCAATGGCCAGCGATGGCAAAGGCCTGAAGATTGCCACGCTCGAACTGAGCGAACTGCACGCCATTATCAGTCAGCACAGTGAGGATTTTATAAGGCGCTGTGCGGATCAGCGATTTGATGAAGCCAGCTGCACCATCTTGGCAGCCCTGCCATAAATGCGGGCGAAGACCAGCTTCGATGTGCGATCGACAGCCACATAAAGGAAAGCCTTGCCACCTTCGTGACGCAGTTCGGCGATATCGATGTGGAAATAGTCGATCTCGTATGTTTCGAACTTCGTGGGTTTCTCGCGATCCGCTTTGGGCAAGCGACTGATCCCGTGCCCCTACAGACAGCGGTGCAGCGACGACCGCGTCAGATGCGGGATCACATCCTTCAATGCAATGTAGACATCGTCCAGCGGAAGACGCGCCTGCACGCGCAGCGCCACAATGGCAGCTTCTTCCATAAGCGAGAGGACAGTACTGCGGCGCTCCCTTGGCCCCATCGGCAGGTCTTCCATCGACTGCCGCTTGCGCCACTTCAAGACCGTCTTCTCGTTGATCCCGTATCGCTTCGCGAGGTACGCGACCGAAGCTTGCGATCGCTGTAGCTCGCCTCGAATGGCGTGCGTGGTCTTGGCGTTGCCGTGGAGAAGCTGGCCCATAGCTCCCTCCGCTGTGATGAGGTCAAAGCCACACCATCACATGCTGGGACTAAACAGCTAGGACGCGCCTGAATAATCGTGAAGCAGGTTTTCCAACCTTTACTTGCGTCGGCTCAGACCCTGCCGCACGCGAGGGCATGACGGCAAGCAGTCGGCTCTCCGTACCAGGAGCCTAGCGAGGGCTTTGTGGACACGGATGCGCGCATCATCAGGAAGGCGCCCACCACATGCTATCCTGCCACTTTCGCTAGCCTCAAGGCCCAGTTGGTCGATCGGACTGCCGAAGGGATCTGCAAGCCCGGCATTGGACACGAGAAGGTCAGGCTCTTGGGCTTCAGTTACATCACCTATCCAAGAGGCGACCTTCTCGAAAGCACGGGCGATCTGTTTGTCGTTGGCGCGACCAATCGGATGAAGAGTTTTCCGGCGCTATGCGGGGCAGGGGCGATCAGGCTGCGGCCGAAATCTTGATCATGTCGAGTTCCGCAATGGTGAATGCGCGGATATGTTCGCCCAGATCCTCGCGCTCCAGTGCCAGGGCAAGGTTCGCTTCGATATAGCCCGCCTTAGAGCCGCAATCGAAACGGCGGCCCTTGAAGGTTACGCCATGGAAAGGCTGCCGGCCGATCATGGAGGCCATGGCGTCGGTCAACTGAATCTCACCTCCTGCGCCCTTTTCTTGGGTTTCGAGGATTTTCATGACCTCGGGCTGCAAAATGTAACGACCGGGTAGGATGAGGTTGGAGGGCGCGGTGCCCAGCGCGGGCTTTTCGACGAGGCCCTTGACCTCGGTCAGCACGCCGTCACGCTTGCCGGGGTCGATGACGCCATAGTTGGGCGTATCGGCCATTGGCACTTCGAGCGCGCAGACGAGATTGCCGCCGACCTGGTTGTAAGCATCGACCATCTGCTTGAGGCATCCCCGGCCCGGCGCACCCTTCATGAATTCGTCAGGCAGCAGGATGGCGAAGGGTTCGTCGCCGACGATGTCGCGCGCGCACCAGATGGCGTGGCCAAGGCCAAGCGGTTCCTGTTGGCGCAGGAAAACCGCGTTGCCAGGCGCGAGGCGTGTGCCTTCCAGGGCGGACAGGTCCTTGCCGCGTTCGCGCTGGATGGCTTCGGCCTCAAAGGCCATGTCGAAATAATCCTCGATCGCGCCTTTGCCGCGGCCGGTGACGAAGATCATTTGTTCGATGCCCGCTTCGCGCGCCTCATCGACGGCATATTGGATCAGCGGGCGGTCAACGACGGGGAGCAGTTCCTTGGGCACTGACTTCGTTGCGGGCAGAAAGCGCGTACCGAGACCTGCGACAGGGAACACGGCTTTGCGGATTGGTTTGTAGGACATCATTCCCTCACATCCGTAGGCGGACGACGATCGTGATCATTATCGCCTCACTTCACAATTTCAGATCCGTTAACTGGCGCAGCCGGTCCAGACGATCGGTGTTTGCGCCGCACTGTTTCAATCCTTGTTCCAGTTCGACCACCTTTGCGGCGACCAGGAAACGATACCAATAGCCTTGCAGAAAATGATAAATGAGGCCTTCCCGGCCGTCGAGGAATCCCAGCTTGATGATGTAGCGATAGAAGAAGAAGAGAGCCGGTCCTGCAAACAGGGGCATCCGATTATAGATGTTCGTCTTGATGAACCGCTTCACCCGCGCCTGCGCCGATCCAAGGTTCCTTTCTCTATCCTGTCCGAACAGGCCGTAACGGGCGTTCAGTATTTCCACCGCTTCCCGCGTGGCGTAGGAATTATGCTTCGCCGTGAAGAAGCTGAGGTCGTGCAGGCATATGTCCGCGAACCCGCCCCTGGCCGTGACGGTGCGGCCGCCCCAGGTGACGATATGTTCGTCCATCCAGCGATCCTCGACCCGCCCATGGCCGTTGCGCCACAGCCGCAGCAGGACGAGCGGGTAGCGGCCGCCATGCCTGATCCACCTGCCCATGAAGATATGTTTGCGCTTGAAATTGACGGCGACGACATCCTCTGGAAGTGAAGGGAGGTCCCGCATGAGCTCCTCTGCCAAGTCAGGTTCGATCACCTCGTCGGCGTCAAGCCGCAATATCCATGCCGAACGCACATCGCCATGGTCGAGCGCCCATTGAAACTGCTTCGCCTGGTTGACGAAGCGGTTCTGGAGAACACGCGCACCCGCATTGCGGGCAAGCTCGATCGTCTGGTCGGTGGAAAAGGAATCGACCACCAGAATGTCGGAAGCGATCGAACGGACACTTGCGATGGCGCGCTCTATATGGCGTTCCTCGTTGAAGGTGAGGATGATAACCGACAGCGTGGGCATCGTGGGTACGGCGTGCCTCGCCGACAGCTTCGGGCTGTAGTTCATGCCGCCGCCCGGCGCGTCGTGGATGAGGCGGAGTCAAGCTCCCCCAGCAAGTCCGCCCATTGCTCCCCGTAGCGATCATAGCCGCCCAGCAATTCGATACGCCTGCGTGCCCGCTGGCGCATCTCGCTGGCGGCGACACGGTCCTGCGCAAGGTCCTGCATCGCTTCGAGCAGGGCTTGTGTGGAACGCGCGGGCACGATGCGGCCTTCCACGCCATCGGTGAACAGATTGAGAGCACCGGTGTTAGCTGAGGCGATGACGGGACAGCCGCACGCCATTGCTTCGGCCATGACGAGGGCGAGCCCTTCTTCCAGGCTGGGCAGCACCATGACGTCTGCGCTGCTGTAATGGCCGGGAAGCGAGATATTAGGGACAGAACCGAAAAAATCGACCGAGTCCAGCGGCATTTTGCGCAGCAGCGGTTCGACCTCCGGGTCGATGGCGCCGATGATCTTCAACCGTTTGGTGGGGTGGGGCAGAGCGGCGAAAGCCTGAAGCAGATAGGCGATGCCCTTGCGTATGGTGACATTGCCCACGAACAGTACCGTAAAGGCATCGCGATCGGGCTCCCCGGTCGGTGCGAAGCGGTCTAGCCGCCCACCATAGGGAATGATCCGAATGCGCTCTGTGGGGACGCCGGCATCAATGAAGGTCTGAAAGCAGAATTGCGACGGGACGGTTATGATATCCGCATTGGCGTATTCCGCCTCTTCCTTCGCAACGACCTTGGGATCGATGGGCTGGTAGGGGATGTCCCAGCGCGCATATTCCTCTTTCAGAATGGAGTCTTGGAACCGGATATGGGTCGAGCCGCGATCGCAGACATGCGCGCCGCCCAGTGCCTGTGCGCGCCGGCCGGCCTGCAATCCTCCGCTCGACAGGCCCACCAGGATCGTTGGTGCGTCGAGGCTCGCTGCCACTCGGCGATCAATCGCCTCTATCGCCCGCCAATGCATATAACGGCGCACCGATGGAGCCGCGCCGATGACGGGCAAGCGGGGCGCGGCTTGAGCCGGAACATAGAACCACGGGAAGCTGTGAATCTTGTCCGGGGAAATTCCGCTCTCGTCCTTCAGCTTGAAGCGTGGATAGCCGCTCCATATCGCAGCCAGCCTGCCGCGCTGCTCCAGCTGGCGGGCAAGATGGAAATGATGGAAGCGCCCCAGCGCAACCTGCGTGACCGGCATCATGCGCTATGAGCCTCCCGTGCGGTAAGCGGGGGGTGCGGGAGCCGGATCGCATGCCGAAGCGCCTGGCTGAGGACAAGGATCGCGCCGTGGACCGTCAGCATGGCGGCGGCGGCGCCGTTGAGGCCGAAATGGAGGGTGAAGACATAGCACAGGCCGATACCGGCCAACGAGATGAGCAGCGACAGATTGGCAAAGGTCACATGGCGGTTGATCGATGAAAGGGGGGTCGCAATGGAACTCCACATCATTTCCGCCGCTACCGTCAGGATGACCATCAGGAAGAAGGGATCGACCGCCGATACCTGGCCATGGGTGTAGAGTCGCATCAGCGGATCGCGGAACAGGTAGAGCGGCACGCTGAAGGCTATGATCGCGGCCAGCCCGGCCCGTTGGTGATAGCGCAGCACCTTGTGCAGCATCGCATGATTGGCGCGGCCGAAAGCGATGCTATATTCACCCTGCACCGTGCCGTTGAGCAGATTGGTGATCGCCGTGCCGGTGCGAGCGAGTGTGCGTGTGGTTGCGAATGTCACGACCGCCGCGGGACCGATCAGCACGCCGATGATCATCAACGGCGCCTGGATCAGCATCGACTGTGAGATGGGCATCAACATGAAGGCGAGGGCGGGCTTCAGCAGGCGCTTGATCTCCGCCGCGCTGCTTTTCGCATGGCCGAGCGAAAGCCAGGGAGAGGCCTTTCGCAGCCAGAGATAAAGACCAACGCTGCCGAGCAATTTTGTGATGAGCGCGGCGGCTGCGGCGGCGACCAGTCCGCCGCCGAGCAGTGCGGAGCCGGCGACCGCCAGTCCTTCGGCGAGGCGGGACAGGGCACCCCAGCTGGCCTCCATAGCCAGCCGGTTCTCGCAGCGCACGCCGCCGCAGATCAGCAGGAAATATTGGTAGGAGACGACATTGAGCAGCAGCAGGATCAGCACCGCGCGGGCGTCGCCATTGGCGTATTCGCCAAGGTTCAGCGCATGCGACAGATCGACGCTGCAAATCAGCAGTACGGACAAGCCGATGAGGCATGGCATGACGAGGTTGAGCAGCGCGAAGACGCTGTGGAAGGTACGCAGCGCTTCCTCGCGCCGCCCGCCCGCCACTTGCATCAGCATTTCATTTTTCGCGATCAGGGTGAAGCCGAAGTCGCTGAAAGTGAGATAGGTGGGCACCGCCGACAACAACAACCAGACGCCATAGCTTTGCTTACCCCAGGCATAGAGCAGCACCGGCACCAGGCCGATCTGTAGGATGATGGTTGTCGCCTGGTTAAGGAACTGCGCCGACATGACGCGGGAGAGACGACGGCCCGCTTGTGTCGACAATGCCTGGGCGATGCGGCGCCTCATGCGACGGCCCGCGTCGAAGGGGCTGCCTGCGCACTCAGCGCCAGGTTCAGCATGGAACTCATCAGGCTTTCATTGAAATGATCGTTGCGGAGGGCGCGGGCCCGGCCCGCCTGGGCTATGCGGCGACGGCGCGCGGGGTCTGTCAGCAATTGCCGGCAATGATCGATGCATTCCTGCGCGTCGGACCAGAAGAGCGCCTCCCGCCCTTCCTCATATAGCTGGAGATGTTCAGGCGTGCGTTGGCCGCACAACAGGCTGCCAAGCACCGGGATCTCCATTGAGCGCGTTGTGTGTTGATCGCGATTGCCCTGAGAGAGGAGGGCAATGGAGATGTCGGCTGCCGCCACCGCTGCGTCATACGCCTGCGGCGTCAACTCACCCAGCGTGATCAGGGGTTCCAGCGCGGTATATTCAGGAGCTTTGTTCCAGCGCGGGCCGAAGATTTGCAGCGGCAGGCCTGCTTGCGCCAGCTTCAGGAGAAAGGCGCCGCGCTCTGGCATCCAGGTCCCGACGAAGGAAATGGACGAAAGATAAGGCTTCTTCGCTTCTTCCTGGGGCAGCCGGTCAGGATCGCGCAGCGGATCGTCGGCGGCAAACCAGACCCGATGCACCCGCCGCGCACCCGCAAGCTTTGCCTGCGCGACATTGCTCTCACGCGGAACGAAAAGGCAGTCATAATGTGGGACCGCGCCGAGGAACGCACGCCAGCGGCCGCCATCACGCCGGACATAGGGATTGTCCGGATTGTAGTTCACGACGATGGGCGCGAAGCGGCGGAGCATCTGAACCGTCTTTCCGTCGATCAGTTCGCCGCTGTCGATATAGGCGAGGTCGAATGCCTGATCGCCTGCGCATGCCGCTATGTGGCTGCGGACCAGTGCGCCGAAGCCGAAGCCGCCGGTCTTGAACGACCAACTGCGCGCGAGACTGCCCAAGGGCAGGGCGGCGAAGGGATCGACCGCCTTCACCCGGTGTCCCAACCGGCCGAGGGCGAGCCGCCGTGCGCGGCAGGTTCCGCTGTCGGGGCCGATATAGAGGATGGAATGGGAGTGCGTCATCGCGCCGCCTGCAATTGCGTGGCCGGGTAGGATGACCCCGCCAGGATGAGTCTGGCCGCTTCGACCATATCGGAACAGATTGGTTTACCGGTCGCCTTCGCCCAGTCGCTGTGGCGTGCACCTTCGCCGGTCAGCAGCAGGATCGAAGAAGCGCCGACCGCGTCACCCAGTTGCAGGTCCGACCTTTTGTCACCGATCATCCAGCAGCGGCGCAGATCGAGCGAGAAATCCTGCGCGGCATGCAGCGCCAGTCCGGGCAGCGGTTTGCGGCAGTTGCAATCGTCGCTGGGCGCGTGGGGACAGATATACCAGCCCGCGACGCTGATATCGTGCGCGGCCAGTTGTTTGGCGATGGCATGATTGACATCGACCAGATCGCTCAGGCCGTAATAGCCGCGCCCGACGCCGGACTGGTTCGACAGGATGATCAAGGGAAGCCCGACGGCCGTCAGGAGCCGCAAGCCGTCGATCACGCCTTCCTCCAGCCTGATGCAGGCGGGGTCACTGACATAGCCGGTGTCGACGTTGATCGTCCCATCCCGATCGAGCAGCACGGCTGCGCCCATGACATCAGGCATGGGCGCACCGCGACAGTGCGAGGGCGCGGGCGGCTACATGGCCGACGCTGATGTTGCGTACTCCGCTCATGTCCTGAATGGCTCCGCAATGGTCGCCATAGGGATGCCATTTCCGGGGCGGATTATTGTCGCCAAAAAGCCCGAGCGTCGGCGCTCCCGCCGCTGCCGCCAGGTGCATAGGCCCGCTGTCATGGCCGATGAAAAGCGCCGCCTTCGCCAGGACAGCAGCCGACTGCCGCGGGCTGAGCGGACCGCACAGGTTCAGCCTTTCCGCTGGCCAGCGGCGCAGCAGTCGTTCCGTTGGCGCGAAATCGCCCGCGCCGCCAAGGCCGACCAGTGGCAGCCCCGGCATTTCGCCGCCGAGGCGGGAAAGCAGCGCAGTCCAATTTTCTTTGCCCCAGTCATTGGCGGGCAGCTTGGTCCCTACGCTGATGGCAAGGAACGGCTTGCCGCCAAGGGGAGCGAGAGCTTCTTGCCCCTTTGCTATTTCGGCCGGGGTGAGGCGCAGATCCCAATTGTTCCGGTCTGCAAGGTCAAGAGCGCCGAGATCGGCGATGGTGCGAGCCAGGCGTTCGGTCTCCGGCTCGATCGTAGCGCCATCCGCCTCTATGCGGTTGTTGTGGAGGTCGGGCGTGACCGGTGCGCCGATCACCTTGCGAATGCCCGCATAGCGAAAGAAAGTCAGGTCTCGCGCGACTATGTCCAGTCCGCGGCCTGCGGCGAGGTAGATCATGGTGCGTGCGCCAGTTGCGCGAATCTTCAGCAGCAGCCGGATCAGTTGGGCGCGTGACCGCTCTCCCACATCATAGGCGATGGTTCGATGGATGAGGCCGCTGCCGCCGATCACCGCCTCCAGCGCAGGCGCAGCGCCGGAAACCGGATTGTTTGTCAGCACCACCCGCTCGTTGTCCGGAAAGTGCCGTGCGATCTGATGAAAGCAGGGGAGCGCGACAAGCGTGTCGCCGAGGCTGCCCAGCCGGTAGATGAGGATTGGTCTGCTCAAGAGATGGCCGCTCCCGTCAGGCCTGCGTCACCATTGCGTAGCGCCGCCTGGACGATCGTTCGCGACGTGCTGCGGTCGGGAAGAAGGTCGAAGGTCACGACGCGACCGCCGCGCGCGTGCACGATGTCGGCGCCGACGATATCCTCCAACTTGTAATCTGCGCCCTTGATCAGCAGGTCGGGCTGCAACGCCTTGATGGCCTCCAGGGGCGTGTCCTCCTCAAAGATCAGCACCTGATCGACGAAGGCGAGCGCGGCGAGGATCTGTGCGCGATCCATCTCCATGTTGAGAGGGCGGGCCGACCCCTTCAGCCGTTTGACCGACGCGTCGCTGTTAAGGCCGACGACTAGCCGGTCGCATTGGCTACGGGCGAACTCCAGCAGCTTCACATGGCCAAGATGCAATATGTCGAAACAGCCGTTGGTGAAGCCCACGGTCAAGCCCCGTGCCGCCCAATCCTCCCGCTGGACGCGGGCGGAACGGAGGGTGCGCACCTTGCCGCTGGGGATTTGCAGATGCTGCTCGGCGAGGCGGTTCAGTTCTTCCTGCACTTCGGAGATCGACACAGTGGCGGTGCCGCGTTTGCCCACCACGAGGCCGGCCGCTGCATTGGCCATTCTGGCTGCGTCATCCATCGTCATGCCGCCGCCAAGCGCGATGGCGAGGGTTGCGACGACGGTATCGCCCGCGCCTGAGACGTCGAAAACCTCGCGTGCGCTGGCTGAGATATGGAGGGGAGCCTGATCTCGCCGGAAGAGTGACATGCCCTGTTCGGAGCGCGTGAGCAGGATGGCGTCGCACTGCGCCATGGCGAGCATCTTCAGTCCAGCGGCTTCGGCTTCGGCATCGTTCGTGATCATCATGCCAGTCGCTGCCCGCGCTTCGTTGATATTAGGCGTCAGCACCGTCGCGCCAGCATAGCGGGTGAGATCGCTGGACTTGGGATCGATGATGACGGGAACGCCGGAAAGGCGCGCCGCCGGGATCAGGCGGCGCAGCAATCCATCGGTGACCACGCCCTTGGCATAGTCGGAAATTACAAGAACATCTCGCGATTGCAGCATTTCTACCGCACATGCGTAAATTCGATCCTCGGCGGATTTCGATACGCTATGGACGCTTTCATGATCGGCGCGTAGCAGCTGCTGCCCCTGCGCGACATAACGGGTCTTTTCTATCGTCGGGCGCGCATCGTCATTTATTGGTACGAAGTGGACATGATCAAATTCCGACAAGGAACCGATCAGATCTGATCCGACCTTATCATTGCCTATGACGCCAATCAGAGAACATTCGCCGTTCATTGCTGCGATGTTGCGCGTAACGTTCGCTGCACCGCCAGGAACGCTCTCCGTCCGCTCTATTGCGATTACAGGGACCGGACTTTCCGGTGATATCCTGGTAACTGCGCCATATATGAAACGATCCAACATGAGATCGCCAACGCAAATAGTTCGGACAAATGAGAAATCTTTCGGCCGAATCATAACAATGATGCTCCGTTCATGCCGTTGGTCATAATCGTGCTTCAAAATTCATTTATTAGCAAGTGCACAAATGGCCAGATTTTGTACCCATGAGTGTTTCAAAATCGTCCGATTTGTTCTGCGGTGCGGTATCGCTATTCAATAACGGTGTTCGCCGCCTTTTCGGCCGAGGCGGTGGTCCTCCAATCTTCGAAGAACTCCCCGCGTCCCGATGTGCGCGCCGCGCTGATCACTGTGCCGCCGCTTCCTGTCCCGATCCGATATGCGACGTCGCAATCGGTGCAGCTATTGCGTTGAAAGATCGTCCCAAGCACGCGGGGCACGGTCATCGGTTCGTAGCGCGTGTTATTTTCCACCCGCATCATCGCAAAATATCCTTCATTTCCGGCATATTCCTCCGAATTGGGCGTGAAGGGTGGATTGTGCGCCGTTATGCTGTTGTCGCGGAACCTGATCCCCATCATCGCAATGCCGAAGGCGCGTGCGTCCGCGTTCACGAACATCGATGTCAGGTAAGAAGGCCAGGAGAGGGTGAGGTTTTTCACCTCATTATCGAGAATATCGACATCGTAGATCGGGTCGAACATACCCGTATCGAGATTTTGATAGGAGCGCAGGTAGACGCCGCCACTTTCCAGGAAGTGGTTTCCGCTGATCAACACATGACGAATGGCGGTTTGATAGAGCCACACGCCGCGTGGCATCTGGCTGAAAACATTATCCTTGATCAGAGCCTTTTGCAGTCCCCAGACGAAGGCCGCATATTTGCTGGTCGCGTCGGGGATGCTGTTCCATGGATGGTCGACAGTCAGCACCGAGCCGTTGGCGCTGCGTACCGAGCGGGTCTGTCCCGCGCCCCGGCCTGCGACTATCGCGATCCCATAATTGCCGGGCAGTTGCGAGAAGGGACCGAGCTTTGCTGAAAACCTGCTGTCAGTGATGCTGTTGGCGTCAGCGGCCTCGACGGTCCCGATGCTTTCCGTTCGGATCGCTCCGCCCCCTTCGGTCAGGATCGCTTCCCCGTCATTGCGGGTGCGATTGGTGATAGGGCCATTCACCGTGTCGAAGACATTGCCGATGATCGCAATCCCGGACGCGAAATCGACCGTCATCATGTGCAGCGCGCCAGCTTCGTCCTGGCGGCTGGCGTCGCGGCGGAACAGGTTCTTGCCGATATAGCTATTGCGCGTGCGTTCGAACGCCGCCGCGCCCATGACGAGACGTGTGACGTTGTTTTGGAAAATCAAGCCATTGGAATCGCTGAACAGATAGGGTGACTGCTGGTTCATGCTGCCGGTCTGGTTGAAGGTGCAGCCGGTCACGAGGGTGTTTTCGTTGCCGTCAAAAAAAGACTGGCGCTGCGTACCGAAGTTCATCGTCACATTTTGCAGCAGCAGGAAACGGCTCTTGTGAAGAATCGGTCCTTCCGACGCGCCCGCGTTGGTGAGGGTGAGATCTCGGATCGCGATCACTTGTTTCTGGATGGCGGAGAGCGGGTAGTCGCTGCGGTAGAGAAGCTGCGTCGCATTCTGTCCCGCGCCCTGAAGGACGATGTTGCTGGGGAGGACTATGCTGCTGTCCAACGTGCAGACTCCCGCGCTTAGCGAAATCATTCCCCCGCCGCTCCGGGCGAGTGCGTCTGCCTGCGTCTGGATGGCTTGCGACGCGGACCTGTTCCCGCTGCAATCCACCTGCGCGATCCGGCCAAGAAGGGGGGCGAAGAGATCCAGCCATCCTGCTTCCCCACCGAAGATGTTGTGTCCTGCACCAGCCACGATCTCTATTGTCTGATCGGCGGTAGCTGGAGCCAAGCCGCCGCCATTATCGACCCGCACCGCTACAGCTTGCTTTTGGGTCAGGTTCGATGGCGCCCTGACCACGAGCATTTCCGGGCCGCTGGCGGCGAGATCGACAGAGGCGGCTACCCCATCTACGTCAACGCGCGGGGTGTATGATGCGAGCATGAGATTGCGGCCAAAGATGCGGAACGCACCACCTGGAGCGGTTGCAATACTGTCAAAATTGTAGATGATCGGGGCGTTCAACGAGACCGTCGCGCTCGACAAGGCGCCGCTTACAACGCGGACAGCCAGAGCGGGTCCTGCATCGGCGGGGATTTCAGCGGCTAGCCAATCGCCCACGTGATTGACGATGCGCAGCCGCCTTTCAGGATTGGACCCGGATGACTGCATCACCACGGCCGGAGCGGGGCCGAAATTCTCGCCCTGCAAATAGATGATGTCGCCTGCCTGAGCCGATTGCGGCGCGTTGAAGATGATGGGCGCGGTGGACGAGGAGGGGGA
This sequence comes from Sphingobium sp. DC-2, assembly GCF_000722555.1. Lineage (NCBI taxonomy): Bacteria > Pseudomonadati > Pseudomonadota > Alphaproteobacteria > Sphingomonadales > Sphingobiaceae > Sphingobium > Sphingobium sp. DC-2. Next base: position 69,631 of record NZ_JNAC01000057.1, on the reverse strand, counting down.
GGTGTTTGGGCTTTCGGTTCCGGCGCCGTTCGCACCGCCGACAATATTGGAGGAGGACCCGCCACAGGCGGTCACCAGAATGACGCTGGCGCGCAAGGCTCCGCGCCAGATGCTATCGCGCGTCTGGGAGTGTCTTAAACGCAGCATCAATTGGCGAAAAATCCTCAAATTTCCTCCAAATATTTATAGATATAATATTTTGTAAAACATATTCACGAGTAGATCAGGTTGGGAAAATAATGTTATTAATAGTTACTTTTACACTGACTTAAAATGAGCTATTTATAGAGATATTTACTTGAGGAGGCGTTACATGCAGATTCGATATCCAGCGGCGGCAATGATGTCTTTCCTCCTGGCGTCCTGCGGCAGTTCCGAAGGGGGGCGGCAGACACTCGGCGATGTTTGCGGCCCTTCGCCTTCGGTCAGTGCGGAGGGGCAGGAGAGCAAGCCATTGGCCGGAGCCGGCAAAGGTAAGTTGCAGGCCGCAGGGGACAATCTGGGCGAGGTTGTCGGGCAGATGTCCTGGCACCTGTGCAACGCGCGGGCCAATGGCTGGATCGACGATGCTTTCTACCGCAAGGAAAGTGTAGCGCTGCGTCAGGCCATCTTCAGCAAGCTGGGAGTCAGTGCCCCCGAGGCCGCGAGCACGCCCGCAGATGGCGGGAACGATCAGACCGCCGAATCGAGCGAGGACATCCGCAAACAGGCCTGCCTGAAGGCGGCGGGAAGCGACCCGGCGGCAGTCCAGGCCTGCCAATGAAACAGAGGAGGGGGCGCATGGCACGGGCCGCGCCTCCGCCCATACATCGGTGAATGTGTGAGACATCGCCGCAGCCGTTCAATAGCGATACTGCATCAGTTCTCGGTCATATTTGGTGAGAACGGCGCCGCATAGCCTGGCGCCATTCTCATCCAGCCGCTGGACCGCTGCGCGCGCCTCGCGCGCCCTGGCGCCATTGGCCTCCACCACGAATACCGTGGCCCCGGCCGCCGAAGCGAGGGCGATGGCGTCGGCAAGCAGGAGTACCGGCGCGCTGTCGATGACAACCAGATCATAGCTTTGCTCGGCTGCGGCGATGATCGAGGCGAGCACCGGCTGCGCCAGCAGCTCGGCGGGATTGCGGGTCGGCTGCCCCCCGGTGAGGACGTCCAGCCGATCCGCCACGCTATAGCGGATTGCATCGTTCAGCGTCGTTTCACCCGCCAGGACGCTGGCCAGCCCCTTGTCATTAGGCAGGCCGATGGCGCGGTGGAGGGTAGGTCTGCGCAGATCGGCGTCGATGAACAGCACGCGCCGCCCGCTGCGGGCGAAGTTCAATGCGACGGCGTAAGCGCAGGTCGACTTACCCTCCGATGATCGGCTGCTGGTGAACAGCAGCGATCGTGGCACGCCGCCGGACGATGTGCGTTCGACCGCCAGCCGCAATGACCAGAAGGCCTCGGAGAGCGATGAGCCTTCGATTACTTCCGTCATCGACAAGCGGGACGGGTGTGAAGGAATGGTCGCCAGCACCGGCAGATCAAGCGCGCTGGCCACATCTTCGGGCGAGCGGATGATGTCATCAAGTCGCGAGCGGACGCCCACCAGAACGAGAGCCAGCGCAAAGCCGGAAGCGAGGCTGGAGAGAAGCGTCATGGTCGTCCGCGGGGTGAAAGGCCGGTTGGGAACCTCCGCCCGATCGACGATCGAGATATTATTGGCGGTCACGCCCGCTGCGGCGCTTACTTCCTTGAAGCGTTGCAGCAGCCCGTCATACATCAGACGATTGGTATCGACCTCGCGCCGTAGGATATTGTAGCCGATGCTCTTGTTCTGCTCCTCGACCGTGCGCGTCTTGAGCGATTCGAGCTGGCTGGCGAGGGCACGCTCCTGGTTGACCGCGATTTCATAATTATTGCGCAGGCCGCCCCGAATGGTTTGGGCGATCTTCTGCACCTCGTTGTTGAGGGCGGTCAGCTCGGTTGCACGGTCGCGCATGCCCGGATAATCCTCCCTGAATTTCTCCCGGTCCCGGCTGTAATCGGCGGTGCTCAGCGCGCGTTTTTCGACAAGTTGCTGTACGGCAGGATTTGTCATCACTTCCGGCATGTTCAGCGCGGGGGTAGCTTGCGCCTGACGCCAGCGCCGTTCCGCTTCGATCCGTTCAACCTTGGCGCGGCCCAATGCGGAATTGATGTCCATGAGGTTCGAAGAGGTGAGCATGCGCACGCCATCCTCCGTGCCCTTGCCACCCGTGGCGTCGATCAGGCGGGTTCGGCGGGCATAATCGACCACCGCCACTTCGGATGCTTCGAGACGCTTCTTGGCCTTTCCGAGTTCATTTTCCAGGAACGTGCGGGCATAGCTGGTCTCGCCGAAACGGCGTCCCAGATTATATTGGATGAATTCTTCGGCATAGGCGTTGGCGGCGTCCGCCACGAAGCGCGGATCGCGGTCCGTGATGGTGATCTGCGCTACCCGCGAATCTCGCGGCAAGGTGAGGCTCATCGATGATTGCAGCTTGGCGATGGCGGCTTCCTCCCGCTCCTGCGGGGAGAGGATGCGGCCGTCTGGCCCTGGCGGGATACGTGAGGCAAGGTTGAGCTTCTTGACGACCAATTGCGCCATGGCGCGGCTGTTCAAGAGGCTGAGCTGGGTCTGGAGAAAGCGTTCGGCCTCCTGCGATCCGCTCGCCTGCCTGCCGTCTTCGCTGTTGAGAACCTTGGCCGACTGCTCCTCGATCTGCACGGTGGCTGTCGCGCGATAGAGCCGCTCAGCGCGCATAACGATGACCACCCCGATCAATAGCGCGATCGCCACCACTCCGCCGATGAGGTGGACGTTGCGCCGGAGCAGATTCCAGATCGCGGGGAAGTCTATATCTATGCCTTCGCTACCGCCGTCATCGTCGCGGCGGGGGCGTTGGGTGATCTGGTTTGGCGCGATGGTTGCCATGTGCCTGTTCCTTGTCGCTCCCGTCGGAGCTTGCCAAAATGTCGATCCGGTCAGTTGTTGAGTTGCGCGAATATGCCGAGCAGCGGCGCCGCCAGCAGCGCATCGCGCCATGCCGCCTCAAGATGGTTGATGCCCACGACGACCTTGTCCCCTCCCAGTAGCGGCGGGTCAGTCATTTCTCCGCGTCTGATCTTGCGCATGTCGAACAGCGCGGCCGTCTGCTGTCCGCCGATCGTGCGCAGGATCGTCACCTGTTTCTGGTCCGCGATCCGGGTAAAGCCCTTCGCAAGGGCGACGGCGTCCATCAGGCTGGTGTGGCCAATCAGCTTGAACTTGCCCGGTTCGGTAACTGACCCGATGACGGTGACGGTATTGGTCGCGGATTCCTTGACGAAGACTGTGACTTGCGGATTGACGAGGTAGCGGCGCAGTCCTTCGGCCATTTCGGCGGAGAGGACCTGGGGTGCTTTGCCCTGCGCGTCTATCGTTCCGAGCAGCGGGTAGGAAAAATGTCCGGCCGGATCAATGCGAATGCCCTGAAAGCTCAGTTGCTGCACGTCATAGACCTGGATGTCGATCAGGTCGCCCGCCCCGATCACAGTCTGGCCCGGTGTGGCTGCTGGCAGGGATGTCGCCGCCATCGTGGGGTCGGACCGCGCCGCGCTCGCCACGTTCGGTGTGATCAGCGCAGCGGCAAGCAGCAATGTTGCTCTTGTGGTAGCAACGCCATAGCGGCCGCCATGTCCCTGTCGATGTCGCTGCATGCCTTACACCTTTGCTTACATCGCGGCCTGGCCGCTTTGTGCTTTCGGTTATCCGTGACGATCCAGAGCGCTGATGACGATCAGGCATCGGCCGAATCTGTATAATCGTGAATGCTTTATGGAATAAAGATCTGGAACTGCACGAACCCACGATGTGCTTATGGCAAAATCATATCGACCGATATGAACGCCCCAGATACCACGTTCGACTATGTTGGAGAGACGTGAGATCATCGATAATTCTCTCATCCAGATTCGATCATGTTTCCTATACTGGTCTTGTCAGGCCGCCAGCGCATTTACATTTTCCAGATACCATCGATAGGTCTGCTCAATGCCCTCGCGCAGACTGATCCGTGGCGTCCATCCCATGCTGTTGATGCGAGCCGACGACATGAGCTTGCGTGGCGTGCCATCGGGGCGGGAGGCGTCATATTCGACAGAGCCGGTGAATCCCGTTACGTCACGGATCAAGGAAGCCAGTTCGCTGATGGTGACGTCCGAGCCCGAACCGATATTGACGAACTGATCGCCCGAATAGGATTTCAGCAGAAACAGGCAGGCCTCGGCGCAATCATCGACATGCAAAAATTCCCGCCGCGGCGTGCCTGTACCCCATAAGGTGACGCTGTCCGCACCTGACCGCTTCGCATCGTCAAACTTACGGATCAGTGCGGGCAGCACATGGCTGGATTCGATGTCGAAATTGTCCCATGGCCCATAAAGGTTGGTTGGCATGCCGGAGATGAAATCCGCGCCATGCTGCTGGCGAAAGGCTTGGCACAGTTTGATCCCGGCGATCTTGGCGATCGCATACCACTGGTTCGTGGGTTCGAGCGCGCCTGTCAGCAGCGCTTCCTCCACAATCGGCTGGGGAGCGAACTTGGGAAAGATGCAGGACGATCCGAGAAACAGCAGCTTCGATACGCCCGCGCGAAAGCTGCCCTCTATGACGTTGGTTTCGATGACCAGATTGTCATAGAGGAAGTCGGCCGGGAAGCGAGAGTTGGCCAGGATTCCACCCACTTTCGCAGCGGCCACGATGACCGCGTCGGGCTTGCGATCCTCTATCCAGGAGCGCGTGGCCGCCTGATCCTTGAGATCCAGTTCATCGCGGCCGACGGTCAGTATCTCGCAGTCCTCGCTTGCCAGACGGCGCACGATCGCGCGCCCGACCATGCCGCGATGGCCCGCGACCCAGACTCGTTTGTTGTGCAGTGTGAAGCTCATCACGCGTCCTTTTGGATCTTTTCGTAGCGCATGACCTTCAGATCCTCGCGCATCATGTCCGCCACCAGCTCGCGCACCGACGTTTCATGATGCCAGCCAAGCTTCGTCTGCGCCTTGGTCGGATCGCCGATCAGCAGATCGACCTCCGTCGGACGGAAGTAGCGCGGATCGATTTCGACCAGGCATGTGCCGGTGCGCGCACAAAGACCCTTTTCGTCCACGCCCTTGCCGGTCCACCGGATATCGACGCCTACCTCGGAGAAGGCCATCGACACGAAGTCGCGCACCGTCGTCGTCTCGCCAGTGGCGAGCACATAATCGTCGGGTTCGTCTTGCTGAAGGATCAACCACATGCCGCGCACATATTCGCGCGCATGGCCCCAGTCGCGTTTTGCGTCGAGATTACCAAGATAGAGCTTTGACTGACGCCCCAGCGAGATCGCCGCCGCGGCCCGGGTTATCTTGCGGGTGACGAAGGTCTCGCCGCGCAGCGGGCTTTCATGGTTGAACAATATGCCATTTGACGCATGCATGCCATAGGCTTCGCGATAGTTGACGATGATCCAATAGGCATAGAGCTTTGCCACCGCGTAGGGCGAGCGAGGATAGAAGGGCGTTGTCTCGCGCTGCGGCACTTCCTGAACAAGGCCGTAAAGCTCTGATGTGGAAGCCTGATAGAAGCGAGTGGCCTTCTCCATCTTGAGGATACGGATCGCCTCAAGGAAGCGCAATGTCCCCAGGCCATCGGCATTGCCCGTATATTCGGGCGTGTCAAAACTCACCTGAACATGGCTTTGGGCGGCAAGATTGTAGATTTCGTCCGGCTGGCAATGTTCGACCAGGCGTATGAGGTTCGACCCGTCTGTCAGGTCTCCATAGTGGAGGAAGAAGTTTCGGTCTGGTTCGTGCGGGTCCTGATAGATGTCCTCAATACGTCCGGTATTGAATGACGATGATCGGCGCTTGATGCCGTGGACATGATACCCTTTGTTGAGCAGGAAGCGTGCAAGATACGCACCGTCCTGACCCGTTATGCCCGATATGAGAGCGGTCCTTTTAGCCATGTTGTAACCCCAAAATCACATAAGGAAGGCTAAGCTATTTCATCCGTTTGGATGTTATTGTGCGACCACTTCCATTTTGATTTTATCGGTAACCTTGCCTCTCTCCTGAATCGTCTCGAGCATGACGCGCTCAAGATCTTTCACTGCACTGTTCAAATCGTAGCGGCGCGAAAACGTCGCTCGCGCTGCATCTTCCATCAGCCTGCGCTGGTCGTCGCTAAGCGACGTCCACCTCTGCAACAGGGTGGTGACTCCCTCTACCGAGTCTGTTTCAACAAGCCCCGCGCCGTCATCCGCAACTTCGCGCCAGATATTGACTTTATCGCTGATGAGGACAGGGCGCGCGCAGGCCAAGGCTTCTGCGATGACAATGCCGAAATTTTCCTGATGAGAGGGCAGGATGAATGCATCACAGCGCCGGAACGCCCCCCATTTGGCGTGACCCTTGAGCATGCCAGGCCAATGGATGCGACTCTCGACGCCCTCCTGCCGGGCCAGCTCCTTCAAGCGATCACGCAGGCCGTTGTTGTCGGGGCCTGCGATGACAAGGTCAAAGCTCGTTCCAGGATTGAATCGCAGCCATGCGGCGTAGCCGCGGATAAGCAGATCGACGCCCTTCTTCTCATGAATGCGGCTGAGGAACAGCAGGAAGGGGCGATCGCCAAGACCGGGGACATGATCATCGAAAGCAGCAAGCTGCGTCTGGCTTGGAATAGGGACATCGGCCGTTCCAAAGGCGACAACCTGCTCGCGTGCGGAATAAGGCCAGTAGCTGCGCCTCGCGAGTCGGCGTTCCTCCTCACAGGTGAAAAGTACCCGGTCCGCGTGGCGGACGAGCACGCGCTCATTTACCAGCCACAGCAACTGTTTCATAAATGATTTCAGCGGATTGGCGTGCTTGAAATAGGGGTCGAGCATGCCATGGATGAAAACGATGTAAGGCGTCCTTCCGCGAGGCAGACCAAGGCGCGCGGCGAGTGTCGCGACATTCCATAGGCCGGAAACCACCACCACGTCATAATCAGCCAGACGCCGACGCATCCAGCCAAGCGCAAGCGGGAGATCCAATATAACGCTGGCGAACTTCCCGAGCCAGCCGGATCGCGGCCGACGCGCGAAGGTGAAAACATGGGCGTTCAGGTCGGTCGCGCTGCTCATGGAGGCGTGATCGAAGGTCAGGAAATCCTGGCTGTGGCCGCGCAGCGCAAACGCATGGCCGGTGCGCACCGCATGCTCAATCGGTCCACCGTCCCTTGAATCAGCAGATGCGATAACATGAAGAATACGCACTCGACGTTACCTTCCATGCTGAATTGCTGCTTATTTTTGCGATTGCGCAGTCACCTATGCTGCAACGCAGCGATAACACTCTTTCCTGGGAGTGGTAAAGGGCTGTTAACCAAAATGAGGCAAACTGAACGATCGAAGGGCTACCTTTAGATATATTTATCTATGTTTCCAAAGTGATAGATCAACATCGTTCGGTTGCACATAACCAAGACACGGTTACTAAGCATCCAGATTCTTCCCCTGCTTCTCAAGAATTTTGCCTGAAATTTGTTCGGGATAACGTAACGATTCGTGAGGAGAAGAAGACTTTATCAGTGTTAAAATAGACGTTGACTTGTGCTTGCGAATCAAAGAAGGTTCAGGAGTCAACAAGCTCTAGCGAAAATGCCAAACAGGGCAGCTGGACGGTCGCAATATAAATAAAGACCATGACGTTACAGCGTTTTATAACAATAGGCTAACAAAAGCGCGCTATGTCGCGGCGCGGTTGTTAATCATCGACATTTTGGGTGCAAAGCAACAATATGTTGCTGTGTGCGCTCGATCCATGACGATGCCTATGGCCGCGGCAGAACTTAGAACATGAAAATGGGTCGCTCCAATTGAACAGAACGCACGCTTCGGCGTGAATGATAGATAGTTCGGGAGAGGATTAGCGTCGTTCAATATTGGGGTTTCCCATGAAAGTGCTAATCATCGGGCTCAATTACGCGCCGGAACCTATTGGTATAGGTCCCTACACACGCGACATGGCGACATTTTTGGCGCAGGCGGGAACGCAGGTCTCCGTCGTATCTGCTGCGCCTTATTATCCCCATTGGCGGGTGGCGCAGGGGTATAGCCGCTTTCTCTATCGCCATGCGGTGGAGGAGGGCGTCTCTGTAACCCGTTGCCCGATTTATGTTCCAGAAAATCCAACGGGTTTCCGGCGCATCATCCATCATCTGAGCTTCGTGTTCAGCGCGCTGATCCCGGTGATGCTGAACATATTGTTCCAGCGGCCTGATGTGGTGATCGCAATCGCGCCCTCCCTGATGTCGGCACCGCTTACGCGCATGGCGGGGCGGCTTTCAGGTGCGCGAACCTGGGTTCATGTGCAGGATTTCGAGGTGGAGGCCGCCTTTGCGACGGGCCTTGTCGCGCAGGAAGGCCGCGCTGCCCGGCTCGCGCTCGCATTTCAATGCTGGGCCTTTCGCGGCTTTGATCGCTACAGCAGCATTTCGCCGCAGATGTGCGCTAAACTTGCAAGGCTGCTTCCTTCCTCAGCGCAAGTGTTGGAGGTGCGCAACTGGGCGGACATGAGCTTGGTCGAAAGCAATTCCGACGACCGGGCCTATCGTGCCGAGTGGGCGCTCGACGGCAAGCAGATCGCGCTATATTCCGGCAATGTCAGCCGCAAGCAGGGCATCGGCATTGTCGTTGACGCGGCCCGCAAGCTGAAGCGGCGCGACGACATTCGCTTCGTGATTTGCGGAGAGGGGCCGGAGATGATCCATCTCGCCGAAGCGACCCGCGACCTGCCTAACGTGCTGTTGAAAGGATTGCAGCCACGCGAGCAGCTAGGATCGCTGCTGTCACTCGCTTCGGTGCACCTGCTGCCGCAGATCGAGGGTGCCGCAGATCTGGTATTGCCGTCAAAGCTCACCAACATGCTCGCCTCGGGCCGGCCGGTGATCGCTACCGCCAGAGCCGAAACCGGTCTGGCCTGGGAGATAGAAGGGTGCGGCTTGGCGATTCCGCCGGGCGACGCAGACGCCTTTTCTGCTGCGGTCGAGGCGGTAATGGACTCGCCCGCCATGCGTTCTGGCCTAGGCGAGGTGGCGCGGCAGCGGGCGCGTGAGCGCTGGTCCAAGGCCGCCATCATGAGTGCGGTCCAGGCGGAGCTTTCGGCCCTTTGCATGCGCGATCTTCCCAAGACAGCGGACACAATCACCGACGCAGCAGTCAGCTAAGCGGAGGGACGGCGCATGATCCGCCCCGCACCCCGCACCACGTCCTTCGATGAAGGGGTATCGCGATGAGGTTCATCGACGTATCGCGGCCCGGCCTGCGCATGCTGCTGATCTGCTCGACCGGCGCTGCGATGCTGGTGCTGGCGCAGATCATCATAGAGCCGTCGGTCGTGAACATCTATTGTTCGATTTTATGCGCTGTCGCCGGGGTGGCGACGACCATCCATTGCCTCAGGCGCAAGACGGTCAGCCGGTTCCCGATTTCCAGCATGGCGGTGATGGGTTTTGCGGTCACCACCTATGCGTTGCCGCTCCTGGCGCAGACGATGAGCTGGCGGCCACTAATCTACAATTTGCTGGTTCCGCGCGAAGTCTTTGAAGCAACGGTAGCCTTTCAGGCTGTGGTACTGGCCGCTCACATCGTTTACACGAATGCTCCGGCTTTGCAGGCGCCATCGCGGTGGCTCGCCCGGCGGGTGCTGAAGCCGATCTGGATCTTTCGCATTCCTCGGCCGGTCGAGCTGTGGGCGTTGGGGCTACTCGGCATCGGCGCCACATGGGTTTCGCGCATCATGTTCGGCGATGCGGTTGAATTCGGAAATGTCGGAGGCAAGTTCCTTCAGGCGCTGGTCCCTTTCATTGTCGCGCCTTTCTTCATACCGCTTCGCCGCTATTTCTTCGATCGTGACATCGTAGATCCGCCGGGGACCATCCCTATGCTGAGCGGCTATTTCGCGCTGGTGCTGGTGACTGCCCTGTTCTTCAACGCACGAGTCATATTCGCGGTCTGCATCTTCACCGTGCTGCTATCGATCCTGATGATGGCGGCGATGGGCCGTGTGCGTTTTTCCCGCCGGGCGAAGGTCATGATCGCGGTTGGCGTGCTGGTCGCGCTGCCGATCGCGGGCGTGGCGCAGGATCTGGCGACTGCGATGCAGGCCGGGCGCCTGCTGCGCGGTCAGGCAACCCCGGCGGAAATCGCGATGGAAACGGTGCGGGCCTTTGGCGACAAGGCGCGGTTGGAGGCGATGCGGCGCGATGAAGCCAGCATGACGATGGAATCGGGCTTTAGTGGAATTTCGGAAATCTATCTGGAAAGCGAGTTTTTTCAGCGGCTGACCTATACCAAATATACCGACCTGACCATGGCGGCTTCGCTGCGCCTATCCGACTTTCAACAGTCGCAGATCAGACGCGATGCCTACGAAGGTATTATCAGCATTTTGCCAACACCTATCATTAATGCATTGGGACTGTCGGTGGATAAGGCCAATCGCGGTTTTTCCACGGGTGACGTTTATGCGAACCTGGCGTTCAACGAAGATCTGGGCGGCTATCGCACCGGATCATCAATCACAAACACGATCGACGTCTTGAGCGTCTTCTGGCCGCTAGTTGTGTTCGCGATCTGCATTCTGATGTTTATCGAGTTCGACAGCTATTCGCTGATGCATGATGGCCGGTTGCTGATATCGGCGATTTCCTTTGTGCTGCTATATGAAATCGTCGCGCGGGGACTGGTCTACGAGTCCTTCCGCAGCCTCGTTGAGAGTGCGAGCCGGGCCTATATTCAGGCGATCTTTGTCTACACCATTTTGACACTCGGCATCCGCTTGGCGCTCGCGCCGTTGGCGGGCCTCCAAGGGCAAAGGAATCTGGGCCATGGCTGAAATCTTGCGCGAATGCCCGGCGCCGCTCGACGCGCCCGATCGTTCCAAGATATTGAGCGCGCGTGACACGACGCCGCTGACGGGGGGGGCGAGCTTTTCGCTGGCGAACCGGCTGGAGCGTCTTGCCTGGCAAATCTGCTGGACGCTACTCGCGCGCTGGACGCCGCCGATGTTCAGTCCGTGGCGCATCCTGTTGCTGAAAGCCTTCGGCGCTCAGGTGGAGAAGGGGGCGGCGATCGCGGCCAGTGCGCTCGTCTGGTATCCCCGGCATCTGCGCCTGGGCGCCCACGCGACGCTGGGGCCGGGTGTCAACTGCTACAGCATGGCCATGGTCAGTATTGGGCGGCGAACCATCATATCGCAGCGCGCCCATCTGTGCGCGGGATCGCATGATGTCGCAGACCCGGACTTTCAGTTGATCGCCCGGCCGATCACCATCGGCGCGGACGTGTGGATCGCCGCGGAAGCCTTTGTAGGTCCGGGCGTTCAGGTAGGCGACGGAGCGGTACTTGGCGCTCGCGCCTGCGCTTTCACCGCGCTTAAGCCCTGGACCATTTACCGGGGGAACCCGGCGGCGATCGTTCGGCCTCGTGCGCCGCGGCAATGTTGCGATGCTTCCAGCGCCGTCATGATCCCCCTGAGAAAGAATTAGCGTCATGCGCATAAACTGCATCGTTGGACCTTTCCTGCCACTGCCGCCCGTAATGGGTGGAGCTTGTGAAAAAATCTTCTATGCCCTTTGTGAAGAATTCGCGCGGCGGGGTCATGATGTGACAATGATCTCACGGGCATATGGCGAATTTCCCCGTGAGGAAGTCATCAACGGCGTCCGCCATCTACGTGTCCGTTCGCGCGACATGCCCAGGAACAAGATCATCTTCCGGCTCGCCGACATTCTCTATGCATGGCGGATTCGCAAAGCGATGCCCCAAGCGGACGTCACCATTACCAATAGCGTGTCGGCGCCAGTCATCATTCCGCGCCATAAGGCGGGCAAGATCTATGTCGATGTTGCCCGTTACCCAAAGGGGCAGATGGCGCTCTATAGCCGCGTCGATCGGCTGCAATGCTGCTCCAGCCATATCGCGAGGGCGGTGATCGAGCAGACGCCTTCGGTCGCTCATCTGGTGAAAGCCATCCCCAATGCGCTGACCAGCGTCTTCGCGCGGGAGGCGGAAGCGCCTTTGTCGCTGGAGAAGGAAAAGCAAATCGTGTTTGTCGGCCGGGTTGCGCGAGAGAAGGGCATTCATTTGCTGATCCGCGCCTTCGCTCTGCTGTCGCGCCGGTATCCTGATTGGCGGCTGGTCGTCGTTGGACCACATCTGGAAAGTCAGGGTGGAGACGGGGAAGCATTCATGGCAGAATTGAAACAGCAGGCGCAGGATTCGGGGGCGCCAATCGACTTTACGGGACCGGTGTTCGATCAGCAGAAACTGGCCGATCATTTCCGGCGCTCGGCGCTTTTCGTTTACCCGTCCGTAGCCGAACTTGGCGAAGCCTTTCCTGTCGCGCCGCTGGAGGCGATGGCATGTGGCTGCGCGCCCATCGTGTCGGACCTCGGTTGTTTCGAGGATGCGATAACGCCCGGCGCGCATGGCCTAAGCTTCGATCATCGTGACCCGACCGGAGAACCCCTGGCGCAGGCGCTCGAAAAGCTCATGCTGGACGAAGCCCTCCGGCGGCGCTTCGCCGAAGCTTCCAAAGCCAAGAGCCAGGAATATGTGCCTGGGCGGGTCGCCCAGCTTTTCCTTAAGGATTTCTCGGCCCTCACCGGCATGCCTGTGGATGGAGGCATGAGGCATGCGGCGGTCCCCGTGCGACGCGAACCGATCGCGGCGCCAGCCATTGCTACGGCTCAATTCAGTGGGGTGCGCCCGTCATGAAAGCAACGAATGAAAGGCTGAAGTGGGCTGCGCAATGGGCCGAGGACTGGTTGTTCGACCACGCTCTGCCCCTATGGTGCGAGGCTGGTCATGATCGCGAGGCTGGCGGGTTCCATGACCGGCTCGACATGGATGGCCATCCGGTTGATCTGCCTAAGCGGCTGCGCGTGCAGGCGCGGCAGATATATGTCTTCGGCCAAGCTGGAGCGATGGGCTGGAATGGTGACTGGCGCGGCGCAATGCGCGCCGGCCTGGCATTTCTGGACGCTTATCGTCGCCCGGACGGCTTGTATCGAGCCGCAGTCGCACGCGACGGGACCGTGGTCGAGGATACAGCCGACCTTTACGATCAGGCCTTCGTCCTGTTCGCGCTGGCGGCCGCGCAGCGCGCATTTCCTGACGAGCCGGGGCATGAGGAACAGGCAATCCGTTTGCTGTCGCTGTTGATCCAGCACTATGCCCATCCCAAAGGCGGCTTTATCGAAATAGATGGGCGGACCGGGCTCCGTTCCAACCCGCATATGCACATGCTGGAGGCGATGATCGCCTGGACGGAGCTGTCGCCCGGTTCGATAATGGAACGGATCGCATGCGGGCTGACTGCGCTGGCGCTCGACCGGATGATAGACGGATCGACAGGCTCAGTAGGCGAGTATTTCGATGCCGAGTGGCGGCCCCAGTGCGATGACAGCGGCTGCATCCGCGAGCCAGGGCATCAGTTTGAATGGGCGTTTCTCTTGAGTGAAGCCGAACGGCTGCTGGGTTTCGATACCCAGCTCGTCAGCGCCAGCTTGTATCAATTCGGCAGGCGCTGGGGCGTTTGCGATGGTCGCGTGCTTTTTTCAGTAGACCCAAGCGGAAGATCGATCGATGCATCGTCGCGCCTCTGGGCGCAGACTGAACGGCTGCGCACCGCAATCGTTCGTCAGTGCGAGAACGACGCGATCGAAAGCTTCGAGTGTATTCGCGCTTTCCTGAATGTGCGTACGCCCGGCCTCTGGCATGACCGGATGACGGCCGGAGGCGAATGGGTGCTGGAAGCAGCACCTGCCTCCTCCCTCTACCACATCATGACCGGCTTTACGGCATTGATTGCAGAGGAGGCCATTTCGCCAGTGAAGATGGTTCCGCAGCAGGATGTCAGGATCAGGAACGGCTTGTGATCATCCTCTTATGCGGGACCGCCATAATCTGGGCTGCCGGTGCTTGCCACCTATGGAAGCAGCAAAGTCAGTCGGCGAAGCTTGTCTCTATCAACTGGACTGATCGCGCGATAGCCTTGATGTGGCTGCCTTTGTTCTTGCCCTTCGTCCTGATCACGCTGATCGCTTCGATGAAACAGCCGAAAAAGCGAATGCGGCCGCGAAAGCAAAGCCGTTCGCGCCTGTTAAGTCATTCTAAACCTGTCCCGGATAGGAGGAAGAGAGGCTTTTTCCGGGGCTGAACATGAAACATGTAAAGATTGCGAGCGGTTCGCCCCATGAAGGGTCCGTCTCCGAGCTTCAGGTGGTGAATGCCGCGCCTGGGGGCGCATCGGCCCTTGCGGATTGGCAGCATTTTTCGGACCCGTTATCTCATGGCGAGCGCTTTATCCGGGCTGTGTCACGCGCGGCTGGGATCGCCGCCCTGCTCGGTGGCGCGGCCGTTACCCTGTTCGCCTTGCCGCGGTTCTTCTGATCGCCGCGAGAGCGCTTGGCGCCTCAGGACGAAGGTCACGCAGGATTGCGCTAGCAATATGAGCAAGGGGCAGGCAAGGGTCGCCACGATGTCCATACTCGTGTCGGTCCAACGCCAGGAACCATAGGTGATCCGATCCAGCCATTCATTAAGTGCTTCGGCGGCCACAAGGACTGCCAAAGGGGGCAGGCTGTGAAAAGGCTTTCGCAGCGCCCAGGCGCTTCCGAACCATAGGGCTAGGCCTACGACAACATGCGCCATCTTGTCACTGCCGAACAGTCCGACGACCCAGCCGACAAGCTGCTGGTAAAGGGCGACATATTCCATGATCAGGGGGCCGCGTAATTTGCGGCGCTCCATCGCATCCTGCGTTGCAGGACGGGCCGATGAACTGCGCGGATCAATCGAAGTCCTGCGGATTGACTGGACATCGAAGCATGTCCAATTGTGCGCGCAGCAGCGAGAGGTGCGCACCGGTCGCGAGCAGTCCGGCACACCACAATGACGGAAAGGAAGATGGGCGCAAACGCCATTATATCAATCATGCCGGAAGGGGATGATTTGATCTGTATGCTGGACAATGGGCAAGGGCTTGTTGTCGATTGGCGTCAGGCATGGACCTATCGCCGGGCCGAGGATGGTGACGATGCGCTGGCCATCGCAAGGCGCGCTTATGAGATGGCTCCCGATCTTTTTTCTCCTGCCGGTTTGTCAACGCCAGCCGATACCCGCACGAGGCTTCGGCACCGTCGCGCATTGGCTGGAATCGCGTCCAGAATATGCAGGGCCGGCGCGCCGATATTGGCTTCAATCGCGGGAGCGCGACGCGCTGACAAAAAGGAATAGGCGTTTGAGCTAGGCTTTCCACAAGGCTTCGCCCTCAGTAGGCGTTCTTGTGGACCAAGACCTTGAAGGTCTTGAGGATGATCATGACTTCGCGCAGCAGCGACCAGTCGTGAAGATATTCCAGATCCGCCCTCAATCGATTTTCAAGGTCTTCGATCTTCTCGGTAGCGCCGCGGAAGCCGCGCACCTGCGCAAGTCCCGTCATGCCGGGCTTTAGCGCATGGCGGCGCCAATAATTCTGGCTCACCTCCCAGAACAGCTTGCGATCGGCGGTGGACGCCAGCGCGTGCGGGCGCGGGCCGACGATGCTCATGTCGCCCAGAAGAACGTTGAATAACTGGGGCAGTTCATCGATGCTGGTCCGGCGGATGAAGCGACCAACGCGGGTGATGCGGTCATCGGAGCGGCTGGCCGAAAGAGATCCGTCGTTATCGGACGTCTCAACCCGCATGCTGCGAAACTTCGCGATCTTGAACAACCGGTTGCCAAGGCCAACCCGGTTCTGGAAGAACAGGACAGGCCCTGGACTTTCCAGCTTGATCGCGATCGAAACCAGGATGAACAAAGGGCTGAGCAGCAATATCGCGGGGGCCGTGAGGGCCAGGTCGAACAGCCGCTTCTGTAGTCGATCGGACATGTTGAGCGGTCCCTTCGACACGATATGGGTGTCGCTGTCGAAGCAGCGGCCTATGCCGAGCACGCCCGCGTTGCTGTCGTCCATCAGCATTATTTCACCCTGCACCGCTGCCCCCTGGAGCACGATCGTCCAGGCGGAACGCCGCTCCGCCGGGCAAGCCACGACGACCCGGTCGAAGGTGCGAAGCCACCGGCCGAGGCGATTGAGCATATAGGGATCGCTAAGATCAGGTCCGAGCTTGTGCAGGTCCGCATCCAGTATCTCCGTTCGGGGAAGCCGGTCGCGCGGGACGCCATCGCTGATGATCAGTTCGTTGGTCAGCTTGCCGCCCGCGCGGGAGAGCGCATGTAAACTGAACGGCTTTCGCAAGGCTGGAAGGACTATTGCGCTGCACAAAATCGCGATCGCAAAGGGTAGCCGCGTGACGCTCTCGCTGACCTGGGCGAAATAGAGCACGCATTGCACCGCCAGCATCGTCAGTCCGATATTCAGCGCTGCCTTCACAGCCGCCTGCAATGGTTGAGTCAATGCTCGCAAGGAATAGGCGTTACTGTTGACTGCCGCGCCTACATAGATGGGAACGACCATGGCCACCAAATTGATCGCATCCCGGTTGAACCACCCATCGTGAAACAATCCTTCCGCCAGGATCAGCAGCGCGGTGAGGCAAATACAGTCAAGCAGGAGCAATTCGACATAGAGATGCCAGCGTATTTCACTCTTCGACCGCCGCAGCGGGAGAAGATCGCGGGTCTGAGCAGCACTCCTGATGTCATTCAGCAGATACACTAAAACCATCCCTCGGATCGTGGATCCGATCAGCTATGGTGTTCAGCCATCCTCTCCAATTATTCACCGGATGAATATTCAGCCATGGAGGTTATGAGTTTCAATCCCATTTCCCTCGATCGCGTCGCATGACGCCATCCGGTATCGCTATTCTTCCTTATGGCGCGACCATATGAGTTTTCTGCAATAGCGGCGCATCACCTATGGGCGGTGAGCGACGAAACATCATGTTACTGATTCGTTCACATAACAAATGATCGTATATGGAATATCTTGGAGATGCTTTAGTGCAAGTGCAATATCGACAATCAAACCAAAATAGCCCGGCTGTCTGTATTTGAGACGTTCTATCCTTCGTTATCCGCTGATTCACATTGACAGCATGAGCCGAATCATAGCAGCTTTATGACGCACTGCACTATAAATCCCTTTGGAAATTGTTCTGCGTTTAAGAGTGCGCGCCTGTTTTGTGCGTTTTAAGATAGGGGGCCGCTGTTCCTTCATACTTGGCTCGGAACGACTGCTCTTTGGAAACTCAATCAACACAGGCTGCATCGTTGCGGCCACTTGCAACGTGAGGATTCAAGATGGCTTTCAGGTTCAACGTCCTTTCCGCCATGACCATGGTGCTCACCGGAATCCCCGGCGTGGCCGCCGCTCAAGCTCCAATCAGTCTTGAGGCAGGCATCAGCCAGAATGCGGGTTCAAACAGCCAGGCCGGAAGCGACGCTCATGCCACCGGCAACAGCAACGCGGATGTCATCAACCAGTCCTCTTCCGCGAATACTGTAACTACGGACATCGGAAACAATGCGACGGCCACGGCGACCAGCAACGGTGTCCTTGATAACAGTATCGACAATAGCCAGGACAGCAGCTCGCATACGATCATCATGGCGATACAGGACTTGTCGACTGTTACGACCAATAGCGGCGTGAGTGTCGAAGGTTCGGCTACGCAGTCAACGCCCGCGATCCGCACGGGCGATAATGTAGTGAGCGGGGCAAGCTTCGCCAACTTCGCCGGTGTCCTGAACAACGGTTGGAACAGCGGCCTCGCTTCCAACGCGCTCGCGGCGACGAACATCGCGGCGCAGGGAAACACGACGGTGGGGCGCGGCAACTGACATGCGTCTGTTCTCCAGCCACAATAATTTGCTCGCCGCAGCGCTGCTCGGCGGCGGTGTACTTTTGCCTCAGCCTGGGCGGGCTGCGGATGGGCCAGATGCGGATAAGGCGGCTACAGGCCAGCCGCTGAGTGAAGCGGAATTGGACATTAATCGCGGCGGGCAAACCATCGTTTCCGGCAGTCAGACGCTCACATCCGTTCTTTCCGGCAACAGCTTGAAAGGCGACTATAGCGCCGGGGCGATTAGTCTGAGCGGCGAGGCATTGTCCAACTTCAACGGCATCGGCAATTTCGCAATCAATACAGGAGCGCAGGTCAGCCTCCAAACGGCGGTGAACCTTACCATCAATGTTCACCCCTAGGCGCCTGTCCCTCTTTGCCGCGGTGTCCAGCCTGCCGATAGCGGCTCCGGTCGTGCAGGCGCAGGTCCGGCTGGACAGCGATGGTGGACGTCCCGCCGTTTCGGTTCTGAGCTGGCGGGACATGCCGTTCCGCAGGGTGGTGCGCCAACGCTACGACTTCAGCTGCGGATCGGCGGCGATAGCGACGCTGCTCAGCTACCATTATGAACGCCCCATGCCTGAGCGAGCGGTTTTCTTGTCCATGTGGGAGGAGGGGGATCAGGCCAAGATTCGCAAGCTTGGCTTTTCCATGCGGGACATGAAGCTTTACCTAGAGAGTATCGGGTTGCGCGCCGAAGGCTTTCGCCTCACGCCGGTTCAGTTGCGGCGATTGGGGCAGCCCGGAATCGTTATTCTGGACATCAAAGGTTACAAGCATTTCGTCGTTGTGAAGGGCGTCCGTGGCGAAGAGGTGCTTGTCGGTGATCCGATGCTGGGGCTGAAAATCTATTCCTTCTCCGACTTCTCCGCGATGTGGAACGGGATATTTCTGGCGGTGCTCTCACCGGCTTCTGCGCATCCGCCGCTCTACAATCTCGCGGCCGAATGGGAGAACCGCCTGCGCGCGCCAGTCAGGGAAGTGGGGCGGCCGGCGGCCATCACCGATCTCCTCCACCGTTTGCCTCCGCTTTATCAAATCAGCTCGTCCATTAACGCGGTCTCGCCATGAGGTGCGTCAGCGGCCTGGCGCTGTTGCTGCTCTGCTGCCCTGCCGGCGTGGAGTCCGCCAATGCGCAGCCGATTGAAGTGCCGGCCGTTCAATTAACGGACGCGCAGTTGGAAGCGCAGCGCGGCGGTTTCGTCATCGGCGGCGTCGATATCCGTTTGGGCGTGGAGATGCGAACCTATGTCGGCGGCAGCCTGGTCCTGCAAACCAATGTCAGCTGGAGCGGCCAGGAAAGGAGTGTCGAGCGTTCGTTCTCCTCGGCGCTGACGACCGCGACCGATGAGACGCTGGCGGCGGCTGGCCTTGGTTCCGGGCTGGAGAAGTATCTCGGTGGCGGCGGTCTCCTTCTCGCCAACCATGGGCAGACCGTTCTACTTCAGCGCGTGGACGGGTCGTTGCAGACGATGATCCTTAATAGCGCCAGCAATGTCGCGTTGCGCCAGGAGATTGACGCCCGGCTGGACCTTGGCGGCTTCGTGCCATTTCAGGCGGGGCTTTTGACGAGCAAGCTTGGTGAGACCGTCGGCGAGATGGTGGGTGCCTATGGACGGTGACCGCATGGTGATCGCCCGTCTGGCCGCAGGTTGCCTGATGCTCTCAGCCGGGGTTTCGCCGCCGCTTGCTCTGGCGCGCGGCGCAAGTCCAATTGAAGCGCAACTCCAGGCCATGCGCCGGGACCTTGACGCGCAGCGAGCGACGATCGAGGCACAGAATGCGCGAATCTCGTTGCAGGATCGTGAGATCGCGCGCTTGCGAGCGGACATGGCGGCCGCCGGGCCTGTCGAAGAGAAGGGCACCTCCGCCAAGGCAACGACCCACGCCGAGGCGAGCGCACCAACGCAGCCTGTCGGCGAAGCGCCCAGCCTGATCTTCACCGAGCCCAAGGTTGAAGCGTTGCCGGAGGAAGCCGGCGTGCTGACACGGGCAGGGCGCCTCACATTCGATCCGTCGATCGAATATAGCACCTCTTCAAGCAACCGGCTGGTGTTTCGTGGCATTGAACTGACGCCGGGCATTCAGATCGGACTGATCGAGGCCAATGAAGCGGTCCGCAACAGCATCGTCCCCACCGCGACGCTGCGCTACGGCCTGACGAACCGGATCGAGCTGGAGGCGCGGCTGCCCTATCTCTTCCGGTCTGATCGCGTGGAAGTCGTGCAGCAGCGGGAAAGCAGCATCAGCAGGGTCCTGCATCTGTCGGAACAGCATATCGGCGATGCTGAACTGGCGCTGCGCTATCAGCTCAATCAAGCATCGGGCGATCACCCGATCTGGATCGGAAGCCTTCGCGTCAAGATGCCTACCGGCAAGGGGCCGTTCGACATCGCCTACGACGAATATGGAGTGGCGCAAGGCCTGGCGACGGGCTCCGGTTTCTGGGCGATGCAGCCGGGCCTTAGCTTCCTGCTGCCATCCGACCCGGCAGTGATTTTCGGCGGCGTCAGCTACTTACGCAATTTTTCGGCGGACATCGGCCGGGAGATTGGCGGCGTCGCTGTTGGACGGGTCGATCCAGGCGACGCGATAAACGCAAATCTGGGTTTTGGCTTCGCCCTCAATCCCCGTTTTTCATTTTCCCTTGGCTATGAGCATAATTATATTTTTCCGACAAAGACGATGATCGATGGCGTGGTGCAGCGATCGCGATCGATCCAGATCGGCGCCTTTTCCTTCGGCATGTCCTACCGGCTAACCGAAAGGCAGATGCTGAACGTCGCGGTTGAAGTTGGCACGACCGACAGCGCGCCTGATGCCAATGTCACGGTCCGCATGCCCTTTTCTGTCCGCTAGGCTGGGCTGGCCCGACAAGGATGGCGAGAATGGCCAGAGCTTATCCGCCATTCGGTCGCGCAGATATGCGCAACCCCGCGTGCAAGATGCCCAGGCACAACTGGAACCTCCGCATAGACAGCGTTACCTCTATGCGGCTAAGATCCGGTCTACCTGGCTGAATGCATCCGCACGATCGACGGGCTCATAGATGAGATCGAAGAGTTCGCTCCGGGAGCGCTTCACCGAAAAGACACCGGAAGAGGCGCAACGATCATCCCGATGAGAGCATAGAAAAAGCCCGCTAAGTCACTGACCTAACGGGCTTTTCCATGGTGGGCGTGGCAAGGATTGAACTTGCGACCCCTGCGATGTCAACACAGTGCTCTACCACTGAGCTACACGCCCACGGGAGTTGGGCCAATAGCGGGGGGCGCGGGGTGGCGCAAGCGGGAAATTGCGTCTTTTTCCTAATCTTCTGGACAGGCGATGTTCTGCCCATATGCTGCGGTGCAAAGGGGGTAGACGCAGCCATGATGCCATCGACCACAGCGCCGATTCAAACCACGCCGCGCCTGCCATTCTATCGCCAGCTTTATGTCCAGGTGCTCGCCGCCATCACCCTGGGCGTGCTGATCGGCCATTTCTTCCCCGGCGTGGGCGTGGCTCTCCAACCGCTGGGCGACGCCTTCATCAAGCTGGTCAAGATGATCATCGCGCCGGTTATCTTCCTCACCATCGTCACCGGCATAGCGGGGATGAAGGAGCTGGGCGCGATCGGCCGGGTCGCGGCAAAGGCCTTCGCCTATTTCCTCACCTTTTCCACCCTGGCGCTGATCGTCGGCCTGCTGGTCGCCAATGTGGTCCAGCCGGGCGCGGGCCTCAATATCGATCCCGCCAGCCTCGACGCGGGCAAGGTCGCCGAATATCAGCAGCAGGCCCATGCCCGCACGCTGACGGCGTTCCTGCTGGACATCATTCCCGGCACGCTGATCTCGGCGGTCGCGGACGGGCATAACATCCTGCAAGTGCTGTTCGTCGCCATCCTGTTCGGGATCGCGCTGATATTGATCGGGGACAAGGCCGATCCGCTGATGCAGCTGCTCGATTCGGCGAGCCACGCTATCTTCAAGCTGGTCTTCATCCTCATGAAAGTCGCGCCGGTCGGGGCCTTGGGAGCGATGGCTTTCACCATCGGCAAATATGGCATTGGCACGCTCGCCAATCTCGCGGGGCTGGTCGTTACCTTCTATTTGACCTCGCTGCTGTTCGTCCTGATCGTGCTGGGCGTGGTCGCGCGCCTGGCGGGTTTCAACATCCTGCACCTGATCCGCTATCTGAAGGCAGAGCTGCTGCTGGTGCTCGGCACATCCTCGTCCGAAGCCGCTTTGCCCAGCCTCATCGAAAAGATGGAGCGCGCCGGGTGCCGCAAGTCCGTGGTCGGGCTGGTCGTGCCCACGGGCTACAGCTTCAACCTCGACGGCACCAACATCTACATGACGCTCGCCGCCCTGTTCATCGCCCAGGCCACCAACGTCGATCTCAGCCTTGGCCAGCAATTGCTGTTGCTGCTGGTGGCGATGCTGTCCAGCAAGGGAGCGGCGGGGGTGACCGGAGCGGGCTTCATCACGCTCGCCGCCACGCTGTCGATCGTGCCGTCGGTTCCGGTCGCTGGCATGACGCTGATCCTGGGCGTCGACCGGTTCATGAGCGAATGCCGCAGCCTCACCAACTTCATCGGCAATGCGGTTGCGACGATCGTGGTGTCAGCCTGGGAGAAGGGGCTGGACCGGGAGCGATTCGACGCCGCCATGGCTGGCCTGGCGCTGGACCCCACGCCCGACATGCAGGAAGTCGTTCCCGATTAGAGTGCGTGGGCAATTCGGATGGTCTGGAATCGACCGCTAGCGGACGTTCCGCTAAACTGAAATACGTCCCATCATGACTGCATTCGCTTTTGTAGGTGCCGCGCTCGCGGAAATTGCTGGTTGCTTCGCCTTCTGGGCTTGGCTCAGGCTTGGAAAGTCGGCCTGGTGGATCGCGCCGGGGATCGCATCGCTTTGTATATTCGCGTATCTATTGACCCTTCCAGATGCAGATCAAGCTGGACGATCCTATGCCGCTTATGGCGGCGTCTATATTGCTGCGGCGGTGATTTGGCTGTGGATCGCCGAGGGAGCGAAGCCTGACCGTTGGGACCTTCTAGGCACAACAGTCTGTCTTGTCGGTGCAGCAATCATCTACTTCGGCCCCCGTTCGGGAAATATCGTCTAACCACCCATCTTCGTCGTCCCCGCCCGCGCGAGGGACGACGAAATTGTGAACTGGCGGCGCCTGCTAACAACCCATCCAACCTGTTCGGCGCACATTGAACCTGTCTACACCGCCAGCATTTGCCCGATCAGGACAAGGCGCGGCCTGTTCCTGCACGCGCATGCATATGGGGAAGGCCTCAAGACAACCGCTTCATACCTCGGCACCGGGTTGCCCCTGCGCAACAACACGGAGCGCAGCCGCTTCAACCCCTCCGCTGGATCAGCTCAGCCCGCTCATCGTCGCGCTGCCGAATATGCGCTCGATCTCCAGCACCAGGTCACGCAGGTGGAAGGGCTTGGAGAGCACCTTGGCCTGCGGCACGGCCTTGCCCGCCTTCAACGTGACGGCGGCAAAGCCGGTGATGAACATGATCCGCATGTCCGGCGCGACGGATGCGGCGTGCTGCGCCAGTTCGATCCCGTCCATTTCCGGCATGACGATGTCGGTCAGCAGCAGGTCGAAACGGTCGCTGTTGATATGCGGTACGGCGTTCGCGCCGTTCGCGACGGCCACGACTTCATAGCCGGACCGCTCCAGCGCGCGGGCCAGATAGGCGCGCATGCTGTCATCATCCTCGGCCAGCAAAATTCGAACCATCGCTGCGTCAGTCTCGCCTCTGGCGGCCCACGGCCTGCCTAATACCCATCCGTCACGGATGGCGCTTCCGGCCCATATATGCGACAAGGCGCGGATATTATCCAGCCGGGTAACCATTTTTGCCGCGCGGGTGAAAGGAGACGAGTTGAACTATTCCGCGCCGCGGGCTCCGGCCGAAACCACAGCTGCCTACGACCTTTACCGGCCGGACCGGCCGGTCGCGCCGGTCGTCATCTCCGTTCCGCATGCTGGGCGCGACTATGATGGCGCGCTGCTGGGCGCTGCCCGCGTCGAACCGGCCGTGCTGCGGCGACTCGAGGATCGCTGGGCGGACCTTCTCGCCCATCCGCTGATCGGACAGGGGCATGCCGTGATCGTCGCCCGCGCGCCCCGCGCCCTGATCGACCTCAACCGGCATGAGCGGGAGATCGATCCCGCCATGGTGACCGGCATTCCGCGCGACATGCCGCTTCAGACCAGCGCCAAGCTGCGCGGCGGGCTGGGCCTCATCCCGCGCAGGCTGCCGGGCGCCTATGAGCTATGGCGGCGGCCGGTCGACTGGGCGGAGGTCCAGCGGCGGATCGACACCATCCACCGGCCCTATCATGCCGCGCTGGGATCGCTGATGCGCGCGGCGCGCGAGGAATATGGCCACGCCATCCTCATCGACCTTCACTCCATGCCGCCGCTGCCGCCGCCCGCCGCCGGGCAGAGCCCGCCCGCCGTGGTGCTGGGCGACCGCTTCGGACGGGCGGCGTCGGCGCGGCTGATGACGCTGGCGCAGGATGTGCTGGCGGGACACGGCATCACCGCCGCGCAGAACCATCCCTATGCGGGCGATCATATGATCGAACGGCATGGCCGCCCCGCCAGGGATTTGTACGCTTTGCAGGTGGAGGTGGACCGCAGCCTCTATCTCGACGCGGCGCTGGACGAACCGGGGCCGGGGCTGCCCGCCCTGCAACAGGCGCTGACGGCAATGATAACGGCCCTTGCCAGCGAACAGCCGCGCGCCGCCTATCCGCTCGCCGCCGAATAGCGCGATCGTTCAGGGCGGAAACGGGAGAAGGCCAGAACGGCGATCGTTCCGGCCTTTTCCTTTTGAAGCAGCGCTGCGCTGCCCGGCTCTATTCGATATGCTGGTCGGGCAGGGCGGGGGTCGGGCGCGAACCCCAGAGCGCGTAGAAGAGGATGTAAAGCTCGCACGCTGCCGTCAGCAGGAAGGAGGTTTGCAGGCCATAACGGTCCGCCAGCCAGCCCTGCACCACCACCAGCGATCCACCGGCGATCGCCATGATCAGAAGGCCTGACCCTTCCTCGGTCAGCGGGCCCAGCCCCTTGATCCCCAGGGTGAAGATGGTCGGGAACATGATCGAATGGAACAGGCCGACCAGGATCAGCGACCACATCGCCACCGGCCCATTGGCGAACACGGTGATCATCATGACGATGAACGCGCCGATCGAGAAGGCGGCCAGCACCTTGCCCGCGTCCACCTTCTGCATGATCGCGGACCCGGCGAACCGCCCGACCATCATGCCGCCCCACAGGAAGGTGAGGTAGCGGCCCGCCTGCTCATGCGTCAGGTTAGCGATGTCGGGCTGGCTGACGAAGTTCACGAACAGGTTGGCGACGCCGATCTCCGCGATCAGGTAGATGAAGATCGCCGGAATGCCGAAGACGAGGTTGCGGTGATTCCACAGCGAATGCCGCTTGCGCTCCTCGCGCGCCAGCCGCGCCGTCGCTCCGCCCATCGCGGGCAGGGGAAAGCGGGCGATGATGATCGCCAGCACGAACAGCACCAGCGCCACCAGCCCATAGGGCAGGATCACCGACTGCGCGTCGGCCAGCCGTTCCGCTTCGGTCAGCACCGTGCCAGCGGTCGCCGTGCCGCCCTTCGACCGGCCCAGGATCAGGTACGCGCCGAACAGGGGGGCGAGCATCGTGCCCGCCGAATTCATCGCCTGCACCAGGTTCAGGCGCGACGACGCGGTTTCCGGCTTGCCGACCACCGCGACATAGGGATTGGCCGCCACTTGCAGCAGCGTGATGCCGCTGGCGATGATGAACAGCATGGCCAGCGTCACGCCATAGGAAGGCAGGCTGGCCGCCAGCATCATGCCCAGCGACCCGGCCGCCATGATCAGCAGCCCGATCACCAGCGATTTCTGGTAGCCGACCCGCTCGATCAGCTTGGCCGAAGGTATCGACGCCACGAAATAGGCGATGAACCACACGGATTCGATCAGCGTCGTCTGGGTGTAGTTGAGGTCGAACACGCTGCGCAGATGGGGCAGCAGCGTGTTGTTGATGACCGTGATGAACCCCCACATGAAGAAGAGGCTGGCCAGAAGCGTCAGCGCCGGGCCGTAGCGGGTGGCTGGATGATGCTCCGCCGTCAGGGTGGCCGATGATGATGGGGGAGCAGGCATTCATCTTCTCCGTCAAGCGGCAACAGGCTTGTGCTGTTTCAATTTGTCCGAGTATATAGCTCCCCATCGGGCGTCAATATGTCTCGGCGGCGGAAGGGGTCGTGCTGAAAAGGACGGGCAGCCATGTTTTTCGAACATTTGCGTTCTATTTTCTCGGACTGATCATGGCAAGCACATCCGCATCGGCAGAAGCAAGCCGCGCTCCCGCAGGAAAGCTGCCGGACGGCACCCCGGTCGAGGTCATCACCCTGGACAATGGAAAAGGCGTCACGGCAAAAATACTGACTTATGGCGCGGCCTTGCAGTCGCTGACGGGGCCTGACCGGAACGGCAGGATCGCCGATGTGCTGCTGGGCTATGACGACGTGGCGGGCTATCTCGCGCATCCCGAATATTTCGGCGTCACCATCGGCCGCTACGCCAATCGCATCGCGGGCGGCAGGTTCATGCTCGACGGCCATGATCACCAGCTTCCCTTCAATGACAAGACCAATACGCTGCACGGCGGCGGCAAGGGCTTCACCAATACGCTGCACGGCGGCGGCAAGGGCTTCGACAAGCAGGTCTGGAAGGTCGTGTCGGTCAGCAGCACGCCCCGGCCGCAGGCCGTCCTGTCCTACAGCAGCCCCGACGGCGATTCCGGCTATCCCGGCAGGCTCGACACGCAGGTCAGCTACGCGCTGGACGAAAGCGGCGCCCTGACCATCAGCTTCGAGGCGGCGGCGAACAAGCCGACCATCGTCAACCTCACCAACCATGCCATCTTCAACCTGTCGGGGGAGGGGGCGCCCGGTGGCGCGCTCGGCCATCTGCTGACCATAGCCGCAAAGGCCTACACGCCCGTCGATGCCGGGCTCATCCCGACTGGAGAGATCAGGCCGGTAGCCGGAACGCCCTTCGATTTCCGCACGCCCCGGCGGGTGGAAGACGGCGTCAGGGACGGGACCGATGCGCAGATCAGGTTCGGCCGGGGCTATGATCATAATTGGGCGCTGGACAAGGGGATCACGGCCAGGCCCGAACTCGCCGCGCGGCTGGAAGATCCCGTGTCGGGCCGCGTGCTGGACGTGCTGACCACCGAGCCGGGGCTGCAATTCTATTCCGGCAACTTCTTCGACGGCACGCTGGCGGGCAAGCAGGGGCATCTCTATCGCATGGGCGATGGCATCGCGCTGGAGCCGCAGAAATTCCCCGACACGCCCAACAAGCCGGACTTTCCATCCGCGCGCGTGGATCCCGGCAAGCCCTACCGCCATGTCATGATCTACCGTCTGTCAGTAAGGCATTGATGCGATGAGCGAATGGAAACGGATCGACCGCGATGTGCGCGACACGCTGGGCGAGGGGACATTATGGTCGGCGCGCGAAAACGCTGTCTATTGGGTCGACATACGCGCGCCCGCGCTCAACCGCCTGTCGCTAACCGATGGCGGCATCAGGCGCTGGCCAATGCCCGAACCGCTCGGCTGGGTGGTGGAACGGCGCGGCGGCGGTTTCGTCGCTGGGTTCCAGAGCGGCTTTGCCCGGCTGACGCTCGATCCCGTCGCGATCGATCCGATCGGCGATCCCGAACCTCATTTGCCCGGCAACCGCATGAACGATGGCAAGGCCGATGCGGACGGGCGCATCTGGTGCGGCACCATGGATATGGCGGAGGAACAGGATAGCGGCTCCTTCTACCGGCTCGACCCGGACGGCCGCTGGACGGTGATGGACACCGGCTATCTGGTGCCCAACGGCCCAGCCTTCTCTCCCTGCGGCCGCTGGCTTTACCATACCGATTCGGCGCGGCGCACCATCTACCGCTTCTCCCGGACCGATGGCGGCGGCCTTGCCAGCCGCCAGCCCTTCATCCTCTTTTCGGAAGAGGAAGGCTATCCCGATGGCATGACGGTCGATTCCCAGGGGCATCTGTGGATCGCGCATTGGGGCGGCGCGCGCATCAGCCGCTTCACGCCCGAAGGAAAGCTGGACCGCGTCATCCCGCTGCCCGCGCGGCAGGTGACGAACATCACCTTCGCCGGGCCGAAGCTGGACCGCATGTTCGTGACATCGGCGGCGTTCAACCTGCCTGAAAGCGAATATGACGGCGCACTTTTCGAAGTCGACGCAGGCGTGACCGGCCTTCCCGCATCCCTGTTCGCTGGCTGATCGATCGGCGTGGGCGGGCGAGGGAGATGCCCGGCAATCCCGCTTCCGGGTTAAAGCCGGGCGACGCCGCGCTTCATGCGATGGCTATCCCGGCTCCGGTAGCGCCAGGTCCATGTCCGCCAGCGCCAGCCGCAGCAGCTCCATCATCGCATCGCGCGCCGCCGCCGCGTCGCTGGCGGCAATGGCGCGGCACACCGCCTGATGGTCGGGCAGGGGATCGCGCGGCGCCTTCTGCTTGCGCTGCTTGAACATGGTCGTCCATCCCACCGCCGCGCCGACTGAACTGGCCAGCGCCGCCAGCGCATCATTGTGGGTCGCCGCCAATATCGCATTATGGAATTGCTGGTCCGCCAGCCGCCCCGCCGGGGTGGACAGGCCATGCCGCTCCATTTCCTCCAGCGCGCGCTGCATCGTGGCGATCTGGTCCTCCGTGCGCCGCCGCGCCGCGAACTCCGCGGCCGCCGGTTCGATCACGCCGCGCAGTTCGAACAGGTCGCGGATGAAGGCGGGGTCGGGCTCCCCTGCGAACATCCAGGCCAGCATTTCCGGGTCCAGCACGTTCCACCGGCTGCGCGGCAGCACGCGGGTGCCTGCCTTGGGCCTGCTTTCCAGCATCCCCTTGGCCACCAAAATGCGCACCGCTTCCCGATAGGCGGTGCGCGATACGCCCAGCCGTTCGGCCGCCTCTATCTCGCCTTCGAACAGGTCGCCGGGGCGGTGCCTGCCCATGAGGATCGCCGTGCCCAGATCGCGCGCGATAGCCTGATGGATGCGCAGCGCGCCTTCTTCATTCCCGGTCCTGTGCGCGCCTGCCAAACCCCAACCCCTTCAATCCTCAAAGGCTGTAGTAGGACAATGTTCGCCGCAAAGGAAGGCGTCGGCCACCAGCCGCAGGGGCGCGACATCGGCGTCGATCGCGTGATTCGCCACCAGCGTCACGAACCGCCGGTACATGGAGGGATATTCCTCGTCCGGCGCCTGCACCTGCACTTCGCCATCCAGCCGCAGCATATTGCCGCCCTCGGACAGCAGTAGCTGGCCGTCATCGGTCTCCACCGCGATGTCCCATGTCTGCGGGCCTGTCTGCCGCCAGTCGAACACGGCATCCACGGATGCGCCCGACGCCGTCGCCATGCGCAGTTCGGCGCCGATCGGGGCCTGCTTGTTCGCGGGCACCTCCAGCTTCGCCGACAGCAGCGCCAGCGGATCGGACACGATCTCGGTCAGGATGGACAGGGCGTTGATGCCGGGGTCAAACACGCCGAAGCCGCCCGCTTCCCAGATCCACGGCTGGCCGGGATGCCAGTGCCGCACATCCTCGCGCCACTGGATCGAAATATGGCGGATCGTCCGCGTCGCCAGCCACTGGCCCGCATGCGCGACAGCGGCGGCGTAGCGGCTATGCCAGCTGGCATAGAGCGTCACGCCCTGCCGTTCGGCCAGCGCGATCAGCGCCTCCACCTCCGAAACGGTCGCGCCCGGCGGCTTTTCCAGGAATACGTGCTTGCCCGCCAGCAGCGCCTGCCGCGCCGCCTCGTAACGCACCTGCGGCGGCTGGCACAGGATGACCGCGTCCAGATCGGGCTCGCCCGCCAGCATGGCGTCAAGGCCGGGATAGTTGTTCACGCCTTCCGCCTGCGCATTGCGGCTGGCGACGGCGGCAAGCTCTATGCCCTCCACCTTCTCCATCGCGGGCAGATGCTGGTCGCGCGCGATCTTGCCCAGGCCGACCAGCCCGGCTTTGATGCCGCCGCTCACAGCGCGCGGTCCTGACCGGCGGCGGCCTCCAGCCTGCCTTCGACCCGGCGGATCAGCTTCCACGGATTGGCGGCTTGCAAGGCGGGGGGCAGCAGCGCGTCAGGCACGTCCTGATAGCAGACCGGGCGCAGGAAGCGCTCCATGGCCAGGGTTCCAACGGAACTCGTGCGCCCATCCGACGTCGCCGGGAACGGCCCGCTATGCACCATGGCATAGGTGACCTCGACGCCGGTCGGCCAACCATTGGTCAGGATGCGCCCTGCCTTGCGCGACAGGGCCGGGAGCAGCCTGGCCGCATCGGCGCTGTCGCCTTCCTCCATGTGCAGCGTGGCGGTCAGCTGACCCTCCAGCCCGGCGATGGTTTCCAGCACCTCGTCGATGCTGCGGCATGAAAGCAGGATGGAGGAGGAGCCGAACACTTCATGGGCCAGCGCCGGGTTGCTGCGGAACCGCTCCGCGTCCGTTGTGAACAAGGCATGCTGCCCCCGGTTCGCGCCCTGCGCCTGCGCGCCGCGCGCGACAGTGGTGACGCCTTCGGCCGACAGCAGGGCGGCGACGCCCTTTTCATAGGCTTCATGGATGCCGGGCGTCAGCATGACCTGCGGCTCGCTCGCCGTCATCGCCTGCGCGGCGGCGGCGACGAAGCGGTCGAGGTCCGGCCCTTCCAGCGCGATGACCAGCCCCGGATTGGTGCAGAACTGGCCCGATCCCATGATCAGCGACCCGACGAAGGCCGCGCCCAGAGCATCGGCACGCGCCGCAAGCGCGCCGGGCAGCAGGACGACCGGGTTGATGCTGCTCATCTCCGCATAGACAGGGATGGGCTCGGCCCGCTTGGCCGCGATCTGCATCAGCGCGATGCCGCCGCCGCGCGATCCGGTGAAGCCCACCGCCTTGATGCGCGGGTCCGAAACCAGCGCGCCGCCCAGTTCATGGGTCGATCCGGGCAGGTAAGAAAAGACGCCCTCATGCAGGCCGCATGCCTTCACCGCCGCCTGGATGGCGCGCGCCACCAGCTCGCCGGTGCCGGGATGGGCGGGATGGCCCTTCACCACCACGGGGCAACCCGCCGCGAAGGCTGATGCCGTGTCGCCGCCCGCCGTCGAGAAGGCGAGGGGGAAATTGGACGCGCCGAACACCGCGACCGGCCCCAGCGCCTGATTGACGCGGCGCAGGTCGCTGCGGGGCAGCGGCTGCCGTTCGGGAAGGGCCTTGTCGATGGCGGCGTCCAGCCAGTCGCCCTGCCGCACATAGCTGGCGAACAGGCGCAATTGGCCCACGGTGCGGCCGCGCTCGCCCTCCAGCCGGGGGCGAGGCAGGCCGGATTCGGTCATGGCGGTTTCGATCAGCAGGTCGCCGATCGCCAATATCTGCTCGGCCGCTGTCTCAAGGAAGGTCGCGCGCGCGTCCGGCGTCAGCGCCGAAAAGCTCTCGAACGCCGCTTCCGCCAAGGCGCAGGCGTCGGCCACATCGGCGGGCGACGCGTTGGAAAAGGCGACCTCGCCCTGCCCGCCGCTGGCGGGATGGACCGCGAAAAAGGGATCGCCCCCGCGCCGTTCGCTTGCGCCAACCAGTATCGCTCCGTTGAACATGCTTAATCTCCTGCTCGCCGGTCCGCCCGTGCAGCAGGCGGGACCGGCATGATTCGTTTCGCCAGGGCGGCTGTGGGCCGCCTCAATGCCAAAAAGGCGGCTGTGGGCCGCCTCAATGATTGTCGCGCGGCAGTCCCTTGGTCTGCGCGATGCGCTGATATTTCTCCGCGCCCTCCAGGATCGCGCCTTCGCTCAGCTGACCCACCAGATTGCGCTGGATTTCCTGCCATGGCGTCTGCGATGCGGGATAGGGATAGCCGCCCGCCGCCACCAGCCGATCGCGCCGGGCCTTCAGTTCCTCGTCCGGTATCAGGACGTCGACCGTCCCTTTTTTCAGGTCCATGCGCACCCGGTCACCCGTTTCCAGCAGCGCAAGGCCGCCCATCGCCGCCGCCTCGGGCGAGGCGTTCAGGATCGACGGGCTGCCGCTCGTCCCCGACTGCCGCCCGTCGCCGATGCAGGGCAGGGCGCCGACGCCTTCGGTGATCAGATAGGCGGGCGGGCGCATGTTCACGACTTCCGCCGCGCCCGGATAGCCGATCGGCCCCGCGCCGCGCATGAACAGCAGCGTGTCGGCCGTGATGCCCGTGGCCGGATCGTCGATCCGCGCATGATAATCCTCCGGCCCGTCGAACACGACCGCCGGGCCTTCAAACGCATCGGGATCGTCCGGGTTCGAAAGATAACGCTCGCGAAATTCCGGGCTGATGACGCTGGTCTTCATCACCGCCGCGTCGAACAGATTGCCCGACAGCACCAGGAAGCCTGCTTCCTCCTTGATCGGCTGGGCGAAGGGGCGGATGACGCGCTCATCCTCGATCTCCACGCCCCGGCAGTTTTCGCCCATGGTCCTGCCGTTGACGGTCATCGCGCCTTCGCGGATGAGCCCCTGGGCGATCAGCTGGCCGACCACTGCGGGCACGCCGCCGGCGCGGTAATAATCCTCGCCCAGATATTCGCCCGCCGGTTGCAGATTGACCAGCAGCGGCACCTTGTGCCCCACCGTCTCCCAATCCTTGAGCGGCAGGCCGACGCCGGCATGACGCGCGATCGCGGCCAGGTGGATGGGCGCGTTGGTCGATCCGCCGATCGCCGAATTGACCGTGATCGCATTGTGGAACGCGTCCAGCGTCAGGATGTCGGAGGGCTTGAGGTCCTCACGCACCATCTCGACGATGCGCTTGCCGGTGCGGTAGGCGGCCTCCTGCCGGTCGCGATAGGGCGCGGGGATCGCCGCCGATCCCGGCAGCATCATGCCCAGCGCTTCCGCCAGGCTGTTCATCGTCGTCGCCGTGCCCATCGTGTTGCAATAGCCGGTGGACGGCGCCGACGACGCCACCAGCTTGATGAATCCCTCATCGTCGATGCGCCCCGTCGCCAGCAGTTCGCGCGCATGCCACACGATCGTGCCCGACCCCGTGCGCTCGCCCTTGTGCCAGCCGTTCAGCATCGGCCCGACCGACAGGGCGATGGCGGGAATGTTCACCGTCGCCGCCGCCATCAGCAGCGCGGGCGTCGTCTTGTCGCAGCCGGTGGTCAGCACCACGCCGTCGATCGGATAGCCGTACAGCGCCTCGACCACGCCCAGATAGGCAAGGTTGCGGTCAAGCCCGGCGGTCGGCCGCTTGCCCGTCTCCTGAATGGGATGCACGGGAAATTCCAGCGCGATGCCGCCCATCTCGCGAATGCCCTCGCGCACCCGTTCCGCCAGCACCATATGGTGGCGGTTGCAGGGCGACAGGTCGCTGCCGGTCTGGGCGATGCCGATGATCGGCCGGCCGCTGCGCAGTTCCTCCAGCGTCAGGCCGAAGTTCAGGTAGCGCTCCAGATACAGCGCCGTCATGTCTATATTGTCGGGATTGTCGAACCAGGCGCGGCTGCGCAACTTGGGGGCGGGCTTGGAGTTTTCGCTCATGACGGCATCCTGACGGTGAAGAGGAAGGGACGCATTGACGCGCTCGCCTCTCCCCATATACTCATACAAATACTGTTTCAAGGACTTGACATGACCATGCCCCGATCCACCCTGTTCAGCGCAGGATCGCCACTGTGAGCAGCTACGCCGTCCTGGGCGACTGGGGCACCAGCAACCTGCGCCTTTTCCGTGTGCAGCATGGCCGCATCACGGCGCAGGCCGAAGGTCCCGGCATCGGGGAGGCGGGGCATCAGGCCGAACCGGCCTTCGCCGGGGCGATCGCGCCATGGCTTGAAGATGGCATGCCCGCTGAAATCCGCCTCTGTGGCATGGCGGGCGCGCGGGATGGCTGGGTGGAAGCGCCCTATGCCCAGTGCCCCGCGGGCGCAGCGGCATGGCGCGCCACCGCCGCCAGCTTCGACTGGCGGGGCGTGCCGGTCAGCATCATGGCGGGCCTCACCTGCGATGGCGCGGACGGCGTGCCAGACGTCATGCGGGGGGAAGAAACGCAGATATTCGGAGCCTGCGCCCTCCATCCCGATCTGGCGCGGGGCCGCCACCTCATCGTCCTGCCCGGCACGCATAATAAATGGACGCTGGTGGAGGATGGCCGGGTCCTCGCCTTCCGCACCGTCCCGACCGGGGAACTGTTCGCCCTGCTGCGCGACCGTTCCACCCTGGCCCCAAGGGACGCCGCTGGCGACGCCGAGCAGGAGGAAGCGGGTTTCGCGGACGGGCTTGCCCGCGCGGGCGAAGGGCGGCTGCTCACTGGCCTGTTCGCCGCGCGGTCCATGCGGCTGCGCGCGAACAAGTCCGCCGATTGGGCGTCCGGCTATCTGTCGGGCCTGCTCATCGGCTGCGAGATCGCTGAAATCCGCGCCACCCTGTTTCACGGCGATAACGTCACCCTGATCGGCGACCCGCGCCTGTCCGCCCGCTATGCCCAGGCGCTGGAGGCGCAGGGCGTGCGATCCCGCTTGCTCGACGGCGAAGCCTGCGCGCTCGCTGGCCTTGGCTTTACGGAGAATTGATCCCATGACCCTTGACGACCTGCTCGCTGATGGAGCGCCCCCCATCGTCGCCATCCTGCGCGGCCTCACCCCGCAGGAAGCGCCCGCTGTCGGCGCGGCCCTGATCGACGCCGGGCTCCGCATCATCGAAGTGCCGCTGAACTCGCCCAGCCCGCTGGACAGCATCGCCGCGCTCCAGCGCCAGTTTGGCGAGGAAGCGTTGATCGGCGGCGGCACGGTTCTGTCGGTCGAGGCCGCCGAAGGGCTGCACGGCGCTGGTGGCCGCATCATGGTGACGCCCAACACCGACCCCGCCGTCATCGCCCGTGGCGCGGCGCTGGGGCTGGAACTGATGCCCGGCTTCATGACGCCCAGCGAAGCCTTCGCCGCCGTCAGGGCAGGCGCGCGCCGAATCAAGCTGTTCCCCGCCGCCCGGCTCGGCGCATCCTATGTGAAGGCGGTGAAGGAAGTGCTGCCGCGCGACGTTGGCCTGTGGGCTGTCGGAGGCACGGGCGCCTACAGCATCGGCGAATGGCTTTCCGCTGGTTGCGAAGGCATCGGCGTCGGTGGCGCGCTCTACCGCCCCGGTGACAGCGCCGCCCAGGCTGGCGAAAAGGCGCGCGAACTGGTCGCGGCGTGGAAAGCGGCGAAGGGCGAGTTCCGCTAGGCGCAGCATTTTGATCGCCTCCATCGCTCTCCCCCGTTCAGGCTGAGCCTGTCGAAGCCCCTCTTCGTTCCTCAAACCCGCTGCCGCTTTCCCGCCCGCCTGAGCTTGCCACACCCCCTCAAGCCGCCCCCTTGGCCTTGGTCCGGTCCAATATCTCCCGCACCTTGCGCGCCAGATCGGCATAGGTGAAAGGCTTGGTCAGCAATTCCACGCCGGGGTCCAGCCGCCCATGGTGAAAGATGGCGTTGCGCGCATAGCCAGTGGCGAACAGCACCTTGAGCGCAGGCTGGCGTTCCAGCGCCTCGCGCGCGATGTCCGCCCCCGTCATGCCGCCGGGCAGCACGACATCGGTGAACAGCAGGTCGACCGGCGGAGAAGTCTCGTCCAGCCGGGTTAGGGCGGCGCGCCCGTCCTCCGCCTCCAGCACATGATAGCCCAGTTCCGTCAGTACCTCGACCGAATAGGCGCGCACCTTCTCGTCATCCTCGCACACCAGCACCGTTTCGTTGCCAGCGCCGCGCGGCGGACGGGCGGGTTCGGCCAACTGGTCGTTCGCCGCCACCCGGCCGCGGCTGCGCGGCAGGTAGAGCTTGACCGTGGTGCCTTGCCCCGGTTCGGAATAGACGCGCAGATGGCCGCCGGACTGCTTCATGAAGCCATAGACCATCGACAGCCCCAGGCCCGTTCCGCGCCCCACTTCCTTGGTCGTGAAGAAAGGCTCGATCGCGCGCGCCAGTACTTCCTCGTCCATGCCATGGCCCGTGTCCGACAGGCAGATCAGCACATATTGGCCGGGCGTCACCTCTTCTTCCAGCGCGGCATAATAAGCGTCGATATGCGTGTTCGCCACCTCGATGGTCAGCTTGCCGCCAGCGGGCATCGCATCGCGCGCATTGACCGCCAGGTTCAGCAGTACATTTTCCATCTGCGGCACGTCGATCTCGATCGGCCATGCGCCCGCCGCCTGGATGGTTTCCAGTTCGATCGTCGCGCCCAGCGTGCGGCTGAGCAATTCGGTGGTCTGCGCGACCAGCCGGTTGGGGTCGACCTGTTCGGGGGCGAGCGGCTGACGCCGTGAAAAGGCCAGCAGCCGCTGCGTCAGCATCGCCGCCCGCTGCGCGCCGCCCATCGCATTGTCGGCCGCCCGGCGCAGCCGCTCATCGCCCGCAAGGCCGCGTTGCAGCAGTTCCAGATTGCCCGTCACCACTTGCAGCAGATTGTTGAAGTCATGCGCGACCCCGCCAGTCAGCTGGCCCAGCGTTTCCATCTTCTGCGCCTGCCGCAGCGCCGCTTCCGTCTCCGCCAGCGCCTGCGCATGCGACCGCTGGTCGGTGACGTCCCGCGCCACGCAATAGACCAGCCCGCCGTCCGGCACGGCGGTCCAGCTAAAGGTGCGGTAGCTGCCGTCCTTCGCCCGGAAACGGTTTTCGAACCGCAGCGTCGGCGTCCCTTCGTTCAGGCTTTCGATCTGCTGGCGGGTCTTCGTGAAATCTTCGGGATGCTCCATCCATTCGGACGTGCGGCCGATCAGTTCTTCCTGGCTCCACCCCAATATCTCGGTCCAGGCGGGGCTGGCGGCGATCCATGTGCCCGCCTTGTCGGCGATCAGGAAGGGATCGCGCGCCAGCGTCCACAAACGGTTGCGTTCCGCCATCATCTGGCGCTCTGCCTCGACCCGGCGCGTCGTTTCATTGACGATGCACAGCGCGCCGCCCACTGATCCGTCCAGTTCGTACACCGGGGAATAGCTGATGTCGAAATAGACCTGCTCGCCCCGGCCGCCGTCACGCTCGATGTAGAAGGGGCGGTCCTTGGCATGCACCGTCTCGCCGTCGCGCACGACCGACAGCAGCAGCGGCTCCAGATCGTGCCACAGCTCCGCCCAATATTCGCGCGCCGGGCGGCCCAACGCATGGGGATGTTTGTCGCCGATCGTGGGCGCATAGGCTTCATTATACAGGGCGCACAGGTCCGGTCCCCAGAACAGGACGATCTCCGCCCTGGACGACAGCATCAGCCGCACGGTGGACAGCAGCGCGGGCGACCATTGGTTTACCGGCCCCAGTGGTGATCGGGAATCGATACGGGCGGTCATCGCGCCCAGCGGGCCCTGCGCCGCGATCATCCCGGCTGCTTGCTGAACCGGGCCGATCATTGACTATCCTCGGTTAACTTTCCCATCTGGCGGGATACGCCCGGCCGCGCGATTGTATCCGGCCGTTTCGCTTTGCCTATGACCTTTTGTCCGCGCGCCGCCCTCTTGCAACAGTGCCGCCGCCAGCGCATGAACCGCGCCATGACCGCGCTCGCTCTCCGCCGCCCCGCCTGGCCGTCCCCCCGGCCGGCGTCGATCGCCCGCTGGCTGCTTGCCGTTGCCGCGCTCGTCTTCTGCATGGTCGTGGTGGGGGGGATCACCCGCCTGACCGAATCGGGCCTTTCCATCACCGAATGGAAACCGATCACCGGCGCCATCCCGCCCCTGACTCATGACCAGTGGATGGAAGCGTTCCGGCTTTACCAGCAGATCCCGGAATATCAGGAAATCAACCGGGGCATGAGCCTGTCGGACTTCCAGTTTATTTTCTTCTGGGAATGGGTGCATCGCCTGCTGGGGCGGCTGATCGGGCTGGCCTTCGCGCTGCCGCTCATCTGGTTCGCCTGGGTACGCGCCATTCCGGCGGGCTATGGCCCGCGTCTGGCCGCGCTGCTCGCGCTCGGCGGGCTTCAGGGGGCGATCGGCTGGTGGATGGTGACATCCGGCCTGTCGGTGCGCACCGATGTCAGCCATTATCGTCTTGCCGTCCACCTGCTCACCGCGCTGTTCATCATCGGCGGGCTGATCTGGACCGCGCTCGACCTGTTCATGCTGGCCCGCAACTCGCGCGCGCGGCCAGCGGCGCTGCGGCCCTTCGCGCTGGTGGTGTTGCTCATCCTGTTCGTCCAGCTGATGTTCGGCGCGTTCACCGCCGGGCTGGACGCGGGCTATGTCTCCAGCACATGGCCGCTGATGAACGACCATTTCGTGCCCGAAGGGATCGAATGGCTGGGCTCGCTGTGGGCGACCGTCTCCAGCGATCCCTACCTCGTCCATTTTATCCATCGCTGGTGGGCCTGGGCCGCCGCTGCCGCCCTCATCCTGCTGGCGCGCGGCGCTAAGCGGGCGGGGCGGCGCGGGGCGTCGATCGCCATCAACGCGGCGGTCGGCACCCAGATCGCGCTCGGCATCGCGACCGTGATCAGCGGCATCGCCCTGCCGCTCGCCGTGCTTCATCAGGCCGTCGGCGCGCTGGTCGTGGCCACCGCCGCATGGGGCGCGCACGCCGCGGGCATCCGCCGGGCATGAGCGGGGTCGCTCTCGTCTACACGTTGTTCGGCTCGGCCGAACGCGCGGAGCAGGTGGGGCGGCAGATGGTGCAGGAAAGGCTGGCCGCCTGCGCCAATATCCTGGGGGCGGCGACCTCAATCTACGAATGGAACGGCGTCATCAAGCCCGCCCCCCCCCGCCGCGACGCGCTGATGCAGCGCATCCGCGAACTGCATGATTATGACGTCCCGGCGATCCTCGCTTTGCCGGTGGATGCGGCCGAGCCGGCCTACGCGAAATGGATCGCCGGCCACATCTCCAGATGAGGGGGGTAAAGGCGACGGGTATTATTTTACCCGTCACGAAAGCCGCCGAATCTCTTGACTTCCTGGCTCCCGC
Source organism: Sphingobium sp. DC-2 (assembly GCF_000722555.1). Classification (NCBI taxonomy): domain Bacteria; kingdom Pseudomonadati; phylum Pseudomonadota; class Alphaproteobacteria; order Sphingomonadales; family Sphingobiaceae; genus Sphingobium; species Sphingobium sp. DC-2. Next base: position 30,783 of record NZ_JNAC01000057.1, on the reverse strand, counting down.
CCGTCATTAGCGCCCCACTTCTGCACGGCCGGAAAAAGCCGCGCAGTCCTCTATTACACTCTGGAGATTGGCACCATGAAGGCGCTGATGAAGACCACCAAGCCGGCGACCCCGGCAACGGTCGAAAAGAAATGGATCCTGATCGACGCGGAAGGCCTCGTCGTCGGCCGCCTCGCGTCGACCGTCGCGAACATCCTGCGCGGCAAGCACAAGCCGTCCTTCACCCCCCACGTCGATTGCGGTGACAATGTCATCATCATCAACGCGGACAAGGTGAAGTTCACCGGCCGCAAGCTGACCGACAAGGTCTATTACAAGCACACCGGCTATGCCGGCGGCATCAAGGAAACCACGCCCGCCAAGATCCTGGAAGGCCGTTTCCCTGAGCGCGTGCTGGAAAAGGCCGTGGAGCGCATGATCCCCCGCGGCCCGCTCGGCCGTCAGCAGATGCGCAACCTGCGCGTCTTCGCCGGTGCCGAACATCCGCACGAAGCCCAGAACCCCGAAGTGCTCGATTTCGCGTCGCGCAACCGCAAGAACAAGGTGGGTGCATAATGTCCGATAACCGCCAGTCCCTGTCCGACCTCGCGTCGCTGACCGCCAACGCTCCCGCGCCCGCCGCTGGTGAGGCTCCCGCCGCTGCCGACGCGCCCATCGCTCCCGCTCAGCCCGCTGCTCCGCTGCGCCAGCAGGAAATCGACAGCCTCGGCCGCGCTTATGCCACCGGCCGCCGCAAGGATGCCGTCGCCCGCGTCTGGGTAAAGCCCGGCACCGGCAAGATCACGGTCAACGGCCGCGATCAGGAAGTCTATTTCGCTCGCCCGACCCTGCGTCTGGTCATCAACCAGCCCTTCGGCGTCACTGACCGCGAAGGCCAGTATGACGTGATCGCCACCGTCAAGGGCGGCGGCCTGTCGGGTCAGGCTGGCGCTGTCAAGCATGGCATTGCCCAGGCGCTCAGCAAATATGAACCGGCGCTGCGCAGCGCGGTCAAGGCCGAAGGCTTCCTGACCCGCGACAGCCGTACGGTCGAACGTAAGAAGTACGGCCGCGCCAAGGCTCGCCGCAGCTTCCAGTTCTCGAAGCGCTAAGCGCCTCTTTTGCAAGATCAGGGAAGGGCTGGCATTTGCCGGCCCTTTTCTTTTGCCCTTTTTCCATTCCGGCCCCGTACCGGACGCAACTTCCCGCCGTGCCGGATGTTCATCTGTCAACCGCAATCGACAGGAGAAATGCGATGGGCGAACTGACCGACAAGGCGAAGGCCGCTGCCAACAAGGCGGCAGGCTCGGTGAAGGAAGCCGTGGGCCGCCACCAGCGTGATCCCGATCTTGAAGCCGAAGGCCGCGCTCAGAAGGCCAAAGGCACGGCCCAGAATGTCAAAGGCTCGATCAAGGGCGCGCTTGGCGACGACATCTGACACATAGCTGAATGGCAGAAGGCTTCGCCCCTTTGGGGTGAGGCCTTCGCCTTGTCTGCCGTATCGCAAAGGCTTCAAGTGCGGGATCGGGCCAGCGCCTCATCAGCAGCCGATGCGTGTTCCGCCTCGCTTCGGCGAAGATAATCCCTGACGTCGCGCCGCAATTCCCCGGCGCAGAGATAGAGCGCGATGACGTTCGGGATCGCCATCAGAAAAAAGCTGCTGTCGACGATATCCACCACGCGCCCCAGATCGATCGCGGCGGCGGGCGGAAGCGCGATGATGTAGAGGATCTTGTAGCTCCATTGCGCCCTGGAACCGTTGCCGAACAGATAACCCCAGGCCTGAAGTCCATAAAATCCCCAGGCGACCAGCGTCGAATAGGCAAACAGCACGACGACGATCGCGAGCAGCCATGGGAACCAGGGCGATACCTGCGCGAAGGCGGCGGAAGTGATGGCGATGCCTTCCAACCCTGATGTCCATGTGCCCGCCACGACCAATGCGAGCCCGCCGACTGCGCAGACGATCATGGTGCCGAGCAGCGGTTCCAGCAATGCCACCAGCCCTTCGGACACAGGGTGCCGCACTCTGGCGAGGCTGTGTGCCATCACGGCGGAACCGACCCCGGCCTCGCTGGCGAACACGGCGCGCCGCATGCCCGCAACGAAAGCGCCCACAGCGCCGCCCGTCGCCGCATTGCCGCTCCACGCGCCATGCCAAATCTGGGCGAGCGCCGCAGGTATTTGCGGCGCATGGAAGATCAGCACCGCTGCCACCCCCGCCAGATAAACCGCGACCTTGAGCGGGGTCAGCCGCTTGGCGACCTCGCCCAGCCACGCAGCGCCGCCCAACGTCACCAGCGCAACGGCTGCCGCCAGGATCACGCCATAGGTCCAGCCGTTGGAAAGGCCGGTGACGACCTGGACCTGCGCGAAGCTCTGGTTCACCTGCACCATGGGGATGGCCCCGAACAGCGCGAAGAAGGCGTAGAGCCCGCCCAGCGCCAGGCCCAACCGGGGCCATCCCCGTGCCGCGCCAATGGCTTTCAGCACATACATCGGCCCGCCATGAACATGGCCGCGTTCATCGAACACGCGATATTTCAGGCCCAGCGTCACTTCCGCCATCTTCACCGTCATGGCGAACCAGCCGATGATGAACATCCACAGGATCGCGCCCGGCCCGCCCATGGTCAGCGCCACGGCGACCCCGGCGATATTGCCGAGGCCGATCGTCCCGGCCAGCGCCGTCGTCAGCGCGCCCCATTGGCTGACATCGCCTTTTGCCTCGCCGGCCTCCGGCTGGGTGCGCAGGATGCGCAGTGCCCGCCCGACCGCGCGGACATTGGGAAAGCCCAGCCAGACGGTGAAGAACAGCATCGGCAGCGCGAGATAGAGGACGATCAGTTCGATGTGCGCGCCCAGCAGCGGCACCTTGAAAAAGACGGCGCCCGATAGTGCGTCGACTGCGGCGTTGAATGCGCTCATCGGCAAGGGAATGGCTGGTCTCCGGTGGAAAGTCGAACAAAGATTGCTATGGGTGTCGCAAGGTCAGACCGGGACAGGGAATCATGGGCAGGCGATATTTCGGCACCGACGGCATTCGGGGACGCACCAATCAGTGGCCCATGACCGCGGAACTGGCGATGAAGGTCGGCATGGCGGCGGGAAAGCATTTCCAGCGCGGCAGCCACCGGCATCGCGTGGTGATTGGCAAGGATACGCGCCTGTCGGGCTATATGGTGGAAAATGCGCTGGTCGCCGGTTTCACCGCTGTCGGCATGGATGTCGTCCAGTTCGGTCCGATCCCGACTCCGGCGGTCGCGCTGCTGGCCCATTCGATGCGCGCCGACCTGGGCGTCATGATCTCCGCCAGCCATAATCCTTATGCCGACAATGGCATCAAGCTGTTCGGGCCGGACGGTTACAAGCTGTCCGACGAGGACGAACTGAAGATCGAGGCGATGCTGGAGCAGGACATCCCCCTCGCTCCAGCGGCAGACATTGGCCGGGCGCGCCGGGTGGAGGATGCGCGCGGGCGCTATATTCACGCGGTCAAGTCGAGCTTCCCGGCCGACCTGCGCCTCGACGGGCTCAAGATCGTCGTCGATTGCGCGAATGGCGCCGCCTATCAGGTCGCGCCTTCCGCCTTGTGGGAATTGGGCGCGGAGGTGATTGCCGTGGGGGTTTCACCCAATGGCGTCAACATCAACGACCAGTGCGGATCGACATCGCCGCTGCTGTGCCAGGAGACGGTCGTTTCGTCCGGCGCCGACATCGGCATCGCGCTGGACGGGGACGCGGACCGGCTGATCGTCGTGGATGAGAAGGGCCGCATCGTCGATGGCGACCAGATCATGGCGCTGATCGCGGGCAATTTCGCGCGCGAGGGATGCCTGCGCGGCGGCGGTCTGGTGGCCACGGTCATGTCCAACCTGGGCCTTGAGCGCCACCTTGCAGGCCAGGGCATCAGGCTGGAGCGCACCAAGGTCGGGGACCGTTATGTGCTGGAGCGTATGCGCGAGGGCGGGTTCAACGTCGGCGGCGAGCAGTCGGGCCACATGATCCTGAGCGACTATGCCACGACCGGCGACGGCACCGTGGCCGCATTGCAGGTGCTGGCGGCGCTGGTGCGGTCGGGCAAGCGGGCCAGCGACCTGCTGCACCAGTTCGATCCCGTGCCGCAGTTGCTGAAAAATGTCCGCTTTTCCGGCGGAAAGCCGCTGGATCATGACGAGGTGAAGCGGGTGATCGCGCAGGCGGAGACGGAGCTGAACGGCTGCGGCCGTCTGGTGATCCGCCCGTCAGGAACCGAGCCGGTGATCCGCGTGATGGCCGAGGGCGACCGGGAGGATCAGGTCAGGGACGTGGTGGAGCGCATCTGCGACGCCGTGGCGCGCGTGGCGGCCTGATGCTGGAGATGCGGCCGGACTGCGAACGTTGCGGCGTGGATCTGCCTGCGGACGAGCCGGGCGCGTTCATCTGCTCGTTCGAATGCACCTTCTGCGCGCCTTGCGCCGAAGCGCTGGACGATCGCTGCCCCAATTGCGGCGGCGAACTGATGGACCGGCCGGTCCGCGCCGGGGATGCGCTCGCCCGGCATCCCGCCTCAACCCAGCGTCATTACAAGGCATGAGCATTGCGCGCATCCTGATCATCGCCGGGTCCGACAGCGGCGGCGGCGCGGGCATTCAGGCGGATATCCGCACGGTGACGCTGCTGGGCGGGCACGCCATGACCGCGATTACGGCGGTCACGGCGCAGAACACGACCGGCGTCCAGGGCGTGCATGCCATTCCCGCCGCCATGGTGGTGCAGCAGATGGACAGCGTCATCGGCGACATCGGCGTGGATGCGGTCAAGATCGGCATGATCGGTTCGGCCGGGACCGCCGCTGCCGTTGCCGATCGTCTGGCGGCGCTGGAGGTTCCCATCGTCTTCGACCCGGTGATGGTCGCGACCAGCGGCTCCGTCCTGGCCGACGAAGCGACGATTGCGGCGTTCGAGCGGCTGATGGCAGTCGCGACGCTGGTCACGCCCAACATCCCCGAACTGGCGGCGCTGGGCGGTGAGGAGATCGCCGTCAGGTTCGGCACGCATGTCCTTGCCAAGGGCGGGCATGGCGAAGGCCCCATGCTGACCGACCGGCTGATTGGCCCCGGCGGCGTGCTCAAGGCGTGGAGCAACGCCCGGATCGACACGCCCCACAATCATGGCACCGGCTGCACGCTGGCCAGCGCCATCGCGACCGGACTGGCGCAGGGCCGGGACCTGATCGATGCGATCGAGCGGGCCCGCAAATATGTGCGCGAGGCGCTGGCGCTGGCGCCCGGACTGGGGCAGGGGCGCGGTCCCATGGGATCGCCGCTGGGATTTCATGTCCATGCCTGATTTCGCGCACGAACTGCGGCATCATCCCGGCCTTGTCGCCGGGGTGGACGAGGCGGGCCGGGGGCCGCTGGCCGGGCCCGTGGTCGCCGCCGCCGTCATATTGCGGCAGGAGGATTGCCCCGATGGCCTCAACGACAGCAAGCAGTTGACCGCCGCCCGCCGCGCCGTGCTGGAGGGGGAGATCAAGGCGCGGGCGCTGTGCTGGGGGGTCGGCGTCGCTTCGGTGGAGGAAATCGACAGCCTGAACATCCTGTGGGCGACGATGCTGGCGATGACGCGGGCCATGGAGGCGCTGGACCGGGACTGCGCCCATGTGCTGGTGGACGGGAACCGCTGCCCCAAATGGCGCTGGGCCTCGACGGCCGTGGTGGAGGGCGACGCCAAATGCCTGTCCATCGCCGCCGCCTCCATCCTGGCCAAGGAAGCGCGCGACCGGATGATGGTGGAAGCGGCCAGCGAGCATCCGCATTATGGGTGGGAAAGCAACAAGGGTTATGGCAGCCCGATGCACCTTGCGGCGCTGCGGAAACATGGGCCGACGCCGCTGCACCGCCGCAGCTTCGCCCCCGTCGCGCAGTTGATGCTGCTGTAGGATCTGGGTGACATAGGTGACACGACAGGCGCGCGGAAAAGCGTGGTTTTTCGTGTATTTTCCTACAGGAGGGATCGACGGTTGAAAGAGCCGCCTGGGCGCTATCATGACCGGCGGGCTGTAGGACAGGAAAATATTGCCTGTCCCATGATGGGATAGCGCGCGCGATGCGCCTGCCGGGGCTGGCGCGGCGCTTACTTATGGTTAAGAATAAATTTATGCGCTGCCTGCCGTCCCTGTTCGCCATAGCCGCCCTGACGATTCTTCCCGGCGCGGGAGGCGCGATCGCGCAGCCCGCGGATGCCGGACAGTTGGAGGCTGGCGCCTATCGCTGGCTGGAGGAGGGGCCGTTCGAAGGCCCGCTCTACCTGATCATCAGCCTGCGGCAGCAGATGGTCCATGTCTATAGCGGCGACCGCCTGATCGGCATGGCCAGCGTATCGACCGGGACGCGCAGCCATCGCACGCCGACGGGCGAGTTTCCCATCCTACAGAAGCGGGAATGGCACCGGTCGAACCTGTACAGCAATGCGCCCATGCCCTTCATGCAGCGGCTGACCTGGGACGGGGTGGCGCTGCATGCCGGGCATAATCCGGGCTATCCGGCGAGCCATGGCTGCATCCGCCTGCCGACCGCCTTTGCCCGCAAGCTGTTTACGCTGACGCAATTGGGAACGCTGGTGCGGGTGAATGCGGATGAGTTGCGGCCCGCGCTGATGCTGGACCAACTGGTCCTGAACGATCCGGGGACGGCGATCGTGACTTTTACGCCGGATGCGAAGCCTGTGCCCGCGCCGGTGCAGCAGGCCGGGGTGCAGATGGCCGTGCGCGAGACCGCCGCGCCTGCGCCCATCGCGCGGCCTGATGTGCGGCAGGAGGCGAAAAAAGCGCCGATGGACGGGAGCGCGGTTCAAACCGCCGCAAAGGAGATGCCGGTGCAGCCGAGCCGGGCCGAGCCTGTAGCCCGGCCCGCGCGGGTACAGGAGAAGGAGAGCCGCATTCAACTCGCGGCGCAGGATGCCCCGTCGCTGTCGGTCGATCCCAGCGTGTTCCGGCCGCGCCTGCGCCGGTGATCGGGCTGTTCAGTCAGTAACCTGCCAGAGCATGATCAGGTTTGAGGGATCGCCGCCCCGGACCCTTTGTCAGGTCCAGGGTGACGGAAAGGAGCCTTATCGCGGATGGTCCCGCATGGGGCGATCACGGCCTAAAGAAGCGACCGGCACCGGGCTTGGGGCCGGCCGCTTCCCAACCCCCCGCTCGGGGTTGTCTCGTCAGGCTGCTTCCGCCGTTTCCGCCGAAGCGGGCAGGCGGATCAGATAATCGAACGCCGACAGCGCGGCCGTGGCGCCGCCCCCGCAAGCGATCACGATCTGCTTGTAGGGAACGGTGGTGCAGTCACCCGCGGCGAATATGCCCGGCTGGCTGGTTTCGCCGCGCGCGTCAATCTCGATCTCGCCGCGCGGGGAAAGCGCAACGGTGTCCTTAAGCCATTCCGTGTTCGGAACGAGTCCGATCTGCACGAAGATGCCCTCCAGTTCAACATCATGTTCGGTGCCCTGGTTGCGGTCCTTGTAGCTGAGGCCCGTCACCCTGGTCCCGTCCCCGTCCACCCTGGTGGTGAGCGCGGACGTGATGATGCGCACATTGGGCAGGCTGGCGAGCTTGCGCTGCAACACGGCGTCGGCCCGCAACTGGCTGTCGAATTCGATCAGCGTCACATGGGCGACGATACCGGCAAGGTCGATCGCGGCTTCGACGCCGCTGTTGCCGCCGCCGATCACCGCCACGCGCTTGCCCTTGAACAGGGGGCCGTCGCAGTGGGGGCAGTAGGCAACGCCCTTGTTGCGATATTCCTCCTCGCCCGGCACGCCCATCTGCCGCCAGCGCGCGCCGGTGGAGAGGATCACGGTGCGGCCCTTGAGCGACGCGCCATTTTCCAGCACGACCTCATGATAGCCGCCCTCGCTCCTGGCCGGGATCAGCTTCGCCGCCTTTTGCAGGTTCATGACCTCGACGTCATAATCCTTCACATGCGCTTCGAGCGCGGCGGCGAATTTGGGGCCTTCGGTATGCTGGACCGAGATGAAATTCTCGATATCCATCGTGTCGAGCACCTGCCCGCCGAAACGTTCCGCCGCCACGCCGGTGCGGATGCCCTTGCGCGCCGCATAGATCGCCGCCGCCGCCCCTGCGGGGCCGCCGCCGACGATCAGCACCTCGAACGGGTGCTGGTTGCGGATCTTCTCCGCCGCGCGGTCCGCAGCGCCGCTGTCGATCTTCGCGACGATCTGCTCCAGCTCCATCCGGCCCGAAGCGAAGGGCTCGCCATTCAGGAAGACGGTGGGCACGGCCATCACCTTGCGCTCGTCCACCTCATCCTTGAACAGCGCGCCGTCGATGGCGACATGCTTGATCCGGGGATTGAGCACGCTCATCAGGTTCAGCGCCTGCACCACGTCGGGGCAGTTCTGGCATGACAGGGAGAAATAGGTTTCGAAGCTGAAATCGCCATCCAGATCCTTGATCTGGCTGATCAGGTCCTGCGCCGCCTTCGACGGGTGGCCGCCGACCTGGAGCAGGGCGAGGACGAGCGAGGTGAATTCATGCCCCATGGGAATGCCGGCGAAGGTCACGCCGATATCCGTGCCAGCCCGGCGGATCATGAAGCTGGGCCTGCGGCGGTCATTGCCCGTCAGCACCAGCGAAACCTTGTCCGACAGCCCGGCGATTTCGGTCAGCAATTCTTCCAGTTCGCGCGACTTCGCGCCTTCGTCCAGCGACGCCACCAGCTCGATGGGCTGCGTGATGTTCGCCATATAGGCCTTGAGCTGGCCCTTGAGATTTGCGTCCAACATCGTGTCAAAGCTCCATGAGCGCGCCGCTTTGCGGGCACGCGATTGTCCGATCGCCGGTGCGGCCCGAAGGTTCCGGCGCTTGTCTCTATCTCGTCTCGTTACCGTCACCCCGGACTTGATCCGGGGTCCCGCTCACTTGCCTGCATTGCCCGAAGTGAAGCGGGATTCCGGGTCAGGCCCGGTATGACGCACCCATGATGGAGTGCGTCATGTCATAGGCGCCCGCCGGACCGGGGAGGGTCCTCGACCCGGCCCGGCGGATGCTGTCAGCTCTTAGATCTTGCCGACGAGGTCGAGCGAGGGAGCCAGGGTTTCTTCACCCTCTTCCCACTTGGCCGGGCACACTTCGCCGGGGTGAGCGGCGACATATTGCGCGGCCTTGACCTTGCGCAGCAGTTCGGTCGCGTTGCGGCCGACGCCTTCCGACGTGATTTCCATGAACTGGATCACGCCTTCGGGATCGACGAGGAAGGTGGCGCGGTCGGCCAGGCCGACGCCCGGACGCATCACGTCGAAATTGTTGGTGATCTGGCCCGACTGGTCGCCCAGCATGTAATAGTTGATCTTGCCGATCGCGGGCGAGGTGTCGTGCCATGCCTTGTGGCTGAAATGCGTGTCGGTCGACACCGAATAGACTTCCACGTTCAGCGACTGGAGCGTCGGGTAGATGCCGGCAAGGTCCTCCAGCTCGGTCGGACAGACGAAGGTGAAGTCAGCGGGGTAGAAGAAGAAGATCGCCCACTTGCCCTTCACATCCTCGTCAGTGACATCGACGAACTTGCCTTCCTTGTACGCGGTGGCCTTGAACGGCTTGATGGTGGTGTTGATAAGCGCCATGAGCTTTCCAGTTCCTTCTGAGGGGTTGCTGTTGCCTGGCCTATGTAGGGAAGGAGCGCCGCCGGGGGAAATTGGTTTTCTCGCCCGGTCATATTGAGAAAAGCGATCAGAGGGCGGGTTATTGATCGACAGCGCCGTCTCTGGGCTTTTCGATGATATAGGTCATCGCTTCCTTGACCATCGCCAGCGCCTCTTCCGTGGTGAAGGTGGACGAATCGAGGCAGAGTTCAAGCCACAACCCATCGACCATCGCGGTAAGGGCGATGGCGGCGACCCGTGCGGCGGGACGGGGGATTTGAGGGGCGGCTTCCCGCAGCAGCACTTCCAGCCGCTCGCGCGAGCCGCCATAGGTTTCCGCATGGGTGGCGGCGATTTCCGGGTTGGTCTTGACCAGGCTCCAGAAGGAGATCCACGTCGCCAGCAGATTGGGGTCGAGCACCGGCGGCTGGAAATTGGCGCGCAGATAGGCCCAGAGGCGCGCGCGGGGATCAGGCCCGGCCTGCGCCACCGCCTGTTCCATGGCCGCCGCGACCTTTTCGCCCACATCGCGATAGGTGGCGAGGATCAGCGCTTCCACGCCGTCGAAATAATGGGTGAGCAGGCCAGCGGAGACCCCGGCCCTGGCGCAGATGGCGCGCACCGATATCGCGCCCACTCCTTTTTCCGCAAGGCAGCGCGCTGTCGCTTCGATCAGCGCCTGACGCCTGACGTCGGCCGACTCCCGGACGAACCGGGCCCTTGTCTGCCCCGTCCGGGGGCTCCTCATGCTTTTTTGCTCCACGTCTTTTTTCCTGCCGCCATGGATGCCCGGCATTCATGGATCAAACCCCATCGTTCACCCGTTTGAGGAAGGAATTGCAAGGGGAAAGATGCATGAACCGCAATGCCGCCGCTGCCCTTCTGATGCCGATGCTGCTGGGCGTGGCGGCGCTGGGCGGCTGCTCCGGGGCCGTGGACGATCAGGCGGCGGCGAACAATGTGGCGCAGGCGCCTGAGGTGGAAGCGATCGATGACCCCGATTCGCCGCGCGCCGGGAATGAGGATGCGCCGGAAAGGCTGCCGACCGACGATTGGGTGGGGCGCTGGACCGGCCCCGAAGGGCTGTTCCTCGACATCCAGCCTTCGCCCAACGGCAAGCCGGGCCATTATGCGATCGCCAATCGCGACACGCTGGACCGGCAGGCGGATTATGCAGGCGTGCGCGAGGGCGCGGCGATCCGCTTCACGCGCGATGGCAAGGATGTGACGATCCGGCCCGGATCGGGCGAGGAGACCGGCTTCAAATATCTGGCGGGAAAGAGCGACTGCCTGATCCTGGTGCCGGGCAGGGAAGGCTATTGCCGTTAGGCAGGCTCGGCCAGTTTCTCCAGCGCGGTGAAGCGCTGCGACCAGAGCGCGCCATAGATCGCCATCCATTGCACCACCGGGGCCAGCCCCTTGACCCGCGCGCTGTAATAGGTTTCGCGGCCCGCCCGGCGCGCCGTCACCAGCCGCGCGCGTTTCAGCTTGCCCAGATGGCGCGAGACCATGGGCTGCGACACGGCGGAGATGGCGGTCAGGGCATGGACGCTCTGTTCGCCTTCCTTCACCAGATATTCGAGCAGGGCCCGGCGGGTGCCGTCGGACAGCGCCTTGAAAAGTTCGTCGCAGGCGGCGCTGCGGTCGCCGCTGGAAAGTTGATCCGTCATCGCCAAAGTCATAACCATGTTGTTATGAATGGATCAAGATCAGGCGGCGAATTTGCCCTCGCCATGCCGTTAACCAAAAAAAGTTGGGCATCGCCAAAGGGTGAGTCTTTTGAGTCACACCACCTTATATTGAGTCCAGGCCGAACCCAAGGACTCAACATCTCGTGGCTACTCCATTCGTTCCGTCCAGCGGCGACGCCGTGTCAGCCGCGAACGCTAAGCTGCTGATCTTGACGGCGGACTCCAGAGGACTCAACGCTGGCGGCGTAACGAACGGGGGTCCGGCAATGGGTGTGATGGAGCGCGTCGCGACGCGGCGCAAGAAGGCGGTCGCGCCTGTTGAAATCGAGGCGGATCGCCTGCTGCGTGGCGACTGCATCGCCGAAATGGCGAAGCTGCCCGACGCGTGCATCGACATGATCTTCGCCGATCCGCCCTATAATCTGCAACTGGGCGGCGACCTTTTCCGGCCCGAAGGCGGGCGCGTGGACGCGGTCGACAATGACTGGGACAAGTTCGACACGCTGACCAGCTATGACCGCTTCACCAAGGCGTGGCTGGCGCAGGCGCGCCGCATTTTGAAGCCCAACGGCACCATCTGGGTGATCGGCAGCTATCACAATATCTTCCGCGTCGGCACCGCCTTGCAGGATGAAGGCTTCTGGATTCTGAACGACATCATCTGGCGCAAGGCGAACCCGATGCCCAATTTCAAGGGTACGCGCTTCACCAACGCGCATGAGACGCTGATCTGGGCGAGCCAGGGCGAGGATGCCCGCTACACCTTCAACTACAAGGCGATGAAGACGCTCAATGACGAGTTGCAGATGCGGTCGGACTGGGTGCTGCCGATCTGCGGCGGGCAGGAGAGGTTGAAGCGCAACGGGACGAAGGCGCACCCGACGCAGAAGCCCGAAGCGCTGCTCTATCGCGTGCTGCTGGCCTGCACCAGGCCGGGCGACGTGGTGCTCGATCCCTTTTTCGGCACCGGCACGACCGGCGCGGTGGCCAAGCGGCTGGGGCGCAGGTGGATCGGCATCGAGCGCGAGGACAGCTATATCGAGGTCGCGCTGGAGCGGATCGAGGCCGCGCTGCCGCTGGACGAATCGGCGCTGACCATCATGCAGAGCGCCAAGGCGCAGCCCAAGGTCGCCTTCGGCACGCTGGTGGAGACGGGCTATTTGCAGCCGGGCGCGGTGCTGATGGACAGCAAGCGCCGCTGGCAGGCGACCGTTCGCGCGGACGGATCGCTGAATGCGGGCGCGGAAAGCGGATCGATCCACAAGCTGGGCGCGACGCTGCAAGGCGCGCCGAGCTGCAACGGCTGGACCTTCTGGCATTATGAGGGCGAGGGCGGGTTGAAGCCGATCGACGCGTTGCGGCAGACCTATCTGCTGGCCAATGAGCCTTGAGGGCGAGCGGGAATAGATTCGTTCAGGGCGAACGGGAGTAAAAATGTCCCTGCCACCTCTTCCCGCCGATGCGCGGCTGTACCTGAAACCCGCCTGGTTCGTGCCTTCGCCCATCGGCCTGCCGGACGGGTCGGCGGCGCGGATGGGCAACGGGCTGATCTGGTTCCAGGCCTATGAACTGACGGTCCGGCGCGGGCGCGACCGGCTGGCGCGGCAGATCGTGCCGGCCGCCGGGTTCGAGGAGGCGGTGGCGGCCTTGCCCGATCCGCTGGCGCGCCGGGCGCGGGCGCAGGCGGCCAACATCTCCGCGCCACGGCCGCCGCTCGGCCTTGGCGAGCGGACCATCCGCTTCGACGCCCCGCAGGTGATGGGCATCCTCAACATCACGCCGGACAGCTTTTCCGATGGCGGCAAGCATGCGGGCGATCCGCAGGCGGCGGCGGACGCGGGCTTTGCCATGGCGGCGGCGGGGGCGGCGCTGGTCGACGTGGGGGGCGAATCGACCCGCCCCCGTGCGCCAAAGGTGTGGGAAGGCGACGAGATTGCGCGCGTCGTCCCGGTGATCGAGCGGCTGGCGGCGGCGGGCGTGGCTGTTTCCATCGACACGCGCAAGGCCGCGGTGATGGAAGCCGCGCTGGCGGCGGGGGCGAAGGTCATCAACGATGTCAGCGCGCTGGCGCATGATCCCCGCGCGATGGACGTGGCGGCGCAGGCGGACTGCCCCGTCATATTGATGCATGCGCCATCGGCGGGCGACGATCCGCACGACAATCCGGCGGGCTATGCCGATGTGGTGGCGGACGTGTTCGACATGCTGGAGGCGCGGATCGCCGCGTGCGTGGAGGCGGGCATCGCGCGGGACCGGATCATGGTCGATCCCGGCCTTGGCTTCGGCAAGTCGCTGGCCGACAATCTTGCGCTGGTGAATGGGCTGGCGCTGTTTCAGGCGCTGGGCGTGCCGGTGCTGTTCGCGGGGAGCCGGAAAAGGCTGATCGGCGCCCTCTCCAACGAAGCGCCTGCGCCGCAGCGGCTGGGCGGATCGATCGCGCTGGCCTATCAGGCGGCGCAGCAGGGCGCGCAGATGGTGCGGGTGCATGACGTGCCGGAAAGCGTGCAGGCGCTGCACCTCTGGCGCGGGCTGGCGGATGCGGGGTTGAGCGCGGTTTAAGTCTGGCCGGTTTCCTCTTGGCCTCGAAGGCTGCGAGGCGCCTTCGCTACGGCGAGGGCTTCGACTTCGCTCAGCCTGAACGGTTGGGGAATGGGGTTCCAGCCTTTTCGGCCGCAGCCCTTATCCCTCCGGCTGCGCTGCGGCGCTGTTGCCGGTTGCCGCCGGGGCCGCGCCGCCCTGCGTCTGGCTGGCCGGGGCGAAGACGCGCAGGCTGTCGAGCACGCGCTCGGCGATCGCCTGATATTGTTCGCTCAGCATTTCGGGATAGACGAAGGTGGCGGTGACGATGCCGCCATCGGGCTGGCGCACAAGCCGGATGGCGACGTTGTTGCCTTCGCCGTCATTGGCGGTGCCGCGATATTCATTGTCGCCGATGAAGTCGCCATCGACTCCTTCGGCCCCGCTGCTGACGCTCTGGACGATTTGTTGCAGCGTTTGGTTGTCCCGATTGTCCTGCCAGAAGACGCGCACGTCAGCGCCTGCGCCGGGGTCCTGGAACACCGCGCCATTGGCGTTGCTGGCGGCCGCGTCCTTTTCCCATCCTTCCGGGAAGGTCACGGAAAAGCCGCGCTGGACATTCACATAGTTGCGGCTTTCCGCATCGTCCGCCTTCGCACTGGCCAGCGCCTTGGCGGCGGCGGCATTGGCGGCGGCGGCCAGCTCCTCCTGACTCGGCATGTCCTCCACCGGCTCGGCACGGCCGCAGGCGGCGAGCAGCAAGACAGGGAGGCAGGCGGCGAAGGGGAAGCTTTTCATGTCGCTTCCAAAGCATAGCCGCTGCGACATTTCAACGCCGCAACGACGCGCGGCGCGATAAGGCGAACCGGAGCGGGCGCTGGCGCGTTCAGGCGGCGCTGTCGATGCCCAGTTCGGTAAGCTTGCGGTACAGGGTCGAACGGCCGATGCCCAGCCGCCGGGCGACTTCGGTCATGCGCCCGCGATAATGGCCGATGGCGAGGCGGATGACGTCCGCTTCGATCTCCGCCAGTTGCCGCACATGGCCGTCGCCTTCGAACAGGGTGATCCCGGCCGCCTCGCGATGGCTCTGCGGAATGGCGCGCAGGCGGGGCTGCGCCGTTTCGCCCTGCGCGCGCGCGCGGATCTGGCTGGCGATCTGGGGAAAGTCCTGCGGCGTCAGCGCGTCGCCTTCGCACAGCACGGCCGCGCGGAAGAGGGCGTTCTGCAACTGGCGCACATTGCCCGGCCAGTCATGCTGCATCAGCAGGGCAAGCGCATCGTCGGTCAGGCCAAGGCTGCGCAGGCCCGGCTGGGTCGCGATGCGGGCGAGCAGATGGCGGCAGAGCGCGGGCACGTCGCCCAGCCGTTCGCGCAGCGGCGGTACGGTGAGCTGGACCACGTTCAGGCGGTAATAAAGGTCCTCGCGGAAACGGCCCGCCTCGATCTCATCGGTCAGCCGCTTGTTGGTGGCGGCGATCACGCGCACGTCGACATGCAGGGGCCTGCGCGCGCCGATCGGCTGCACCTCGCCATCCTGCAACACGCGCAGCAGCTTCACCTGCGCGTCGAGCGGCATTTCGCTGACTTCATCAAGGAAGATGGTGCCGGTGTCGGCGCTGACGAACTTGCCGACATGGCGGTCGAACGCGCCGGTGAACGCGCCGCGCTCATGCCCGAACAGGTCCGATTCGACCAGGTTGGCGGGGATGGCGCCGCAATTGACGGTGATCATCGCCTGCTTGTGCCGGGGGGAGGCGGCGTGGATCGCGCGGGCGATCACATCCTTGCCGACGCCGCTTTCCCCTTCGATCAGCACGGGCACGCGAGCGCGCGCCGCCTTGGCCGCGATGGCGAGCGCGGCGCGGAATTGCGGCGCGGCCCCGACCACATCCTCGAACGAGAGGGGCGCGGAAATCTTTTCGGTGAGCGGGCGCAACTCCCCCTTGCCATGCTCGCTCGACACGGTGGCGTTGAGCGCGGCGAGCAGCCGTTCGGGCGCGACCGGCTTGGAGAGATAGTCCGTCGCCCCCGCGCGCATGGCTTCGACCGCGACGGCGACGCTGTTGTGCGCGGTCAGGATCAGGATGGGCAGCGCCGGGCGGCGGCTGCGCAATTCGCGGATGAGGCCAGCGGGCTCGTAATTCGGGCTCCATTGGTCCAGCAGCACGGCGTCCAGCCGCATGCCGTCCTGCGTGCCCAGCATCGCGATGGCGCTTTCGCCGTCATTGGCGAAGATCGTGCGCCACCCCGCGCGCGCGGCCAGGGCCGACACCAGCCTGCGCTGCGCGGGCTCGTCATCGATCAGCATCAGCATGGGTACGCCGTCGCGTGCCATTGGGACCCTCTTTTTGAACTGAGGGCAAAGCGTACCGCCTGCGGGTAAAGGCGGACTTAACCGCGACATCTTTTCCGGCTTTTGCGGGTTGAGAGGGGGCAGGCTTGGCGATAAGAGGGCGCTCGAAACGGCTGACAAGGGGACCTGACATGGCGTCGGAAGGAAATATGGACAGCGCGAACCAGACCTATTCGGGGTTCGTCGCGTTGATGAAGTGGGGGACGATCGCCAGCGTGATCGTGGCCGCCATCGTCGTTCTGCTGATCTCCGGCTAAGGCCAGCGCCGACAGGGGGATGACAATGAAAATCGCCATCATCAAGGAACTCGCAGAGGGCGAGCGCCGCGTCGCGGGCACGCCCGAAACGGTCAAGAAGTTCAAGGCGCTGGGCGCGGAGGTCGCGGTCGAAGCGGGCGCGGGCCTGACCGCCGACATCGCGGACCAGGACTATGCCGCCATGGGCGCGGCGCTGGGCGATCGCGCCGCCACCGTCGCGGGCGCGGACATCATCCTGGGCGTGCAGGGTCCCGATCCGGCCAGCATTGCAGGCGCGAAGCCGGGCGCCTGGATCGTCGCCGGGCTCAACCCCTTTGCCGAGCGCGCGCGCGTGGACGCCTATGCGGCGGCCGGATATGAAGCGCTGGCCATGGAATTCATGCCGCGCATCACCCGCGCGCAGTCGATGGACATCCTTTCGTCCCAGTCGAACCTTGCCGGGTACAAGGCGGTGCTGGACGCGGCCCATGAATATGGCCGCGCCTTCCCGATGATGATGACGGCAGCGGGCACCATCTCGCCCGCGCGCGCCTTCGTCATGGGCGTGGGCGTCGCGGGGCTCCAGGCGATCGCCACGGCCAAGCGGCTGGGCGCGCAGGTGTCGGCCACCGATGTGCGATCCGCGACGAAGGAGCAGATCGAAAGCCTGGGCGCGAAGGCGATCTTCGTGGAAAGCGTCGCCGGGATCGAGGGTGAGGGCAAGGGCGGCTATGCCACCGAAATGTCCGAGGAATACAGGAAGGCGCAGGCCGAACTGGTGTCCAGCCACATCGCCCGGCAGGACATCGTCATCACCACCGCGCTGATTCCGGGCAAGCCCGCGCCGCGCCTGATCACCGATGCGCAGATCGCGTCGATGAAGCCGGGCAGCGTCATCGTCGACCTCGCCGTCGAGCAGGGCGGCAATGTCGAGGGCGCGGTGGCGGGCCAGGTGGTGGAGCGGCACGGCGTCAAGATCGTCGGGCACAAGAATGTGCCTTCGCGCCTCGCGGCCGATGCGTCCGCCCTGTTCGCGCGCAATCTCTACAACTTCCTTTCGGCCTTCTGGAACAAGGACCAGAACGCGCCGGTGCTGGACGAAGAGATCGGCAACGCCATCCGCATCACCCAGGGCGGCAAGGTCGTCAGCGAACGGCTGCTGTAATATCGCGCTTCCGCCCCCTCCTCTCCGCAGCCGGAGAGGAGGGGGCGGGCGCAGCCGGGCAGGGAGCGGGGCGGATGGACATGGGCTTCGTCATTCTCTTCCTCCTGTCCTGCCTGCTGGGCGGGCTGGCGGCGATGCGCACGCCGCGCAAGGACGCCTTCGCCCTTGCTGGCATCGTCCTGATCCTGTGTTCGGCCGGACTTGCCGGATCGATCATCGCCGCTGCTGAGGCGGGCAGCATAGCCGCGCGCTATCTGGGCCTGCTGGCGGTGCTGCTGGCCAGCGCGGTCCTGACCGGATCGGTCATGGCGCTCCGCCGCATGGAAAAGGACCGGCGGCGGTGAGCGGCGGCGTGGATCTGGTGGCGCTGGCATGGGCGCTTTCCTCGCTCCTGTTCCTCCTGTCGCTATGGGGCGCCGGGCCGGGCCACAGGCGTCAGCTTGCCGCTCTTGCCGGAGCCGTGATGCTGGGCGCGGCGGCCATCTACAGCGTGGATGTCGTCAACCTGCCGCAGATCGCCGCCATGCTGGCGGCAGGCGGGGCGCTGGGGCTGATGCTGGGGCGGGGGCTGCCGGGGCAGGTGCTGTTCCGGCTGATGCTGGGGCTGGCGGGGCTGACCGGCATCGCCATGCTGTGCGCAGCGCTGGCCGCATTGCTCAACCCCAACGCCTTTGGGCTGTTGCCGGAGGAGGGCGACGGGCTGCTGCCCTGGGCCGCTCCCTGCGCCGCCGTGACGGTGATCAGCGGCGCGATCACGGCGCTATGCGCGATGATGCCGCGCGGGGCCACGGATCAGGCGAAGCGGGCGCGCTTGCTCGCGCTGACGGGCGGCCTTGCTGGCTGTTCGATCGCGGCGCTTGGCTTTCTGTTCCAGCATGCGGGGCTGGCCGTGGGGGGCGGGCTAGGCGGCACGGCCGGGCTGGTGCTGGCGGCGCGCCTTCGCGCGGTGCGCGCCGGAAGGGACTTGCCGAGGCGCGGCGGCCTCCCTAACCCTTGAGATGGGCGGGAAAAAGGTCCCGGAACTAGCTGTGGGGTAGGGCGATAGATGAAGAAACTCGGTCTGATCGGTGGTCTTAGCTGGACATCCACCGCGCGCTATTATCAGATCATCAATCAGGCAGTCTATCGCGCCAAGGGCGGGCAGCACAGCGCGCCGCTGATCATCGAAAGCCTGGACTTCGCCGATATCGGCCGATCGACGACCGATGAGGAATGGGCCTATGCGGCCGAGGTGCTGACCGCGTCCGCCCGGCGTCTGGAGCAGGCCGGGGCCGCCGCGCTGCTGATCTGCGCCAACAGCATGCATCGCGTCTATGACGATGTGCAGCGCGGCGTCGATATTCCCATCATCAACATCGCCGATGTGGTGGGCCGCAAGATGCAGGCCGACGGCATCACGAAGGCGGCGCTGGTCGGCACGCGCAACGTCATGACCGAGGATTTCTATCGCGAACGGCTGGTGGCCCACGGCATATCGCTGCTGCCGCCCGATCTGGAACTGGCGGAGCGGATCGACCGCATCGTCTATGAGGAACTGACGCTGGGCAAGGCGAGCCGCGATTCGGAACGCTATATGCGATCGGAGTTGACCGATATCGCGAAGGAAGATGTGCAGGCGGCGATCCTGGCCTGCACCGAGCTGGAAATGATCGTCGACGTGCGCGCCAATGTGCTGCCCATCTATGACGGCACCGCCATCCATGCGCGCGCGGGGGCGGATTTCATATTGGGAGAGTAGGGCGTTCGGATGAGGCCTTGGCAAAGCGCCAAGGCTGATCCGTGCCCCAACTCTCCCTAGAAAGCCTTGCTGATCGAGCAGGCCGCCGGGCCCAGGATGACGACGAACAGCGTAGGCAGGATGAAGAGGATCAGCGGGACGGTCATGATCGCGGGGAGGCGGGCGGCTTTTTCTTCCGCGCGCATCATGCGCTCATGCCGGAATTCCGCCGACAGCACGCGGAGCGCCGAGGCCAGCGGCGTGCCGTATTTTTCCGTCTGGATCATGGTCGTGACCACGCCCTTGATCGCGTCGAGCTTCACGCGAGTCGCAAGATTTTCGAACGCCATCCGCCGCTCGGTAAGGAAGGACAGCTCGATCGCGGTAAGCTGGAACTCGTCGCCAAGCTCCGGATAGGCCTTGCCCAGTTCGCGGGCGACGCGGCTGAACGCGGCGTCCACGGTCAGGCCCGCTTCTGCGCAGATGACCAGCAGGTCGAGCGCGTCGGGAATGCCCTTGCGGATCGCGGCGGAGCGCTTCTGGATCTTGTTGTCGATGAAAAGGTCGGGCGCCTTGTAGGACAGCAGCAGCGCCACGGCGAAGGCCATGAACCGCTTGCCGCCGCCCCAGTCGGGAAATGCGCCAAGGCCGTAGAGCAGCAGCGCCGCCGTGCCGCCGATGACGATGGGCAGCACCATGCGGCCGAAAATGACCGCGACGGCCCAGTCCTTGGAGCGGATGCCGGCCTGGCCGAGGCGGATCTGCGCTTCCTTCAACTGATCGTCCTGAAGCACCTTCAGGCTGGACAGGAAGGACCGCATCTGGTCGGTCGCCTGGTTTTTCTTGACCAGCTTCGCGCGGCGGCGCGCGGTCGAGGCGGTGATGCCCGCTTTTAGCTGTTCGCGCCGTTCGTTGAGCGCCTTGACGCGCTTGGCCATCGGATCGCGCGCCGTCATGATGGCGTAGAGGGCGAACAGGGTGGCCAGCGTCGCCAGAGCGGCGAGCAAAGTGCCGAAGTCGGCGGCGGTCATGCCGAACAGCGTGCCGCCGGGGACAGGAGCGGATTCCATGTCTATCTCCTTCCCATCAGATTTCGAAGCTGATCATCTGCGCCATGATGAAGGCGCCGATGGCCATCCAGCACATGCCGCCGACACCGATCAGCTGCATCAGCGAAAGGCCGAACAGACCCGCCGGATCGGGCGTGAAGAAGGGCGACATATAGTCGTAGTTGATGTAGCAGATCAGGCCGAAGACCAGGAACGGCAGCACGCCGATGATATAGGCCGACGCCTTCGATTCCGACGACATGGCGCGGATTTTCAATTTCATCTGCGACCGCTGGCGCAGCACCGTGGCAAGGTTCGCCAGCGTTTCGGCAAGGTTGCCGCCGGTTTCGCGCTGGATCGCCAGGCTGATGACGAAAAACTGGAATTCCGGCGTTTCGAGGCGATCGGCGGTTTCCTGCATCGCCTGATCCATCGTCTTGCCGATCTTGATGCGTTCGGTGATCAGCTTGAATTCCTCGCCCACGGGGCCGGGGACTTCCGATGCGACGACGCTCAGCGTTTCGGCGACCGGCAGGCCGGAGCGCAGGCCGCGCGTCATGAGTTCAAGCGCGTCGGGAAACTTGGCCGTGAACTTCTGCACCCGCTTGGCGATCAGGCGGCCGACCCACATATGCGGCAGGCCAAGGCCCACCGCCAGGCTGATCATGACCGCCAGCAGCGGCGGATATTCCCGGATGAACATGATGGCGCACAGCGTCAGGGCCAGTCCGGCGCAGGTCAGCATATAGTTGTTGAGCGTCCACTTCTTGCCCGTCGCCTTCAGACGCTTGGTCAGGTTTTCCGGGTTGGGCACCAGCGACGTCAGCATCTTCAATTCGGTGCCGGTCTGGCGATTGGAGATCGCCTTGCGCATGCGCGCTTCCAGAATCGCGTCGTGCGAGCCGCTGTGGCGGGCGCGGATCAGGCCCACGCGCCGCCTGCTCGCCTTCGACACCGAAGGACCCGAAATGGCCATGGCGGCCATCCCGAAAAGGGTCATCAGCAGTATCAGGAGCAGGATGAAATTGCCGTCCATATGATCGCCCGTTCCGTGATGGATGTGCGCTTAGTTCTGCGCTGCTGCTGCCTTGTCCTTGCGGCGGGCGGGGATGCGCGACTTGAGGTCCGCGATCTTGCCGAGCAGGGAATCGCCTTTCTTCTTCTTCGGCGCGCCTTCGCCTTCATTTTCCTCCGCAGCGCCGATCACGGCGTCGAGCAGGGCGATGCAGGCCGCGCCGACCTTGTTGCCCTTGGCGGTTTCGGCCAGCGTCTTGCCGAGCTTGGCCGACTGTGCTGCGATGCGCAGGTCAAATGGGACGAGGATGTCGACCTTGCGTTCGATCGAGGCTTCGAAGTCCTTGCGGCTGATTTCCGGCACGCCGGGATGGACCCGGTTGGCGACGACCAGCACGCGCGACTGCGGCGCGTTGCTCTTGAGCCAGGACAGGATGCGAATGGAATCGCGCGCCGCCGCCAGCGTCAGTTCGGTGACGACCACCGTCACATTGACGTCGCCCATCAGGTGCGGATGCTGGATCAGCATGTTGCGCGGCAGATCGATGACGCTGCATTCGAACGCCAGGCGGAATTCTTCCAGCAACTGGTAGAAAGCGCCGCCGTCGGTCATCATCGGCTGGTTGATCGGCGCTTCGGCCGACAGGATCGCCAGCGTCTCGCTTGCGCGCACCATCGCGCGTTCGATGAACAGGCCGTCGATGCGGCTGGGGTTTTCGATCGCGTCGGTCAGGCCGCGGCCCGGCTCCAGGTCCATGGCGAGCGCAGCGGTGCCGAAATGAACGTCCAGATCGAGCAGCGCGGTCGGCCGCTTCTGCCGGGTGCTGAGCAGCCAGGCGAGCGATGTGGCGATGCTGGATGCGCCGACGCCCCCGCGCGTGCCGATGACGGCGGTGGTGATGTGGGCATGTTCAGGCGCTGCGTCGCGCGGCGCGAAGAACACCGCCTGCGCCTGCGCCAGCGCATCGCGCAACTGGTCCGCGCCGAAAGGCTTCAACAAATAGTCCTGAATGCCGCTGGCGAGCAGGTCGCGATAGAGGCGGACATCATTGACCTGCCCGGCGGCGATCACGACCGTGCCGGGTTCGCACACTTCGGCAAGGCTGTTGATGTCGTTCAGCGGATCGCCGCTTTCCGACATGTCGACGAACAGGATTTGCGGGCTGGCGCTGACGGACAGGCTCTGCACCGCATTGCGCATGCCGCCCTTGTTCACCTTTTCGGGGGCCCATCCCATTTCGGCGGCGATGGCCGAAAGCAGGTCGTGGCTGTGATCGTCGCAGACGAAGGCGTGGAAAGGATCACGCTGGCCGGCCATTCCGGGTTTCCAGGGCGCGTTCATCTCAATTGCCTCCATATTGGGATTTAAGATCGCCAGACCCTGTCGGCGTCTTTTCGCGATAGGTGGAAATCGCGCGGTTCGACGTCGCCGTGCGCAGGTCGCTGTCGGTGCTCTGGCCGCGGACCAGATCTTCCGGGTCGGCGATCATCGCCGCCAGATTGCCGTTCACGCCGCAGCCGAAATTGGCCGATGTGCCCATCTGCGTGGTGGATTCGGCCTTGTCCGACCAGTCGGGGCAGCCGGGAACGCTGGCGCTGGCGCGGCGCACGATCAGGCGGACGCTGCCGTCAGGCGCATGCCCGGCGGTCGCGGAACTGTCCTCGCCGATCAGCATGCCGCGGCGTGCGAGGACGCCCGCAATGCCTTCGCGCAGCGAGGGGCTGTAATAAGCGCCGTCTGTGACCAAGGAGACCTTGTCGCCATAGCCAAGGCCGATGGAGGCGAACCAGTCTTGCAGGCGGACCGCCTCCGCCGTGGTAAGGCCGCCGTCAGGCGCGGCCTGCACGTCATAGGTGAAGCTGGTATAGCTGACGACCGGCTGGTGCACCGATTGCATGCCGCGATTGTCGAGTTCGCAGGCGGCGAGCGGCAGCGCCAGAAGCGCGAGGGCGCCAAGGCGGAGCAACGTCCGGGACGCCGGGATGGTGCGGGACATCATGATCATGTCTTTCGTCCTTCGGATCAGAAGCTGAAGCCGGGAGCGGCGCTGGACTTGGCCTGCCGCTTGCCTTCATTCCGCGCGGTGGCGGCGGGTGCGGGGGCGGATGCCTGCGGGCCGGGCGGCGGGACCTGTTCGCCCGGACCACGGCTGGGCATCGGGTCGCGCGCGCCGCTGACGCCGTCATGGCCCTGTTGCAGGAACAGACCCTGGCCCTGATTGGCGTTGCGGAAGCCATCGGTCGGCAGGCGCACGTCCGACGCGTTGATCGGCTTCACCAGATAGGGCGTGACGACAATCACCAGTTCGGTTTCGTTGCGCTGGAAAGACCGCGACTTGAACAGGCTGCCCAGGATCGGAATATTGCCCAGGCCCGGAACCTTGTTGATCGAATTGCCGGTGTCGTTGTTGAGCAGGCCAGCGATCATGAAGGCCTGGCCCGATCCCAGTTCGACCGTGGTTTCAGCCGTGCGGGTCTTGAGCGCAGGCACGTTGAGGTCGACCGAGAAGTCGAGGGTCGACACGGTGGGACGGACACGCAGCGAGATGCGGCCATCGGCCAGCACCGTAGGCGTGAAGGCAAGCTGCACGCCGTACTGCTTCCATTCCAAGCTGTTGCCCTGCGTGCCGTTGCTGACCGTATAGGGGAACTCGCCACCGGCCAGGAAGCTGGCGGTTTCGCCCGAAAGCGAGGTCAGGTTCGGCTGGGCCAGGGTGGTGGAGAGGCCCGCCGATTCGGCGAGGTCGAGCGCTCCGGCAATGTCCATGCCCAGCAGGCGGGCGACGCCGCCGATGCTGTAGCTGCCGTCCGCCACATTGGTGAAGTTCCAGAAGCCCGGCTGGGTCACGACGCCATTCGCGATCGTCGGCCGGGTATATTCGGCGAAGTCGCGCGTGCCGCCGCCGATATTGCCCAGCACCTTGCCGCCGCTATTGTCGGCGGACATGAAGTTCGTGCCGATCTTGTGCCCGATGTCGCGGCTGACTTCGGCGATCTTCACTTGCAGGTTGACCTGTAGCGGGGTGGCGGTGCGCAGGCGGCTGACGACCGTCACGTCCTTGCCGACAAAGGCCTGGGTCAGGCGCTCGGCTTCGGCCGCGTCTTCGGGCGCGCCGATCGTGCCGGTCAGAAGGACCATGCCGTTCATCTTGTTCACCGCGATGTCGGCATTGGGCATGGCGAGTTTCAGCATGTCATCGATGCTGGTCAGGTTGTTGCCCACCCGCACCGTGCCGGAAAACAGCACCTTGCCATTGGTGGCGGTGACGAACACGGTCGTCTCGCCCGGCTTTTTGGCGATGAGGTAGAGCTGGTTCTGCGCGCGGACATGGACGTCGACGACATCCGGGTTGGCGATGACCACATCGGACATCCTGGCGGACAGGTTCACGACCCGGCTGCCGCCCACCGACATCAGGATCGCATTGTCCTGCATCGAAGCGGGGGCCGCGTTGAGCGCGGCGGTAGGCGTCGCGGCCATGGCGGCCGCCAGGCCCAGCGCGATCGCGGGGCCGATCAGCGGCTTGATCGCCGTCTTGCCCGCGTGAAGGTGGAAACGCTTCATCTTACTTCCCCCCGACCGGAACTTCGGTCACATTGGTGCCGCGAGCGATGCGGATGACCGGGCCGCTCGCGCCCGCCGGTGCGCCCCCCGTGGGCACGGCGGGAACGGAGCCGTCCGCCGTCTTGGCGGGCACGCTGCTGCGCTGGTAGCGGGACACGTCGGCGCCCGTGGAATAGGTGGTGCCACGGTCGATCGGACGCGCGGCCAGCTTTGCCATGATCTTCTTTTCCGCCTGCGGATTGGCGGCGTTGGACAGGTCCACATCGGCCCCGGCGATCGCGGCGTCCAGGTCGGACGGATTGTCCGCCAGCGACCGCAGCGACAGCGACAGCGACCCGATGGTCTGCGCCACGGCGATCTTCTCGGCAATCTTGGGCGTCACTTCCAGCGTGACGTTGGAATAGGTCTGGACCACCGGCTTGCCGTCTTCGCCCATCGCGTCCATGCGCTGGTCGGTGGCGAGCACGCGCAGGTTGCGCAGGATGGTTTCGGATACCTTGAGCGGATCGCCGTCGCCCCCGCCGCTGACGCTCTGCGTCAGGACCAGGTCGATGCGGTCGCCGGGAAAGACGAAGCCGGCGACGGAATTCTGCGCCGACACAGGCACCGTCACGGCGCGCATGCCCGGCCCCAGAGCCGCCGCCAGGAAGCCGCGCTCACCCGGCTTGATCACCGAACCCACCGTCATCGGCTGGCCAGCGGAAATGGCGGTGCGGATCACGCTGCCGATCAGCTTGGCCGGATCGGCCTGCCCCTGTATATAATAGGCCTGTTCGACCAGATCCTTGGGCCAGGGCTGGAAGCGGAAGCTTTCCGCGTTCAGGATGGTGCCCACCGGCAGCGCCTTGGTGGCGACCAGCACATGGGGCTGATTGGCTTCCACGGGCATGGCCGATGCACCCGCCTGGGGCGCGCCCGACGAACTCAGCATGTTGCGCGCTAGAAGGGCCGTCGTGACCGCTATGATAAGCGCTCCGGCAAGCAGAACGATTTTCTTGGCGTCCATGATGAAATTCGTCTCCCTCAATCAGGCGAGTTGCACCTGAGCCTTCATGATTACGCAAATTGGTTAAGATATCGTTCGCCAATCAGCCACAGAGCAGCCACGGATATTGCGACGCCATAAGGTATTTGGGGCTGGCCGAGCCGCCGGGTCATGCGATGGTGGACGACCGTCACGATCGTCACCACGCCGCCCAGCACCGCCATCACCATCAGCATCGACAGCAGCGCCTGCCACGGGAACCAGAGCGCCAGCGCGCCCAGCATCTTGACGTCGCCGCCGCCCATGCAGCCCAAGGCGAACAGCGCCGCGAAAATGGCGAAGACGGCGACCGCCAGGGCAAGCTGCGCCGCCATGCCGGGCCAGAGCGGCAGGCCATTCGCCAGCCACCACAGCGGCGCCATGGCCGCGATGGAAAGGTTCAGCCGGTTGGAGATGATGCGCGAGCGCAGATCCGTCACGGACGCGCCGACCAGCAGCAGCCCCAGGGCGCACAGCAGCGCCAGCCTGAAATATTCCCCCGTCATGACTCTAACCCTCTAGACCGCATGGCTTACCAAACCGTAACCATGCGCCCAATGGATTCGCCTGTGTTCGCTCCCCCGGCCTTTGACCGCCGCGCCTGGCCGATGAACGGGCGGCTGGACTATTGGACCGCGCCCGGCGGATGGCCGCTGCGCCGCTACCGGCTGGGGGATGGCGCGCGCGGCCGCATGCTGGTGCTTGGCGGGCGCGGCGACATGATCGAGAAATATCTCGAAGTGATCCACCATTGGTCCGAACGGGGGTGGGCGGTCACGGCCTTCGACTGGCGGGGGCAGGGGGGATCGGGGCGGCTGACCGATGATCCGCTCTGCGGCCATATCGAGAATTTCGGCCAATGGATCGCCGATCTGGAAGCCTTCGCGGCGGAATGGCGCGGCGAGGGCGAAGGTCCTGCCGTCATCGTCGCCCACAGCATGGGCGGCCATCTGCTGCTGCGCGCGCTGGCCGAAGGAATGCCGCCGCCCGATGCGGCGGCGGCGGTCGCGCCGATGATGGGGGTGCATGCGGGCCTGCTGCCCATGGGACTGGCGCGGCTGATCGCCAGGGGCATGTGCGCGATGGGCCATGCGTCGCGGCAGGCATGGACGCAGAAGGAAGAATCCGGCTGGCAGCGCGCGGCGCGGCAGAAGCGGCTGACCCACGACCCGGACCGCTATGCCGACGAACTATGGTGGCGCGAACATAGCCGGGACATAGCGCTGGGCCCGCCAAGCTGGCGGTGGGTGGCCGAAGCGCTGGAATCGACGCGGGCGCTGGAGCGCGGCGACGGGCTGGAGCGGATCGCCGTGCCCTTGCTGATATTGGCGGCGCGGCATGACCGGCTGGTGTCCACCCCCGCGATCCGGCGGGTGGCGCGGCGCATTCCGGGCGCGCGGCTGCATGTCTATGGGCGCGACGCCGCGCATGAGATATTGCGCGAGCGCGACCATGTGCGGCTGGACGCGCTGCGCCGGATCGACGAATTTTTCGACGAAGCCGCGCCTGCATGAGCCGTTTCGATTTCGTCGTCATCGGCGCTGGCATCGCCGGGGCCAGCCTGGGCGCGGAGCTGGCGGGGCGTGGCTCCGTCCTGATCCTGGAGCAGGAGGAAAGCGCGGGCTATCACGCCACCGGGCGGTCGGTCGCCTTCTGGGAAGAAACCTATGGCGGCAAGGTCGTGCAGCCGCTGACCACCGCGTCGGGGCCGATGCTGCGCTTTCCCGCGCCGGACTTCGCCCCCGCGCCGTTCCTGTCGCCGCGCCGGACGCTCTATGTCGGGCGCGCTGGCGAGGCAGCCGCGCGCGACCGGCTGATGGCCGATTTTGCGGGCAGGGTGGACTTGCGCCCGGTGGACCCGGCGGCGCTGGTGCCCGGACTGCGGCCCGAATGGACGGTCGGCCTGCTGGAACCCGATGTGTGCGACATCGACGTGACGGCGCTGCACCAGGCCTATCTGCGCCGTTTCCGGCAGTCGGGCGGTGAGCTGCGGATGGGCGCGGGGCTTCTGAGCGCCGCGAGCGATGGCGGCGGATGGCGGATCGTCACAGCGCGGGGCGCGGTCGAATGCGGCCTGCTGGTCAATGCGGCGGGGGCCTGGGCGGATCATGCCGCGCGGCTTTGCGGCCTCGCGCCGGTCGGCATCACGCCGCTGCGCCGCACTGTGGTGCAGTTGCGCGTGCCGTCGCTGCCGTCGCCGGACCTTCCGCTGGTCATGGACCTGGGATCGCAATTCTACTTCAAGCCGGAGGGGCAGGACCGCATCTGGCTGACCCCGCATGACGAGGAGCCATCGCCCCCATGCGACGCCGCGCCGGAGGAGATGGCGGTGGCGCAGGCGATCGCCCGGTTCCAGCAAGTGGTGGACTGGCCCATCGCCGCGGTCGAGCGCAAATGGGCTGGCCTGCGCAGCTTCGCGCCCGATCGCGCGCCGGTCTATGGCTTCGATCCCGGTCAGCCGGACTTTTTCTGGTTCGCGGGGCAGGGCGGCTTCGGCATCCAGACCGCGCCTGCGGCGGCTTTGCTGGCGGCCAGCCTGCTGACGGGGGATTCTCCGCCTTCCTCGATCGCGGCGCTGGACCCGGCGCCTTACGATCCGGCGCGGTTTCGGAGGTAGCGGCTTCGCGCCGCCGTTCCATTGATTATTGGACGAGAACAAACCCTAGTGCGTTCCCTTCCATAAGTTGTCCATAGGTTACCTAATTTTTCCAATGCTTACAAGCATCAGGCACAACCATAATTTGATGTTTCATCACCCATAAGTTGTCCATATGGGGGTGGGCGGCACCCAAAAGATGTCCATAAATCCTTTAGGCAAAATACGTGTATCTTGTCTGTCACAAGTGTTTGGCGTTTGCCCCTCCTCTTCGAGGCATTGCGTTCACAAACATCCACTTTCTCTTGCCCGGGAAAGAACGTCTCTGACGCCCACTCGCACCAGTTGATCTTGCACTCGCCTCTGTAGATCGTTTAAGTCAATTATGAGGGACGAAGGCGGAATGGCATCTGCGTCTAGATGTCCTAGTCGGCTCATGCTGATGGTGCCGACCTCATTGCCCCGAGACCCCCGACCATTATCGCGCCCGGTAGCGCCGATTGCCGCAAATGCATCAACCTCAACATATAGTCGAGGAGCCGATCCTTTCGCTCCTTCGGACCAGAATTTATCCAAATATGCGCGGTTTTCTACGATGAACCGCACTGCGGTGGCTGGTGGGATGAATGACCGCTGGAGTTGGAGACAGAGCGCTATTTCGAACACGTCAACCAAGCCGTAGGTTCTCCATCCCCTACCGTTTGGCCGCCGATCCGTAACAAGTTCCAGATCAAGAATATGCTTCAGTCGTGCGTTGAAGGCGTCCTCGCCAACCGGCTGAACCCCGTGGAGTTTCATGAGCACAGCCCGAAGGACACGATGTTGTATTGCCATGCGGACCGACCGCAAGTCGTCATATCCAGCAAAAATGGCTGATCTACTCCGCCGCGCCTCAGAAGCCGCCTGTTCCATTTCCTCTGGTGACACCTGATCAGCGATGTCAGCAACCGCCTCCTGTGCGTCATGCAGAGCTGTTTTGATGGTACTCACGACGTTCTCCTTCGCGCGATGCACGCACGCATGCTTGCGACCGTCAATGATGTGACGATCGTCATTAGGGTTTCGAAGTTCAAGGGCCTACCGGAGCGCCAGTGACCTTAGTTCAGCGGTCGTCGGCGTGGTCACGCCTAAATCGGATTGGCAATCTGCCCTGAACCCGATCGAAGACGCTTTTCGTGGCCCTATGGATGAGCAATTGCACCCATTCCTCCCATTCATGACGCTCGTTGAAGAAGGCGAGGCCATCATCGAAGTCCATCATCGGCAGCATGACGGGATGGTCGTCGAAAGGCTGGAATGACGACATGGCAAGACGCATTCGGTCGATATCTGTGTGAGCGACCACCTTATTGCGTCGTTCCCACAATCGGTCATGGAGGACCTGTTGTTCTGTGGTCGGTTTCACGCCCAGCTTCTTGAGGCTCAGTGTCGGCAGCCCCTTGGACTGCGTAAATGGTCGACAGTATGACACAATGGCCGTATCCTCGAAGCAGCGATAGCGGCGACGCTCGACGCGGGAAATTCGCTGATCTGGTTCAAGCTCGCACAGGAAAGTCACGGCGCTAATCGCCATCTGAAAGTCCGTTATCGACTGGAGGACCCGGATGTCTGCGTCCGTAAGTTCGTCAGCTTGGCTCACAATATCTCAGCCTGATCGAAACTATGTCTAGCTGATCCCATCGAGCTCGACATAAAAGCTAGGATCAACCATATTCGTCTTCTCGAGCCAGCGGGTGCTATAGAAGCAATCCTTGCGGTCGGGCCGGAAGCTGAACCTGATAGCGACGGCATCACCCTCATTATGACGGCGTAGCAGTTCGTGAAGACGCGAACCGCGCGAAGCATCGAACCCAGTTTCGAGTCCGATTCCATCTGCCGATCGGAAGATGATTTTGGCAGTGCCCTCTTTGTTCGTATGGATTGACCGGATGGTCGCGGGGGTGATGAAGAACTTGCTTTGAATCCTACATAGGGCTTGGCCTCGGGCAAACCTCATATCGGTTTTCTTGATTTCGTTTGATGCGTTGGGATAGGCCGAAGCAAATTC
Source organism: Sphingobium sp. DC-2 (assembly GCF_000722555.1). Classification (NCBI taxonomy): domain Bacteria; kingdom Pseudomonadati; phylum Pseudomonadota; class Alphaproteobacteria; order Sphingomonadales; family Sphingobiaceae; genus Sphingobium; species Sphingobium sp. DC-2. Next base: position 197 of record NZ_JNAC01000057.1, on the reverse strand, counting down.
GAAGACGATGCTAGAGAAACGCTTGTATGCATCCTGCTCATTCTCGGGCGTCAAGGGTTGTTTGGTTCCAACAGAACACATTGTCATAAGGATTAGGATTGCCACAGCAAGAAGTACGCCGATCAAAATGCGTCCTGCAGCCCCTATCGTAACCGCCCGATTGTTACCGCGATGGTTGTGCCTTGAAGCGGGCAGCG